>CANROO010000009.1 GCA_947632235.1 uncultured Clostridia bacterium
GCTGAGAAAGTATCTTCTGAGTGGTGTCGGGCATAAAGGGCTCCAGAAGGCAGGCGCCCACTGTTATGCCCTCTACGAGGTTATAGAGCACCTCCGAGAGCCTGTCCTTTTTGCTCTCGTCCTTGCCCAATACCCACGGCTCCGTTTCGTCAACATATTTATTGCATCTCTTGAAAAGAGTAAATATTTCGGTTATGGCATCGGCTACCCTGAGCTTGTCCATACTGCTCTTCACCTTGTCACGGCAGGAGGTGACCACCTTTTTGAGCTCATCGTCCACGCCCTCGCAGACGCCCGTGCTCTGCGCCTTTCCGCCGAGGTACTTGTTTGTCATGGATATTGTCCTGTTGACAAGGTTGCCGAGCACATTGGCAAGGTCGGAATTGACTCTTTCTATCATGAGGTCCCAGCTTATAACGCCGTCATTTTCAAAGGGCATCTCATGGAGAACGAAATACCTCACAGCATCCACGCCGAATATATCCACAAGGTCATCGGCATATATCACATTGCCCTTCGACTTGCTCATCTTGCCGTCATCCATAAGAAGCCACGGATGACCGAAAACCTGCTTGGGGAGCGGAAGATCGAGCGCCATAAGTATTATGGGCCAATAAATGGTGTGAAAACGCACTATGTCCTTTCCTATCAAGTGCAGGTCCGCAGGCCACATTGTATTGAAGCGGTCGGTGTTATTGCCGTCACAGTCGTAGCCTATGCCCGTGATATAGTTTGAAAGCGCGTCAAGCCATACATATACAACATGCTTGTCGTCAAAGTCAACGGGTATGCCCCACTTGAAGGATGTCCTCGAAACGCAGAGGTCCTGAAGACCGGGGATAAGGAAGTTATTCATCATCTCGTTTTTCCTTGAAACGGGCTGTATGAACTCGGGGTGAGTGTTTATGTGCTCAATGAGCCTGTCGGCATATTTGCTGAGCTTAAGGAAATAAGCCTCCTCCTTTGCGGGGTGTACCTCTCTTCCGCAGTCGGGACACTTGCCGTCCACAAGCTGGCTCTCCGTCCAGAAGCTCTCGCAGGGCGTGCAGTACAAGCCCTCGTAAACGCTCTTGTATATGTCGCCCTTTTCATAGAGCTTTTTAAATATCTTCTGTATCTGCTTTTCGTGGTAGTCATCGGTAGTCCTTATGAACTTATCGTAGGATGTGTTCATGAGGTCCCACAGCCTCTTTATCTCGCCTGCCACATTGTCCACAAACTGCTTGGGCGTAATGCCTGCTTCCTTGGCCTTTTCCTCTATCTTCTGACCGTGCTCGTCCGTGCCTGTCTGGAAGAACACGTCATAGCCCTCCATTCTCTTATAGCGCGCTATGCTGTCCGCAAGCACTATTTCATAGCTGTTGCCTATGTGGGGCTTTCCCGAGGTGTAGGCGATGGCTGTTGTGATGTAGTATTTTCCTTTATCCATAATATCCTCCTTAACATAGGCATATAAAATATGCCGAAAATAAAAAACGCCATCCTCTTGCAAAGGACGACTTGTCGTGTTACCACCTTATTTCATCTGCGCCTCACGGCAGCAGACCTCAGCAGGTACTATCATACCCCGACGCTGTAAAGGGCGCCTCCCATCGCAGCCTATGCATATATGCAGTCGGTGCGCAGCTCCAAGACCATATTCGGCAAAGTCCACGATACACCCTCTCACCGCCGGGCGCTCTCTGTAAACAGGTGCTTGACCTACTCTTCTTTTCACAGCCTTTTTATTTATCGTGATAATATGATAACACAGTCGTTAAGCTTTGTCAACTGTATTTTTTACATTGATTGATTTTACATAAAATAATTTCCCCATAAATAATTAGACTTGTCGCCCGATATGTGGTATAATACAAATTGTTGCCGTATAACGGCTTAAAAAATACGATCACACAAGGAGCAAAACCATGTACAGACTTATAGCTACGGACTGCGACGGCACAATACTTGACAGCGAGGGCTTCCTGCCCGATGAAATAATAAGCGTATTCAGGCGCCTTGACTCAATGGGCGTACATATACTGCCCGTAACGGGGCGAAACGACATAATAGCGCGCGACTATCTGGACGAGCTTGATATAGGCTGTCCCATAATAGGGTGCAACGGCGCAACGCTCGTAAACTTCGATACGGGCGAAAGATTTTTCACAAAGGCTATAGACAGGGCTTCCGTGCTTAAATTCATGGACATATGCAAAAGGCTGGGTACGCCCTGCAAGATATTCACAACCGACAGACAGTACACAAACAGCAGAGAGCTTTACGAGGGCGGAATAAACCGTGGGGTATAAAAAGAAAATGACCTACAAAATAGAAACACTGCTCGTTGAGGACATATACGCCGTTGCGGACATGCCGAACATAATAAAATGCGTTGTGGTAAATAACGATGTGGACTTCGTGCTGAAGGTAAGGGATATAATAAATGAGGAGATACCCTCGCTTAAGGCTGTACAGTCCAACTGGAACTGCATAGACATAAACAGGCGCGATGTGTCAAAGGGCGCGGCGATGCTGGAATATGCCGATATGCTGGGCATAAAAAGGGACGAGATAATAGCCTTCGGCGACAGCGAAAACGACATATCGATGCTCGAGGCAGCAGGACTGGGCATAGCCGTGGGCAATGCTCATGACATAGTTAAAAAAAGCGCCGATAGGGTGATAGGCACTAATGATGAAAAGGGCGTGGCAGTGTTTTTGAGGGAAGTGTTTGGATTGTAAAAACTCCCCGCCGGGGGGAGTTTTTTATTATTCTTATTCTTATCCTTATCCTTTACACACTCTTACTTCTCCGCTAAACCGAGCTCCTTAAGTCTGTCGAACACAATTTTACCCACGGCGTTATAGCCGTATTTATTGAGGTAATTTTCGGTCTTGAGGCAGGCAGGCACAACGCCCTGAGCCATTTCCGCCTTATCGCTGTCGGTATATTCCACGCCCTCTATATTCTGAGTACACAGAAGCTTTCTTATATTGAGATAGTGCGAGCCGAACTGCTGAGTAAGCTGAGCGTCAAGAGCGGAATTCTGCGCCTCTGAGCCTCCTATCCTGCCCAGTATGACATACTTTCCGTCCTTGCCGAAGTACTCGGCAAAGCTCTCGAACTGACCCGCAAGCTCATTGTCATTGGCATATCCGCCTCCGTCACCTATCTGCAGAATATTTATATAGTTGCCGAATTCCCTGGAGCCCTCGGTCTCTATCACCGTACCGGCGCTTATATCTATATCGTCCTGTTTTCCGTCCTCACGGTTGAAATAATAAGCCTTGGGCTTGGTGAGATCGGAGCTGTCGGTCTCACCGTAAATGGTACACTTAACGCCGTTTACAACGCAGGGATTGAAGCCCGGGTTGACATCCTGCATACAGGGGTTTACGCTCTGTCCGTCCTCGGATGTTATTTTAACCTCAATAAGGTCCTCTCCCGTACCGCTTACCGTGAAGTCCTCCGCCACAACAAAGGGTACTGCGCCCGTTCTTCCCAGCACAGTGAGGCTGTTTTCGCCGAAGACGCCCATGTTTGATACCTCATAGGGATAGTCCTCGCTTTCAAGAAAGCCCTCGAGAGCGGAAGGATAATTTGTGCCTGAGCCGTATGTGCCGTAGGTAAAGCCGTCACCCCAGCAGGCGATGCCGGGAGTTTTTTCGAGTATAGCCTCGCGCCTTGCCTTGGCCTCGGCATTCTTGGCCTTTTCCTGAGCCGCCTTTTCATTGTACTGCACTATTCTCTGCTCAAAGTCGTCCGTGAGCCAGAACTTCTTGTTGTCAAAGAACTTGAACATCACCGCGCAAAGCAGAGCGAGCACTATTATTATAATGATGCATATGAGATTTTTTCTGTTATTGTCCATTGCTTTCACCGCTCTTCTTCTCAGTGCGTGAATAGTTGTCGCCGTAGCCGTAGCCATAGCTGTAGCCGTATTTATAGCCGTACTTGTAGCCGTACTTATAGCCGTACTTGCCGTATCTTCCGTAACGGCCGTATTTTCCGCCCGTTGCGGATACGCTGTTTACAACAAGACCAAGTATATTGACATCGAACATTTCGGCGCTTGATATAGCTCTTTCTACCTGCTCGTAAACGGTTATATCCTGCCTTGTAACGAGTATAAGACCTGCCGTCTGCTTTGTGAACACAAGAGCGTCCGAAACCACATTTATGGGCGATGTATCTATAACAACGTAGTCGTACTTATCCTTTACATCGTTTATGAACTTGACCATATTTTCGGAAGAAAGCATCTGCGAGGGGTTAGGCGGTATGGGGCCTGCCGTGAGCACATCCAGATTACCGCTTACATTCCTGTGTACAGCCCTGTCAAAGCTTGCCTTGTTTGCAAGCACGGTAGAAAGGCCGTCCTTGTTGCTGAGGTCAAACATCTTGTGCTGAACGGGCTTTCTTAAGTCTGCATCCACAAGGAGGACCTTGGATTCCGTCTCGCCTATGGTTATACAGAAGTTAGCCGTGGTGGTGGACTTGCCTTCACCCGGAGAGGGGCTTGAAACAACGAATACATTTGACTTCTCCGTGGAGAGGGCGAACATCATGTTGTTACGCATGGTGTTGTAGGCCTCGCGCACAGCAAAGGGAATGTCCTTGCCCAGGTCGAGCATTGTCTGTCTTACCTTGCTCTCTGTTATGGGCTTCTGAAGCTTGAGCTTAACAAGCACCTTGTTGGGCTTTTTCTTCTGCTGTCCGGCAAATTCGTAGAAGGGTATCTCACCTATAAGAGGCTTGTTGAATTTTTCAACGGCGTCATCGCCCGACTTTATTGTGGTGTCGAAGAGGAACTTCACAATATAGAAGCCCGAAGCGAGTATGAAGCCTATTATAAAGCCTATGAGGGCATTTTTTCTTGCGCTGGGAGCAGAGGGATTTGTGGGCACCTTAGCATTTCCCACCGCCTCAACGGCGCCTGCGCCTACAACTCTTATGAGCACCTCGGGAGCTATCTCCGCAATGTAGTTGCACATGTCCGCGGCTATAACGGGGTCACCGCAGGTCGCGTCAGCCCTTATAAGCTCAGTCTCGTTGACCGTGCTGTAGGATATCTTGTTTGCAACGCTCTCGGTGGATATGCTTGTAACTCCGCCTATCTCCTCAAAGCCGAAATAGAGCTCAAGCTCCTCCTGCGAATAGTTTTCCATAAGCTTGGAGCCTATGTCGTCCACCACAACATCCTCCTGAAGTATGGCTATACATGTTTCCGCAAGCTGCTGAGCCGCCGTAAGCTCCGACTGGTTTACGGTGTCTATGGCAGTTTTGTTTGTGGTGTTCTTGACATAGAGCGATACAGACGATGTGAACTGATAGGGTATGAATATCTTCGTGAAGCCGAAGGCAAGCACAAAGCCTATTACAGCCACGCAGAGTATCACCCATTTTTTTACAAGTATTATGTCAAGTATTTCTTTCAGATCCAAGGTTTCTTCCGTTAAATTTCTTTCTTCCATAATAATTTCTCCATTATATTATTTTATTTATATTTTTAAAAGCTGAACGCTTCCTTTATTCCCTTCCATTTTTGGTCCTTATCGCTCAGATTAAGAGGCGTGCCGTCCGCAAGCGTATAGCCCTCCGCCGAAGCGGAGCCCTTATACTCGCCCCTTATGCCTGCCATAGACCAGTCTATATTTATATCGGGGTCGTTCCAGGCTATGCCTCCCTCATCGTTGGGGTGGTAGAAGTCCGTGCATTTGTAGCAGAACTCCGCCGTGTCCGAAAGCACCGCAAAGCCGTGGGCAAAGCCCTCGGGAATGTAAAACTGCTTTTTGTTTTCCTCCGAAAGCTCCACGCCGAACCACTTGCCGTAGGTCGGGCTGTTTTTCCTCAGATCCACAGCCACATCGAACACAGCGCCCCGCACAACTCTCACGAGCTTGCCCTGCGGATATTGCTTCTGATAGTGCAGGCCTCTTAGAACGCCCTTTGACGAGCAGGACTGATTGTCCTGAACAAAGTCCATGTCAAGCCCCGCTTCCTCAAGGTCTCTCTTGTTGTAGGTCTCCATGAAATAGCCTCTGCTGTCGCCGTGTACGGCAGGCGTTATAACATATAACCCCTCTATGGGGCATTTTTCAACATTTATCTGTCCCATATCATTCTCCTTTTTTCAATTCTTCAAGGTAGCGTGAAAGCGCATCGCGCCAGTCGGGCAGGGGTGTGAAGCCCATTTCCGAAAGCTTGGACTTGTCAAGCCTGCTGTTGAAGGGGCGCTTTGCCTTCGAGATACCGTATTCCTCCGTGGTTACGGGTATGACCCTTGTTTTTTTGCCTGCCTGTCTGAAAATTTCACAGGCGAAGTCATACCATGATATATAACCGCCCTCGTTAGTGGCGTGATAATATCCGTATTTATCCGTTTCTATCATATCGACAAGCAGTCTTGCCAGATCATAGGTGTATGTCGGCGTGCCTGTCTGGTCATTTACAACTCTTATTTCGTCATATTTATCGCTTAAGCGGAGCATTGTCTTTATGAAATTGCTTCCGTTAAGGCCGAATACCCAGGCTATGCGCACTATGAAGAACTTATCGAGCGCTTCGCTCACGGCAAGCTCGCCTCCGAGCTTTGTTCCGCCGTATACATTCAGCGGTGCGTAGTCCCTGCAGTCGGGCTTCCAAGGCTCTGTGCCTTCGCCGTCAAACACATAGTCGGTGCTTATATACATGAGCTTTATATCAAGCTCTGCGCACACCCTTGCAATATTTGCCGTGCCGTCAATATTTACCGCCCTTACCTTGGGGATGTTTTCGGCATCCTCGGCCGCGTCAACGGCAGTCCAGGCGGCGCAGTGCATAACCGCATCAGGCTTTTCGGAGCCTATGACGCGCCTTACGGCGGCGGCATCCGTTATGTCCATTTCGTCAATGTCCGCGCCTATGGCGGTATGACCTCTTTTTTCAAGCTCATTTACGGCGTCGTGTCCCAGCTGACCCTTTACGCCCGTGACTAAAACCTTCATATTAATGTTAATCCTCCGGATAATTTCCGTGATGTATGCTGCGAGGCTGTCCCCGCTTTATTGAAACCACAACTCTTACCTGTAGGGGAGACCTGCGGTCTCCCGCGGGCGACCACAGGTCGCCCCTACATTAAAATGTAGTACAAATGTAGTTATCTACCTATCCCCATACATCTTCTCATAATAATCCTTATACTCTCCCGAAATGATAGTCTCCCACCATTTTTTATTGTCGAGATACCACCTTATTGTCTTCTTTATGCCGTCCTCAAACTTGGTTTCGGGCAGCCAGCCAAGCTCATTGTGTATCTTTGTGGGATCTATGGCGTAGCGCATGTCGTGACCCTTCCTGTCGGTAACGAATGTTATAAGGCTCTCGGGCTTGCCGAGCTCCCTGCATATGAGCTTTACAATGTCTATATTTCTCTTCTCGTTGTGTCCGCCTATGTTGTAGACCTCTCCGACTCTGCCCTTGTGTATTATAAGGTCAATAGCCTTGCAGTGGTCCTCCACATAGAGCCAGTCACGCACATTCTCGCCCTTGCCGTACACGGGAAGGGGCTTGTCGTTTAACGCATTCGCTATCATGAGCGGAATGAGCTTCTCGGGGAAGTGATAGGGTCCGTAATTGTTTGAACAGCGCGATATGCTCACGGGCAGGCCGTATGTTCTGTGATAAGCCAGCACAAGCAGGTCTGCGGAGGCCTTTGAAGCGCTGTAGGGGCTTGAAGTGTGTATGGGCGTTTCCTCCGTGAAGAACAGATCGGGTCTGTCGAGGGGAAGATCGCCGTATACCTCATCCGTAGATACCTGATGATAGCGCGTAATGCCGTATTTTCTGCAGGCATCCATCATCACCTGAGTGCCCATTATGTTTGTTTCAAGAAAAACGGAGGGATCATCTATAGAGCGGTCTACATGGCTTTCCGCCGCAAAGTTGACCACAATATCGGGCTTTTCCTCCTCAAAGAGCTTATATACAGCCTCTCTGTCCCTTATATCAGCCTTTACAAATCTGAAATTCTTATTGTCCATTACGGGCTCAAGCGTTGAAAGATTGCCCGCATAGGTGAGAGCATCGAGGCAGATTATTCTGCAGTCCTTGTATTTATCGAGCATATAGAACACAAAATTACTGCCTATAAAGCCTGCTCCGCCTGTAACTATAACAGTCATTTTCATTTCTCCTTTAGTATCTGTACTTGTTTTCGGCAGCTCTCATAAGGTGCTTGCCGTAAGCCGATTTGCCGTAAAGCTCGGCGCAGTGCATAAGCTGTTCGCGCGTTATCCAGCCGTTTCTGTAGGCTATTTCCTCAACGGAGGAGATCATTATTCCCTGGCGCTCCTCTATGACCTTCACAAACTCGGCGGCATCGTTAAGCGCATCCACCGTGCCCGTATCCAGCCATGCAAAGCCTCTGCCCAAGGTGATGACCTCCAGCTCGCCGTCATCAAGATACATTCTGTTGAGGTCCGTTATCTCCAGCTCGCCTCTTGCGGAGGGCTTCACCTTTTTAGCCCTCTCCACAACGCTCCCGTCGTAGAAATAAAGTCCCGTAACGGCATAATTCGACTTGGGATTTTGTGGCTTTTCTTCTATAGAGACCGCCTTGCCCTCGCTGTCAAACTCCACTATGCCGAAGCGCTCGGGGTCGTCCACATAGTAGCCGAAGACCGTTGCGCCCTTTTCCTTGGCTGCCGCCGTCTTAAGGAGCCTGCCGAAGCCGTTGCCGTAGAAAATATTGTCGCCCAGAACCATGGCACAGCTGTCATCGCCTATGAAGTCCTCGCCTATGAGGAAGGCCTGCGCAAGTCCGTCCGGGCTTGGCTGTACCTTGTAGCTTAAGTTTATGCCCATTTCGGAGCCGTCGCCCAGAAGCCTCTCAAAGTTGGGCAGATCCACGGGGGTGGAAATTATGAGTATATCCCTTATGCCAGCAAGCATGAGCGTTGAGAGCGGATAAAAAATCATGGGCTTGTCGTAAACGGGCAGAAGCTGTTTGCTCGTCACCTTAGTAAGAGGATAGAGCCTTGTGCCAGAGCCTCCCGCAAGTATTATTCCCTTCATCGCGGTCTCCTTTCATCTGTCTTTGGTCTATGGTCAAAACATACTTTTCCATTTAATCATACAATACCTTCCTATTATAACACATTTTATATAAAAGTAAAATACATTTTTGTGTTTTAAGTAAATATTTTGTAAATTGACATTAAAATCATGGAGAGAACCTCGAAATTTAAGCGCTTTTTTGACAGCTTTTTGTACTAAGATGAGTACGGAGCATAAAATTCCCGTCCTTCCTCTAAAAAAAGGAGGCATTACGCCTCCTTCTTGCGTGTCGATAAAATCGACACGCTTGAAAGAAATGCTTGCATTTCTTTCAGTTAGGCTAATGTAGGAACCAGCCGTGTTTTCCGCAATTTTGGCATAAATGCCAAAATTACAGAAAAGTTCCTGTCCTCAGGCGGGCAAAGCTCGCCTTGCGGATTTTAGTCTGCGACGCTTTTTGATAGTGCAAACTATTTAGCCTTTCATTTTTTTATGTCAATTTATACTTTTTCGACAGTCTGAAAGGAGGCATTACGCCTCCTTCGCTTTACATATTATTACAATCTTACATCTCGGGCTCAATAAGTCCGTAAGCGCCGTCCTTGCGCTTATAAACTATGTTTATTTCATCGCTCTGCGAATTTCTGAAAACAAAGAAATTATGTCCCATCATATCCATCTCCATGCACGCTTCCTCCGCATCCATGGGCTTAACAAAAAATCTCTTGCTTTTTACTATATTAATGGAGTCCTCGGCATAGCCTTCATCGGGCAGAGCAAGCTCACTGAGCTCGTTTGCAAAGGCAGGGCTTTTCTTTGCCTTACCGCGGAGCTTATTTTTGTACTTCACCATCTGTCTTTCCAGAATGTCCACAGCCTCGTCCACGGATGCCATAAAGTCGTTGCTTTTTACCTCCGCCTTTATTATCCTCTTGTTGGGAAGGCTCACCGTTATGTCCACCTTTTTGTCAAGCTTTATCTCGGAGAGCACGACATTTGCCTCGGAATCTGCAGGGAAAAGCTTGGCTATCCTGTTGAGCTTGGCGCTTATCTTAGCGCTGAAATTGTCAGTAACTTCAAAATTTTTGCCTACAAATGTATAACGCATAATACCAACTCCTTTGTAAAAATAGAGCAACAGCTCTTATTATTTTATTTCTGCATAAAATATTGAAATCCTTTATTATATTAAGATTTTTTTATATATTTTTACCGTTTCTTTTTACATCAAAAATTCACAAAATTTTCAAACCCTCTTGTTTTAGGGCTTTTTTGAATTTTTTGATTTTTAAAATTTTTGTGGATAAGTCAATAAAAATCGCTAAATTTTGTGGATAAATCTATATTTGAATTGTGGATAACAGGGATAACTTTGTTAATAAAGTATTTATGCCACTTTCCGAAGGGGATATTTTTTTGACTTTTCCACAAGACCGCCCTTTTTGCAAAAACTTAATTTTTTTAAAAATTAAAAAAATATTGGCGTTAAAAAATTTTTTTGGTAATTATGTACAAAGACTATCGGGCGAGCTCTGCCATACACTTTGGAACAGCTGAATATACGTTATTCTCTCATTTTGGGGACAGTCCTCACACCAGCCCCAGTCCTCTGAACACCGCTATGAGCCCGAAAACGGTGAATATCGATGCGACATTACACCATATAACGAGCTGTCCTGCGAGCTTGCCGTGGCAGTTCATGCTCTCCGCCATTATTGCGGAGCTTACGGCAACGGGGGAGCCGTAAAAGGCTATGAGTGCAGGGAAGTCGGAGCTTCCGAGGGGCAGAAAGCCTGTGTTTGCAGCAGCCATTATGAGCGAAAGGCAGAGCGCAGGCGTTATTATGAGCCTCCAGGCAACGCCCAGCGTTATATCCTTTGCAAGCTCCTTTACGGCGTTCAGCTCAAATTTTCCGCCCTGTACCACGAGCGCAAGGGGCGAAGCCATGAGCCCCACATTTTCTATTGCCTTGTATAAAAACGGCAGATCTTCTTTTATAGTAAAAGTCACAAGGCCCCTGAGCCATACGCACAAAAGCGCCGACACAACGCCTATTATGAGCGGATTTCTGCATATAGACTTTGCGATTCCGAGGGGAGAGATGCTCCCTTTTTTGTTGTCGTAGCTGTACACGGAGAGCACTATTACCGCCAGCACATTGAATACGGGTATGCCCACGGCGGATATAACGGCTGCCGTTGCAAGCGCCTCGTCTCCGCCTATAGCCCTTGCGAGGGGCAGGCCTATTATGGCGTAATTGGAGCGGAAGGCGCACTGTATGAGCACGGCTCTTTTTCCGCTGTCCTTTGTGTAAAATATGAAAAATACGCCTGCGAGCAGAGCCGAAAATATGACGAGGGCGCAGGCAGTAATTATGAGCCTCCAGTTTATGGCGCTGAGGGCGTCAATGTTATATACGCTGTAAAAAAGATATATCGGCAGAGCGGCATTGAACACAAATTTGTTTGCCTGCGAAAAGAAGCTCTCGCCCAGAAGCCCCGTGCGTTTTATGATATAGCCGAGGCAAATTATGAGTATAATGGGCATTACTGCATTAAAAGAGAAAAACAATACATTCATTGCAATATATACTCCTTTGTAACATTACCTTCAAAGTCCTTTATTTCAAATTTTCCGTCATCATATGTCATATAGCCGTGGCTGTCTCCGTTTTTGGGTATGGAAACGGAGCCGGGATTTATATAGACATATCCTTCGGGCTGTTCCTCAACGGCCTGTATATGCGTATGACCGTGTATGAGCAGGTCTCCTCGGCAGAGCTTGGGCGGATTAGAGGTGTTGTATATATGCCCGTGGGTGATGAACCATGTTCTGCCCTTTTCAAAAATAAGGGCGTAGTCCGCCATCACATTGAAATCAAGCACCATCCGGTCCACCTCCGCCTCGCAGTTGCCCCTCACAGCCATTATATCCTGCTTACAGCCGTTCAGAAGCTCTGTAACGCCCTTGGGGTCGTAGTCTTTGGGCAGGTCGTTGCGGGGCCCGTGATAGAGAAGATCCCCCAGAAGAATAAGCTTTTCGGCCTTTTCCGCCATAAACGCATTTATTGTCTTTTCGGCATAATAAAGCGAGCCGTGTATATCCGATGCAAACATTAGCTTCATACAATTTCCTCCGTTATGATTTAATACTGATTTTTTTAGCCGTTCTTTCATATAATTTTAACAGAAAAAATAAGGAGTGTAAATATGAAAACGGGCAAAAAGATAATTATTGCGCAGATAGTCCTTGTGCTTATATTTTTTGTGCTTGCGCTCAGGCTTATACATAACAGGGCGGTTTCGTCATTTTACAGCGAAAAACCGCTTGTAGCCGTAGTTATAGACGACTTCGGCAACAACTCAAAGGGCACGGAGGAAATGCTTGCCCTGCCGTTTAAATTCACGGGCGCTGTAATGCCCTATATGCCCTTCAGCGAGGAGGAAGCGCAGAGGCTCATAAAATCGGGCAAGGAGGTCATACTGCATCAGCCCATGGAGGCGCATACGGGCAAGAGGAGCTGGCTGGGCGAAACGCCAATACTTTCGGGCATGAGCCTTGACGAAACGGAGAGCGTATTTGAAAAAAATCTGGAGCAGTTGGGAGAAGGTGTGTCGGGCTTCAACAACCACATGGGCTCGCTCATAACCGAGGACACCGAAAAAATGGAGAGGATACTCACTTCTGCGCGCGACAGGGGACTTTTCTTTTTGGACAGCGTTACAACGGCAAAGTCCGTAGGCGGAGAAACTGCCGAAAGGCTGGGCGTGCCGTATATAGAGAGAGATGTTTTTCTGGACAGCACTCAGGATAAGGAGAATATAAAGGAGAATATAAAAAAGGCAGTGGAAATTGCCGGGGAAAAGGGCTATGCCGTGGCCATAGGTCATGTGGGCGCAGAGGGCGGAGAAGTGACGGCGCAGGCGCTTGAAGAGGTGTACGATGAGGTGAAGGATAAGGTGGAATTTGTGACCGCAGGCGAGCTTGTGGAGAAAATAAAAGAGGAAGGGAAATAAAAAAAGCGGGCGAGCAATGCTCGCCCCTGCATTAAAAGAAATACAAATTCTTACAAAAATGGGGACTGTTTCAAACACTACATTTATTAAAACCGGTAAGGGCACAGTTTTTATACTATCTGCCTATATCCGTTCATTATAAACTCTACAACGGTGTCTGTCCTTACCCTCATGCCGACATCGGCTATGGTCTTTATTATATCCTCCTCCGTAAGCTTGGGTATATATTTTTTGAGCGAGGCGTCATATGCCGTAAGCTCATTGAAAAGCCTAACAAAGGCGTCATTTTTTCTGGCTGTGCTTGACGGATAGCCGTTTGATATAAGCGCCATGTTGTTGTCAAAATTGGGAGCAAGACCTATCACGGAGCCGTTTTTAATGTCCCGCAATATACCGAAGTTGAATGTATGCCTGTCGGGATTGGCTGTTACGGTGTCCATAAATATCATTTTGACATAATCGGGCACAGCCTTGGGAGCAAGCGGCTTAAGCTTTTCATACACAGCCCTGTAATCATCGTTATCATTCATAAAGCTGTACGCAGGCTCAAAATTAACAGAAGCGTTCCGCGTGAAATCCTTTGTTTTAACGCATTTTTCACCGCGTTCATACACTGCCGTTTTCATGCCGAGCCGAGCGCTCAGCCTGCTTATGAAAATTTCCGTGAACTGCTGATTATGGTCGGCTCTTTTATACATCCACCATTCGCCGTTTATAAGCTTCCAGCATTTTTCAAAGCTTCCCGTGTTGGTAAGCTCGGGCGTTTTGCTCTGTCTGCTGTTCATAGCTCTGTTGAAGTTGCTGTAATTTCCCGTGAGGGCGAGATTTGAAAAGCTGTCGTTGTCAAAACGCACATCCTCATAGGTCAGACTGCTGTTTTCAGGCTTTATCCAGTAATTATCCGTTATGGTAACGGCGTTTACGCTTAATACCGTGTTTATGTCATCATATTCCTTTAGCCTCAACGCTTTTTTGAGGAGCCTTGAATTGGCTCTGTGGCAGTCTATGGCGCGCATTTCAAGCCAATGCTCCACATTTCCCGTATTGAGAAGATACAGAGGACAAAGGCTTTTGTCAAGTATTTCAAATCTGCCGTCAATGTATTTTGCGACAGCTTTATTTCCGCTCATAATATACATATCCATAGTTTTTCACCTGCCATAAAATTAGGATAGTTTAGAACAGTATATCACAAACCGCCTAAAAGCTCAATATAAATAAATTCACTTCTTAAGATATTTATAAATATCGTAAATTTCCCTATATCCCTCGAATATGGTGTCCGCGAGCTTATGCGAATAGAAATCCATATTGTCATAGTCCTCGTATTTCACATAGACTATGCATTTTTTCTGCGCCCACCTGTTTGCGAGGGGCGAGAGCTCCTTATTGAATATCCTTTTATAGTTTTCCTCCTCCAGCTCAAAACGGCTTTTGTCGCCGAGCTTCACAAGTCTTTCGCAGGCGGCGGGGTCGGCGTTTATTTTCGCCCTCAGGCCTGCCATCACCTTGGGCTCATCGCCGTAAAAAAGCCCGTATCTCCACCATTCCGCGCTTATCTCAAAGAAATAGCCGGGTGCGTTCCACGGCATGGAGCCTCTTGTATAGCTGTCCTTCAGGAAAAACCACTTGTGTTCCTTGTAGGGCGCCTTGTTGTTTGAAAAGCGTATGTCCCTGTTGGCTCTGGATACCTTGGGCACCTCGGTGAAGCTGCTGTCCATTTCGTTCATTCTGAGAGCCAGCTCCGCGGCGAGCGCAAGCGTGGGCTCGTGTACATTTTTGGTGTAAAGCTCCTTGTGCTCTTGGAACCATGTTTTGTTGTTGTTGTATTTTATTCCTATGAGGAATTCGTTTGTGCTTTCGTTGAAACCGTTGAATGTCATTTTTTCTCCTATGTATTGAGGCTGCCCGTCAGGACAGCCTCATATTACTTTATTTTACTTTATATCCTCTGCCGTTATAACAGCGCCCGAAGCGTTCACTCCTGTTTTGTCGCTTGCGCACCAGTAGTTCACATCGCTTGCAAGAGGCGTTGCCGAGGCGTTCTTATACTCCGTCTTTTCCGTGAGAGTTGCCACAACATCGGGCTCTCCGCCGTTTACGGAGCGCACGCCCTGAACATCGTAGTTATATTCATCGGGCTTGTCGCTGTAGAGCCTTATATTGGAGCCCACATTGCCGTATGACGTAACATTCACGAGCTTGAGCGCCGGATTTGAGTTGGTGGTGATACCGTTGTTTCCGTTGCCCCAAGCCCTGCAGTTGATGAGTATGTGCTGGACCGCAACATTCTCTCCTCCGCACTTGAAGCCGTTGTTACCGCCTGCGTTGTAGGGCGTTTCGGTGCCGTCGGGATTGAGCTTCCAGCCGTTTCTGTAGGACTCGCAGTTTTCAAGGATCACGGGACCTATTGCGCCCGAATTTACCTTTGTATAGAGATCCCAGCCGTCATCCACGTTGTTATGCGACTTACAGCCTCTGAATACATTGCCCGTGCCTACGGTGAGCTTTGCGCCGAAGCCGTCTGCATTTATCATGGACGGGTCGCAGTTGTTGTAGGACTCGCAGTTGAGTATGAGGTTGTGAGAGGGCCAGAGGTCGAATGTAGGCTGGTCCTTACCGCTTATCCTGCTTATCTGAAGACCCATATCCCTGTTGTCGTGGAATACGCAGTTTTCGATTATATTGTGGCTGCCGCCCAGGTGGAAGCCCTTCTGATTCTCCGCGCAGTTTGTGAGCTCTATGCCCGTTATGTGCCAGTAGTCTCCGCCGAGCACAACGCCTGCTGTCTTGTTCTGTCCGTCAAGAATTACCTTCTTGCCGTCCTCCGCCTTCACGTTATACATTGCGGAAGCGGTGCCGTTTACGCCGTGGAGCACCTCTATGGGTCTGTCGAGCTTATATGTACCGCCCTTTAAAACAAGCGTCTGTCCCGGCTGAAGGAAGCCGAAGCCCGTGTAAATATCGTAGGGGCTGTTCTCCGTACCCTTGCCCTTGAAGCTGCCGTCCGGGCTTGCGTATACGGTGGTGTTTGCCGTATTTATGCTCTTGTGATAAATGTCCTCTCTCAGCACTATGGGCTCATAGCTTGTGAGGTTGAGCCTGTCATCGGGAGTGAACACAGCCACGAGCTTATTCACTCTATTGGTGTCAAGGTTGGCCTTGAAGTGCTCAATGTCCGAAATAGGTCTGTCCTGAGCTATAACGCTGTCGTTCATCTTGACCGTTACGGTACCCTCGGCATTGTCAAGGTCGAGGTCAAATTCATACACGGCCTTTGCCGAATACGGATTGGATCTGAAAAGAAGCTCGGGTGTTTCAGCAGGCTTTTCACTGCTTTCTATCACTCTGTCGGTCTTTCTCACGCTCTCCGCAAACTCTGCGTTTTCTACCGTTATTTCAGCCCATCTGGAGGCAAAGAAGCCTACATAGAGCACATCGGGATTCTGTACCGTGAGGAAGGAATCGTCATAGTAATAGTAGTCCTTTGTCTCCTCCGTCTGATAGTTATAGCATACAGCGTGGATACCGCCGTTGAGCCTTTCAAGCGTCATCCTGTACTTGTTGCCCTCCTTGGGGAAGTCGGAGCTTAAGGCGAAGGGGCCGTTTCTCGTGCCGCCGCCGTCCGTTGCTGTAACGCTGTCTCTTACCATAAGATTTATTCTGTTTATGTTGGAATTTTTCTCATAGCTTGCCGCCGTGGGGTCGCTCGGCCAGCCTGTGCCCGAATAACCGCCGAAGAGAGCTATGTTTGAAGCAAATACCTTGCTGTTGCTTATGGGCACAATAACGCCTTCCTCGTCCTTCTTTGCCTGCGAGGGGTCTATTGTTATACTGCCGTCACCCTTGTCAAGAGGCACTACGTCCCTTGCCATTATGCCGAAGGCCTCCTGGCCGTTTCTCTTTGTGTCGTCGTTGTCGTGCTCAAGGTATCTGTCTACCGTTATGTCGGCGGTGAGCTTGAAGTCGTCACTGCCCTTAACGCTTGTGAAGTAGTATGTCATGCCGTCATGGTCGTTGGTTATCTTGCCTGCGCCGTCCCATGCCTTCACATTTATCTTTCCGCTTAATGAGCCGTAGTTCTCGGCAGTAACGCCTACGGATTCGGCGCCCTTATCATAGCCCGAGCTCTGACCGAAGGTAGCGCTCCTCCATGCGTTATTCATGCTTTCAACTATGGTAACGGGGAGAGCAACGCTCTCGAAGCCATCGGCGCTTATGCTTACGGAGCTTTCGCCTGCCGCCGCCGAGCTGAATGCGGAGGTGTCGAGCTTGTAGTCCTCCGTGGGCTCCACATCGCCGTTGTCATATACTATGGCGACTGTCATATCCTTGGGGTCGAAGCTCTCGCCCACAGCGTATGTAGTTCTGGGGTAATTTGTTATTTTCAGCTCCTTGGGCTGTCTTTCAAACACATTTACCTTGAATTCCGCGCTCACCTCGGGGTTTGAAACGGAGGTGAGAACGACCGTCTTGTCGCCCGTGGTGTTGCTTTCGAAGCCCGATATCCTGTAATCAACGGGCGAAGCAAGCTCTGATACTTCTTTTCTTGTGTCGTCAATGTATGTTGCGGTGACAGCCATGCCCGTAGTGTCGAGCTTGTCGCCGAGGTAATATATTGTCTTGTCGGGAGCTTTTACGGAAAGAGAGCTTATGCGGTTCTTGCTGACCGTTATGTTGAAGCTTCCCGTTATATTGGATGAAATGCCTTCCTGAGCATTTCTGTATACCTTTATCTGCTTTCTGCCCGATGTTTCGAGCTTGTCGCCGTCCTTGAGCGCCCTGCCGTCCATGTTGAGGGTATACTTATCGGCATCGAGTATTTCCTTTGAGCCGTCGGAATACTCTGCGCTCACCTGCAAACCGAGCGTCTTGAACACATCGCCCCTTGCGTATGCGCTCTTTGCAGGGAGATAGTCCACGGTTATAGCCTTTGTTTCAAGAGGCTTCACCTCAACGGGTATGTTGAACGAAGCGTCGCCGAGAGAAAGCGTAACGACCTGCTTTGCCGTCTTCTTGGCATTATAGCCCTTTACGAGGTAATTCTTGACCTCCTCCACATCGCCGTTTGAGTAGGATACATATACCTTTATGCCCGAAAGGTCGAGGGGTTCGCCGTATATATATTCCGTCCTGTAACTGCCCTCTATGCGCATTGAAACAGGCTTTCTTTCAGCCGTCTTAAGGCTTATTTCGCTGAAGGTCGCCTTTACGTTTCTTGCTATGTATAAACAGGGATAAACAGCGTCCTCGAGCGCCGTCATTTCAACTACCTGAGTTTTGTCTCCGCATCTGAGAGTATATGTATTTCCCGTCTTTACTATGGAAAGTCTGTAGCTTCCCAGGTTGCTTCCCGTGTTTTCTATATCATCGGAAAGCGCATCGCTTATGACCTTTTTGTCGGATGAATTTCTGCTCATGGCTCTGAATGAAAGTGCGCTGTCCTTGCTCTTTGCATATGTGCCGAGATACAGAGCGTCATCATACGCCATGTCGTCCGTCTTATGATAGAGGCTGTCGAGCACGGCTATGCCCACGGAGCCCTGCTGAGGATTACTGCTTTCTGCAAGAGTGTTGTATTCGTCTATATTTACTCTTGCGCTCAGCTCAAAGTCCTCGTTTACATCGAATTCCTTGGCATAGTAAATAATGCTGTCCTCGCCGTCCGAGAACTTGCCGTTGTTCGCCTTGGTGTTTTCCATAACAACGGAGCTGTCCGTTGCGGTCACGTTGAAGTTGATGCTTCCGTCCTTGCCCGTCCAGTCCACTATCCAGCTGTCGTCCACAGCCGCAAATGACGGAACGGAAAGCGCCGAGCTCAATGCCATGCAAAGAGCAAGAGCCGCGCTCAGTGTTCTTTTTCTCATAGCTGAAATACCCCCTTGGATTAATTTGAACATATATATATAATTATAAGCGTAAAGCAAGAAAAAAGCAATATGTTTAAGCGCATTTTTTTATTAAAAATTGTCTAAGATAATGCCGGCAAAAAACAGTTGACTTTTGTTTTTATAAATAGTAAAATATAATAGTCCTGTGCTAGCCGGGGAGGCAGCGGTGCCCTGTAGTCTGCAATCCGCTTCAGCAGAGATTATGCCCTTGCCGAGGCATAGGCTTGTGGGGTCTGTGCGCTCAGCTTCGGTGCTGAGGACTGAGTCTTGCACAACTTGAGCCTGCGAATCGTGTCAGGTCCGGAAGGAAGCAGCACTAAGCAGTATCTTGGGTGTGTTGCAAGGTCACTTGGTCTGAGCCGTGCTTTGCGTAAACGCCTGTAGGTCTGTGTCGGAGCAGGGCGCACAGGATTTTTTTGTTTTTTGTGTTTTTTATAAAAAATACATTAAAGGCTTTTTTTGCTTTTTTAAAAGTGAGAAAGGCTTTTTTTGTTTTAAAAACGGCAGAAGGGCGGAGCGGAGCCGGAAATAAAAAAGCCCGCATAAAGCGGGCGTGAAAATGTTTTTTATATTATAATATATTTATTAATCACTGAATTTTTTCCAATTGGTCCAATCCCAATATGTGCTGAGCGGACCACTATTATATTTATCTGGCCATATTAAATATTCACCATTAACATATTTAATATCTCCGTATTTGAGATTTATCTGGTTTGCAGGATCAGGTTCAGCCCAACCGGTCCAATTCTTAGGATAAGCACTTTTTCCCCAACCGCCTTGCGCAATCGCATCTTGTTCATAGTCTTTTTCCAACCAGATAGGTGTATTTTCATCAATTTCAATAAGGCACCATGCTTTATCCGGATGTTCCTTCATATAATCGGCTATGGTCCATTCCATTGGAATATTTGTTCCTAACCATTCAGTACTTATGCACACATAAGTTCCCGAAGCGTCTTTATAAATCAAACCTACTGTAACATTAGCAGTTCCTCTGGAATGATTCTGATCCGGCGTTGTATCATCTGCCGGCTGAGAATTATACTTAACTTCTTCCCATCTGCCTTCACCAAATACATGCACATTGCCGTCTGTATCCTTCATTGTAATAGTCTCACTTGGCTCTTCAACAACTTCCGTAGCTGCTTCCGAAGTTGGTTCTTCCTGAGTTGCCGGTGCCTGAGTTGCAGCCTCCGTTGTTGCTTCCGTAGGCTTTTCTTCGGGCATAGCGGTATTGACTGTAGTTTCCTCATCCCAGTCATCTTCATCGGGATCCTTAGTAGGCGGATCAACAGGCTTTTCGGCAGGCTTTGTACCCTTTTCCTTATATTTATCCGGTGTATCCGTCATGCCCTTATATACCTTATACTCGCCCTCATCATAGACTACCCAAAGATTGCTTGACCACTCATAAACAAGGTGCGAAAGAATATACTCCTCGTTGCCTCTTACCCAAGCGCCTCTCACATCGCCGTCCACGCCTGCAAGGCGCTTTGCTTCAACGATAGTGGGGTCATCGCGTCCTTCGGGGTCATCGCCCTTTCCTATAAGACATTCATCACCCGTTATTCTAGTACCCTTATTTACATACTGATCGCTGAAAATATCAATAACAGCAGAAACAACGCCCTTACATTCCTCTATCGCCGCCGCTTCCTGAGCCTTTCTGCTGTAGCCGAAAACGGAGGGCGCAGTAAGGCACATGAGAATAGTCAGCACAACAAGCACGACTATAAGCTCAATAAGAGTGAAGCCCTTGTTATTTTTCAATATCTTTTTCATAAAATATCCCTGCCTTTACATACCTTTGCCGCGAGAGAGTAAAGCTCCCTGCAGGCGCCTTTTATATCGTCCTGTGCAAACACTGCCGACACGACCGCCACACCGCTTATGCCGTAGCCCGAAAGCGAGAGTATATTTCCGCTGTCTATGCCTCCAATGGCAAATGCGGGTATATCCACAGCGTCTGTTATGCTGTGCGCAAGCTCCCTTGTCATGCGGGTGGTGCCCGACTTGGTAGAGGTGTCGAACACTGCGCCTATGCCCAGATAGTCCGCGCCCTCGCCGTAAGCCTTCACGGCTCTTTCAAGAGTTCTTGCCGTAGCGCCTATGATTTTGTTATTTCCAAGTATCTCCCTTGCCTTGGCGACGGACATATCCTCCGCGCCCACATGCACGCCCTCGGCGTCTATATCCGCGCAAAGCCCTACATCGTCGTTTATTATAAGGGGGACATTGTGCTGCGATGTGATATTGTGCACATCGAGCGCAAGCGCCTTGAGCTCATCGTAGGGGAGATTTTTTTCTCTCAGCTGAATAAGCCCTGCTCCGCCCTCAACAGCAAGCTCCACCGCCTCGGGAAGGCTCATATTTTTGAGCCACCGCCTGTCGGTAATGGCATAGAGAGGGAAATTTTGCGCTTTCAGTTTCATAAATATCAACTCACTATTCGCATTAGTCGCTATTTTCAGCATATCACAATGTTGCGTTTTTTTCAAGAGCAGGACAAATTTTTTGAAAAATTTGTTAACTTTACACAATAGGAGGGGGCGGTTTTTATTGATGTTGCGAAGGAACAAAAAGCCCCTCACGAGGAGGGGCTGAAGTTTGTTTTAATTTAATGATATGATTTTATGCCGTTTCTTACTTCGTCAAGGGGCATTCCTTCAAGGTCTGTCATCTCGCAGAAATTACCGTGTACAGCAGGAACATCGGGTTTATAGTCATTATCTCTTTGAGCCCATTCGCCCTGCCATATAAATCCAAGAAGCCGAAGATCCGAACGACCTGTTTCATTGTAAGAGCCATACAAGAAATATTTGCCGTTATAATAGATTATATCGCCTCTTATGATTATGTTAACACCGTTAAGTATCTGACATGCTTCTTGTATTTTAGCGTTTACAGCCTTGCATTTTTCTTTTGTCGCATAATATGCAGCTTCTTTAGCATTAAATGCTTCTTTTCTGGCATTAAATTGCTGTAAAGCATCTTCGTTTTGCTTTTCTTGAGCTTTTATTTGATTTTCAAAATTGGCAATTTCATTATTTACTGTATCACGAAATTGCTGGCTTTCATTACAAAGTTCATCGAATGTATATGACTTTCCATTTACAACAACAGGATTAACAAATGTTTTTTCTTTTGTTTTATAATTGTATTTTACAAGCACATCGTTACCTGTAATTGGGTTCCAGTATGTATGTATTTCCTTTTCATAATTTATATTTACAGGCGGAGTAAATGTTTCGTTAAATGTTTCATTAAATGGCTCATTAAATGCAGGAAGTGTCTCGGGTGAAACAATTTTCCTGTTAGGAACATCATAATTCACATCAACAGAACTGTTGTCAGGGTAAGCAACATGGAATTGTATTACTTTATATTGATTAAAATGACAATTTGAGAAATATTCCATATTGTTTACGGTATCAAGTATATTTCTATCATGATTATAATCTTCTTCCGTATATATTTTAAGATTAGGATCTATCCTTACAAATGACGGCTCATATTTTGTTACTTGGTCAGCAAGAAGCTTATCATCGGGTATATCCTGTCCTCCATACTGCGAACCGATATTGAGATAAAGTCCCGATTCATCGCCATAAAGCCAGCCGGGTTTGAAATTAAGACCATCCGGATTCATAGGCTTATTTGTATCCGGATTAATCTTTGAATCTGCTTTCATCTGTCCCCATCTGCCGGCAGCAAACGAGAAGAATCCATCGTCCTTCTTTGATTCGGTCGTAGCCTCCGTTGAAGTTTCATTCTTAGTAGTAGTTACGGTCGTAGTCTCCGTTGAAGCCTCCGTGCTTGTTTCTTGGTGAGTAGTCAGCTCAGCCTTGGTGGGCATTTCCTTGCCGTCCTCATGACCGGGCTCACTGCCGGGAGTATAAGTCGGGGGAGCGTCTCTTTCTGTAGGATCCGGCTTTTTGCCGTCCTCGGGCTTGTGTGCGGGGGGGGTATCGGTCTCGCCCTTATAAACCAAATATTCGCCCTTGTCATAAACTACCCATATGTCATCGGAATACTCATAAACAAGGTGAGAAAGTATAAAGTCCTTGTTGCCTCTTATCCATTTTCCGCGCACTCTGCCGTGCCACTCTTCGGGATGATCATCGCTCTTTCCCTTATTCTTGCTCACTATGCCGGCGAGCTTTCTGGCTTCTATAACCAAAGGATGATCATCGCCTTCTTCGCCGTTGTTATTTATAAGACATTCATCGCCCGTTATCCTGGAGCCTGTTTTTTGGTAGTCCTCGCTGAGCAAGTCTATCATAGCGGTGACAACCTCCTTTGCCTCGGCAATGGCTGCAGTCTCCTGCGCCTTTCTGCTGTAGCCGAAAACGGAGGGCGCGGCGATACACATGAGTATAGCCAGCACAACAAGCACCACTATCATCTCCATGAGCGTGAAACCCTTATTGTTAAATAATTTTCTTTTCATTATATATACCTGCCTTTTAAACGCTTGAATAACTTTGTTGCTATATAGTGTTGTTATTTTACTGCAAAATTGTGTCAAAGGGATAAAATCCCGCTATTATTATAATAGCACAGATATTTTGCCTTTTCAACAGAATTACTGATTTTTTGAAAAATTTGTTAACTTTATACAATAGATAGGCAGGGTTTTTATTGATGTTGCGGAGAACGGGCGAGGAAGTTGGCCGTATTGCTTCGCAATACTGCTCGCCCATGCAACCGAGGCCTGCCAGCAAGTATTGTCTACCCCTCGGCGAACTCGGCAAATTCTCTCAGCTTATTGCACAGTCCTGTATAGCGCAGGACCTCCCTGTTATTATCCACCATTCTCTGCACGGTGCTTTCAAGGCCTGCTATTACGGCAAGCTCCTTTGCTCTGGT
Source organism: uncultured Clostridia bacterium (assembly GCA_947632235.1). Classification (GTDB taxonomy): domain Bacteria; phylum Bacillota; class Clostridia; order Lachnospirales; family CAG-274; genus Gallispira. The sequence continues at coordinate 23,799 of CANROO010000009.1, forward strand.
CAGTCCCGTATAGAGCAGATTTCGGCTCATAAGCATATCCGGGCCGTTGAGAAGGGGCATTACGACAGCCTTATATTCGCTTCCCTGGCTCTTATGGATGGTGACGGCATAGCTTAAGTCTATCTCGTCCATTTGGCTGAAATCATAGCGCACGGTCTTGTTGTCGTCAAAAACCACCTCGACATATTCGTTGTCGGTATCTATATAGCTTATAATGCCCTCATCGCCGTTGAAAACGCCTGCGCCGTCCTCCGTTATCCTGCCTTGGCGCACTATTTTCCACTCGGCATTATAGTTATTTTTTATCTGCATGACCTTGTCGCCCTCGCGGAATTTGACTCCGCGGAATTCCTTTTCCCTCTTGAGCTGTGATGGCGGATTGAGCGCCTGCTGCAAAAGGGTGTTGAGCGCGGTAACGCCAAGGGGCGACTTACGCATTGGAGTGAGCACCTGTATGTCCCGAAGGGGATCGCAGTTAAGATACTTGGGCAGTCTGACGGACACAAGGCTGACTATGAGCGCAGAAAGCTCCTGCGTGCTCGTTCTGCGCATGAAGAAGAAGTCCTTGTCCTTCTGCCTGAGGTCGGGATATTCGCCCCTGTTTATGCGGTGGGCATTGGTGACTATGGCGCTCTCCTGCGCCTGCCTGAATATCTCGTTGAGCCTGCACACCTTTATAACGCCCGAATTTATTATATCCCTCAGCACATTGCCGGGACCTACGGAGGGCAGCTGATTGCTGTCGCCCACAAGTATGAGCCTTGTTCCCTGGGGTATCGCCTTTAAAAGCGAATGTATGAGAAGTATATCTATCATTGAGCTTTCGTCTATTATGACTACATCGGCTTCAAGGGGGTTGTCCTCGTTTTTGTCGAAGGTCTGATTTCTTGCGCCCTCCTCCACAAAGCCTATGCCGAGAAGCCTGTGTATGGTGCTTGCGCTGTGTCCTGCAGCCTCCTCCATTCTCTTGGCGGCGCGTCCCGTAGGCGCGGCAAGCTCAATTTCAAGCCCTTCCGCCTCGCAGAGCTTTATTATGGCATTTATTATGGTGGTCTTGCCCGTGCCGGGGCCTCCCGTTATGACAAGAGCGCCGTTTTCCATTGCGGATATTATGGCGGAGCGCTGCTGGGGCGCAAAGCTTATGCCCTCGGCGCTCTCCAGAGCATCTATGGCATCGTTGTAGTCGTTTTTAATATCGGGCACGGCGGAGCTCAATTCATAGAGCTTTCTGGCGGTGTAGCCCTCGGCATAGAAGAAGTAATTGAGATATACCCTTTCATTATCCTCCCTGCGCTCTATCCACAGCTGACCGCCTATGTGCATTGCCGTAAGCTCCGTTGTGATGTGCTCGGCGTCTATGCCCAGAAGCTCCGCAGTTTCCCCCGTGAGCTCCTCCTTGGGCATGTACACATGGCCGTTGTTGGCGGAAAGGTTGAGCACATATTTCACTCCTGCCCTTATCCTGTAGGGCGATGTCTTGGATATGCCCACATTTTCGGCTATCCTGTCCGCTATTTTAAAGCCTATGCCGAATATATCCTCTGCAAGGGAATAGGGATTTTTGGTGACTACCTCTATTGTCCTGTCCTTGTAGCGCTTGTATATCCTCACGGCGTAGGAAGGCGTTATGCCGTATTCGCCAAGAAAAAGAAGCGCATGCCTTTCCTCCGCCTTTTCTCTGTACATCTCGCCTATTGCCATGGCTCTTTCACGGCTTATGCCCTTTATCTCCGCAAGCCTCTCGGGCTCCTTTTCCATTATTTCAAGCGTATCTCTGCCGAATTTATCCACTATCCTCTTGGCAAATCTCGCGCCTATGCCCTTTATTACACCGCTTGAAAGATAGAGCTGTATTGCCCTTTCGGAGCGCGGTTCCGTCTTCTCGCACATTTCAATGTTTATCTGCTCGCCGTAGAAATGGTGAGTGACAACGCTTCCCGTCACCCTCACGGTCTCCCCTTGGCTTATTGACGGAGCATAGCCCACGCAGGTTATTTCGTCCTCATCGATGTTCTCGGCCTCGGTGACGGTGAATACGGCATAGCCGTTATCGCTGTTGTAAAATGTGACCTTCTCGACTATACCTTCTATTGTAACGATGTTGTTTGTGTTCATGTTATTGCTCATTTTTCATCTTCTCCAACGACAGAATAAGCGAAGCGCCTATAAGAAGCGCAAGACCGAGTATGTCCGCGCCCGAAAACATTACCTTCATAAAAACAGCCGTGAGCACAGCCGAGGTGAGAGGCTCTGACGAGGCAAAAAGGCTCGCGCTCGAGGCTCCCAGAAGCTGAACGCCCTTGAGATAAAAGCCGAAGGCGCCTATCGTGCCCACGAGCACTATGACAGACATAAATAAAAACGCCTCCGCATCCCATACGCCCGTGAAAATATAGGGCCTTGTGTATAAGCTCAGCACAAGTCCGCCCAGGAGCATGGCGGAGCCGAGAACGGGTATCGTGCCGTATCTCTGCATCAGGCCCGAGGGCAGGAGGTTATAGAGTATCACCGTGAAGGCGGATATTATGCCCCACACAAAGGCTCTCTGCGATATTGCGAGGGAGCTTATGTGCCCGTGAGTGGATATGAAAAACACTCCGGCAAGCGTGAGCACGAGCGCCATAAGCTCCAAGTGCGAGGGTACGCGCCTTGCCTTTAGCGCAGTGATGAGCATTATGGGCGCAGGCGCGGTGAACTGCAGTATTGTGGCAGTCGCCGCATTTGAAGCCTCTATGCACACAAAGTATGTGAACTGACACGCGCCCATGCCGAATACGGCAAAAAGCGCAAGCTGCAGAATATCGCGTTTGTTTTTGAAAATTTCAATAAAGGCTTGGCGCATATTTCCGACAAGGAGAGTGACAAGGCACATTATGAGCCCTGCAGAAAGAAGCCTTATGCTCACGAGCCAGTCTGCGCTTATGCCCTTGCTCTTAAATAAATGCTGTCCGCACACTCCGGAAATGCCCCAGAATATACCGCCCGTTATTGTGAGAAATATGCCTTTTTTACTGCTGTTCATTCTTATCCGACCTCTTAAGTATTTTATCCGCCCCTTTTATTGCAAGAGCAAATACGCCCTTCTTAGCCCAGCCCGAAGCAAAGGAAAGCACGAGCGAAAGCCCGGCAAGCAAAAATATCTTGGGGAAGCTTTGGGCAAAGGGTATTCCCTGCTTTATAATGTCCTTATATATAAAGCCGTCAAACATCTGACTGAAAAGATACATTTCAAGCGAAACCACGCTGACCGCCCCGAATGCCTTTTTAACACAGGCGTTGTCCGAGCGTATGTCAAGGCATAAAAGCATTATGAGCGCCGAGGCTATGAAAACATAGGGCGAGGAATAGCCGGAGTTATTCTGATAGGCTATGAAGCGCCAGTCGAAGATCTCTCCCCTGCACCTGAAATAAGTGGATACCGACACGAGCGCCGTTATGCCGAAAAGGAGCGCAAGGGCAACCGTTGGCTTTACCCTAAGACGGTATTCGCTTAAGTAGCATCCCATTATGTAATAAGCGAAAACATAGAGTATGAGCCAGCTTGAAGGCACTATGTCCGCCGTGAGCGTGCCCAAGGATGTCAAAAATATGAGCGTGAGCAGGAATATTTCCTTCCTTGTCCTGCTGCCGAGCGTCTTATAAGCCATGTTGAAAAACGGCATAAGAAGGAGCATACATATATAAAGCCTTATGTACCAGCCGTATTCAAAATAGAGGAGCTTGGCGGCTATGTAGGACAGGTTCACGGTCTTGCCGTGGAAATAAAAATCTACGAAAAGCCTTATCACCGTTATGAAAACATGAGTTGCCAGAAGCGGAATTATTGTAAAATAATGCTTTTTGGATATGACCGCGTCTGACTTGAAATAGCCCGAAATTATCATAAAAAGAGGCACCGCGCATACGCTCAGCCATCTTATTGCGCTGGGAAATATGAGCGAGGGCGAAAACTTTGTGTAATAATAATATGTCTCGCCGAAAAAGTGCAGAACGGGCACAAGAATGACCGCAGCCGTCCTTGCGATGTCCGCTCCGAGCTCTCTTTCACCGCTGTGTACCCTTTCTTCTACCGTAACGGGATGAAAGCGCCTGTCGATATAAAGCATTACGGCAAAATACAGTGCCGTAGAAAATATGTACACCAAAGGGAAGCATACGCCTGCGGACTCCGCCGTGCAGTATCCGGCAAGCAGGCTTATGTAAAGATATAAAAAATGTTTGGTGCCGAGCCTTATGTTCATATCGTGACCTCTTTAGTTTATATGTTCTATAAGAAGTATAACACACTTCGGAGCATTTAGCAATAAGCTGTGAGCAAAACAAAAAAGCATAAAAATCTTTTACGGCTTGATATTGTTGCCGTGATATATTATACTGTATATAAATATAAAGGAGGTCAATATTTATGTCCATAGAAGCTGTAAGAGAATATCTCAAAAAATGGGGAGCTGACGGCAGAATACGAGAGCTTGATATGTCGAGCGCAACGGTGGAGCTGGCTGCCAAGGCTCTGGGATGCGAGGGCGCAAGGATAGCAAAGACGCTTTCGCTTAAAATAGGCGACAGGGTGATAATAATAGTGACGGCAGGCGACACGAAAATAGACAACAAAAAATACAAGCAATATTTCGGAGCCAAGGCTAAAATGCTGCAATTTGACGAGGTGGAGCCTCTCACGGGACACAGAGCAGGCGGAGTATGCCCCTTTGCGCTTAAGGACGGCGCGGAGGTGTATCTGGATGAGTCGCTTAAGAGATTCAAAACGGTATTTCCTGCCTGCGGTTCGGCAAACAGCGCCATAGAGCTTACGCCCGAGGAGCTTGAAAAATTTTCGTGCAGCGACCGCTGGATAGATGTATGCAGCGCTTTAAATTAAAAAAATTAAAAATTGCAAAAACCCCTTGAATTTTGCTTTGAATGGGTGTATACTTAATTTTGTTAATAGATATATGGCAAACTAATTGAAAAATTAGGACGCAAAGCCAAGGGTCTAAAGCTCGCAAGAGCAATGACAGCCGGTTGCCTGTTTTAAGTAAACAGAAAAAACTTTGTTTCCCCAATTATCCTTATGCACGAAACGACGCTGTTTTAAGACGGCATTCTCATTGAATTGGGCAACCTGAGCAGAGTTCTGACTTCCTCCCGGATTTTTAAGTACTCTGTATACGGATTAAAGTATATTATCTATTTGGCTTATTATTTTTGCGGACAAATATATCTGTTAAATAAGGCTCTCCCTCTCCACTTTCCGGGGAGAGTCTTTTTTTATTGTAAAAATGGGATTTTTGGGGATAGTAAAAATATAAAATCGGTCTGAAGGAATTGGAACTTGCTCCTAAAAGTATATAGATTTCAAAAGTTTTTGGATTTCATTCCAAAAAGTCTGCGATTTTGAAAAGTTTTTGGATTTCATTCCAAAAAGTCTATAATTTTAAAAAGTTTTTGGGTTTCATTCCAAAAACTCAGACTGTCAAAAAAATAAAATCGGGCGTGCAATGATTGCAGCGGAAAGACTTATCCGCACGACCATAGGTCGGCTTTCAGCGTAGCTGAAAGTGCTGAAAGCCCCTGCAAACCACTATCTGCTCTGATCATCTTTTTATTCCTCCGTTTTTACTCCATTTTCCATTCATTGCAGACCAATGATACGAATATTCAGCTGTCTGCAGTACTGCTGTAAAAGGCTCTGCCAAGAACGCTTTTATTGTTTTCAGCACCGTATCGAAATCATCGGTTTTTGTGTCGATCTTTCTGCAGAAGGCCTTCCATTTTTTCTGCATAGCTTCATCACTGCCGAAGGTCATAACTTGTCCGAACTGTTCCGCCGTGAATTTATGTTCACGGTTTTCAAATGTCTTTTTAAGCGCTTCGGTGAGCATCATCCCGTCAAAATCAAACTTGTTCGCAATATAATATATATCGTAATAATCCTTCATCCTGCTGGAGAACTCCATAAGGCTGAGGACGGCATCGAGCTTCTCGGCAACAGCCGTCTCCAGCGAATAGGTGTTGACCGTAGGAGCATCAAAGCCGTCAAGCTGTGTAGGAAGCTTTCGTTTTTCCTGCTTGGGTACGATAATATCCCCTATGCCAAAATCAATGCCGAAAGGCGTTCTTGTGTTTTTTATCCTTGCCACAAGGGAAGCGCCGATCCCTGCGTATTTCTTTGCCGCCGAAATGGGCTCTATGTTTTTGATCTCAAAGGTGATGTAATCGTTGCCGGTGTCGGCAGCAATGATCTCTTCCAATATCCCTTTGAGATGTTCGGGCGTGTTGGGGAGCCTCCTCAAAAGAAAATCGACATCAACGGTAACACGGCTGTCAAAGCCTGTAATGGAATATATGAAAAGTCCGCCTTTCAAAACAAGGTTTTCCGCATATTTTGACTTTTCCAGACGGCGCAGAAATTCTTCTTGGCAGAAAAGCTGTAAACAAAGCTGATAGCTTCTGCCGTTTTCCTTAGCTTTGTTTTTTAGCCGTGCCAGCACGGACATAGCAGCATCAGCCATTCAACAGCACCTCCATCACGCTCATTACTTTTTTGTATAGCTTCATTTTTTTTGCATACACTGACAAATTGGCAAGATTTTTTCGGTCATCTGCAGCATAAGCATTCAACGCCTTATTGAAGGTTTCATTATCGAGCTTCGTTCTATATTTAAAGCAATCACAAACGGTGCGTTCCCGATCATATACGGGGAGCATCACACCGTTGAAACTTTCAACGGTCTTCCCGATAGTAAAATACTCCTTTTGAATATAGTAGGCTCTGAGCGGAAATTCCCCGATGTTTCCGACTGTCCGTGACGCTGTCCTCGGCACGGCAACAGACCAGGCGCGTGGCGCAAAATCGCAGTATCCGTAATGAAACAGCGCAGACTCCACGCAGACGATTCCCTGCGGCAGCAGTTCGCGAATCAGCTGTTCTTCCGTTATTTGATCATTGTCCGGCAATTGGTACACTCCGCGTCGGATTCGTTCAATATGACCCTCCCTGCACAGTGCCGCCACCTCATATTTTTTTATGCCTGCCGTAACAAAGTCGGCGGTTTTGGCTATTCCGCCGTTAGCTTTGAGCACATTTTGTGCAATCTCCTTCTTATTCAAACAAGCACCAACTTTCCGCATGCTGTTTTACAAACTTGTACGCATTTATTATAACACAAAGAAAGACATAATGCAATATCTGAATGCACACAATTTTTGTTTTTTGCATGCCGATAATTAAAAGTGATTCATAGCTTTTCCGCCACGCAAAAAATCCCCCGTTCCGGGGGATTTTATCACAATTTCCTATTCTGCAGCTGTGCCACGATATACGGCAGGGAGCTGAAGTTATTTATAATATAGTCTGCGCCTGCCTGTTTGAATTTATCGTGTACTCTCTTTCTCTCGGCTGCCTTTTCCTTCTCGCTCAGGGCGTCAAATTCCTCCTGAGAAAGTCCCATCTCGGAGCTTCCCTCTATTATACCCACAGCGGTAACGCCCGCGTTTAAGCCTTCCTTTATGTCGTTTACGGTGTCGCCCGCCTTTATAACATTTCTCACGGATGTAGCGCCGAGCTTCTCCATATTTTTGAATATCATATAGGGATTTGGGCGTCCCTGTCCCTTCACCTGCTCGGAATTTATCCAGCAGTCCACATACACGCCCTTTGTGGCTGCAAACGCCGTAAGGTGCTCCATAATGTCGGTGGAATAGCTCGTGGTGGAGCCTATCTTTATACCGCTTTCTCTCAGCGTTTCAAGCGTCTGTCTCACATATTCCTTGGGCGCGGAGTATATCTCCAGATTTTCCAGCATATATGTGTCGAACGCCCTGTTGAGCTCCCTCACATCGCCCTCGTTGGGCTCCATGCCCGTGTTCTTGTACCATAGCTTGGACACTCTGTCGCTTTCGAGTATGGCTCTTATGTGGTCTACCTTTTCTATGCCCATCTTAGCCCTTATTTCCTTTGTTGTAAG
>CANROO010000010.1 GCA_947632235.1 uncultured Clostridia bacterium
TTTTTCTGCACCCTCCGTTAGTTATAATTAAAAGGAGGAAATTTTAACGATGAAAAAACAACTTTTTAAAGCCTTGGCAGCTACCGCTATCGTCGGCGCTGTTATGGCAATGAGCAGTGTGGTTGCCAGCGCTGCTGATAATCTTAGTTCAAAGGATACCAGTACATTAACAGGTGTATCAGCTCCTACAATCAGCGCTGATTTAAAAGGCACGGCAGTGGCTGTTGATGGAGGCGTAAAATATACCTACTCGATTGCCGATGAAACTTCAACATCTCAAAAGTTTTATGGTCTTACCATAGGCGGAATAACTTTAAATAGTGATAGTGATAAGGGAAAATTTAACAATAAAGATAATTCGTTTATAACCTTCACAACAGATGGTAAATTTGATATAACAGTAACTCCGCCTGCAGGAAAAAACAACTCACAGTTAACACTTGTTAAAGGTTCAGCGAAATCAAATGAAGAAAAAGATATTATTAACTCCAGCGCTGCTAATGGTGCAGGTGTAACAAAGGAAAAATGCGATGATGGAACGTGGACTTTAGGAAGATATAATTCTAAGGCATATGCCGGCACAATTGAAATAACAGTATATAAACCAGAACCAAAGTATACTGTTTCAGGAAATATAAAAGGCGACTACACCGGAGCAAAAATATCTATAAAGGATGTTGTTGTTGCTGAATCGGGAGCTACATCATACTCAACACAACTTTCCAACGGAACATATGATGTTACTGTAGACAGTCCGTTATATGAAGTATCTCCAAAAACAATTACTGTTAACAATGGAGCTGTTACACAGGATATTACAGTTACAAAAGCAGCCGTAACAACATTAACAATAACTGCTCCTGCAGAGTTAGGCTTAACAGGAAGCACTATTGATGTCAAGGATGCAGACGGCGCAGTTGTAAAGGCAACAAAGACAGACGCAGGCTATGAGGCTATTGTTGCACAGGGCGGTACATACTCAATAGATGTTCTTGCAGACAAGGGCTATCAGGAATCTGCTTATGTTGTAGGTGGCGATTATGATAATATAGAAGTAGGTAGTGCAACAAGTAAAACTGTCACACTTACAGCAGAAAAAATAACAGAGTGGAATATAGCAGATGTAGGCAAAACTATGCCTGAAGTTACAATTGAAAAGGTTGAAGGTACATACAAAGGTATTGCTGTAAATGCAAATAAAACATTTGAGGCAGATAAAACAAGGAACGGAAAATTTGCTTCTAAATCCGGACAGCTTAATTCAAAGACTACTCTTACTATACCGTTAGATACAGATACACAAGAACTTGAGTTGACAGTAAAAGACGATGATAATATAGGCTATACTTTAACATATGGCGATGGAAATGCAGTCATTACAGCCGGCGATCCAAATCCAAGTAACAAATACAGTATCTACATTCAGGGTATCAAGATAGTCGACAAGAAGACAATATCAGAAGGTGCTACACCTGTTGAAGGTAAGGACGGCTTCTCATATGCTATTGACAAAGCAGGAAACGCAACATATGTTATCTATGGTATTAATGAAGGCGACCTTGTAAACGATAAGCTTACACTTACAGTTGGTACCGGTGAAACTGCCGGAAAAGCTGAAACCACTGAGGTTTATACAGCAGTACAGTTTGCAGAAGGTGATACCATCACAGCAGGTGAAGGCGCTTATTCGGATTATGCAGCTCTCTATGCTGTAAAGGTAACAGGCGTACAGGCAGCCGCAACAAAAGATAATGTATCTGCATCACTTGAATAAATTGGTGTGTAATTATAAGGAGGTATATTATGAAAACATATACAAAACCCGAAGTTGAGGTTATGGAATTAAAAAGCAGTGATTTTATAACTGTAAGCGGATTGGCAACAAGCGCAGCAAAAAATCAAACACAGAAAACATTTACTGAACTTAATGGTACAACAATCAACTTTAAGTAATAACAAACCAAACGGACGGCGCAAGCCGTCCGTTTTTATGTGTAACCCTTCAATCGCTCTTCGGTATCAGAACTTTCTTCTATCACTTCCCCTGCTCTATTTATTTTTACTATATATATAATTAAGCTTAGCGGCGTGGTTTTGTTCGTCGGTCATTATTTCCGTGATGTAGTTTTTGAGTTGTTGATTTTCGAGGGCAAATAGCAGAGGTCTATAGCCTTCAGCGCTCTTTATCTCGCCCGATATGGCAGACTCTATATTCTTAATATAATCGCTGTTAAGGGACGGTTCCGCGTCGGCTTTGGGCGCATAGTCTTCTCCTGCGAGCTTATTATATATATCTTCAAGCATTTTGAGATGCTTCCTTTCGTCAAGACATATCTCGCCGAGCATTTTGCTATCGTCAATATCCCTTACCGAGCCTGAAAGCGCAGAATAAAAATCGCCCACCTTCTGTTCGTCATCTATGGCATCCTTTATAAGCTCCAAAACATATTTATTGGAATACATGGCAGTTCTCCTTAAAAAAAGCTTTATATAATGTATATGCGATAAATAGGCATTATGTGAATAAAAAAATGTCGTAAAATGGGAGAAAAAAGAGTACAAAAAATATGGAAATTTTTGGCAAATATGTTATAATCATACTGCAAGATAAAGTGCAAAACAATTTGTGCATAAACGGAGGCGATACAAATGATAGAACCCGAATACGGTAAAAGCGGAAGTATGATATACCTGCCTGTTGACAAGATACTGCCCAATCCATACCAAACGAGAACGGCAATGGACATGGGAAATCTGGAGGCGCTTGCGGCTTCCATAAGGAAATACGGCGTGCTGCAGCCCATAGGCGTGAGACTTATAAATCACGGTATATATGAGCTTATTTTCGGAGAAAGACGGCTGAGGGCGTGCAGAATGGCAGGCATATACAGCATACCCGCAGTTGTGAGCGAGATAACGGACAGAGATGCGGCGGCGCTGACTATTGCGGAAAACATACACCGAAAGGATCTGAATTACATTGAAATGGCAGAAGCAGTGGATGTTCTGGGAAGGGGCTTCGGCTACAATACGGACGAAATGGCTGACATAATAAATATTGAAAAGGACGAGGCGGAGAAGTACAACAGGCTGAACGGCTTTTGCCGGGAGATAAAGACGATGCTTATAAGGAACAAAATAAGCGAGGAGCAAGCAGAGCTTATACTGAAAGCTGAGGACAGCGATGTACAGAAGGAGCTTATAGAAAAGGTGAGTGAATACGGTATGAATTTGGAAAAGACGGCAATAATGGTTAACAGCGCTTTAAGAGAAAAAAGCATAGGAAAGACAGAAGAGAAGCACAGGAATATAAAAAAGAAGTTTTATGACCTGAGGTTATTTACAAATACGCTTAAGCAGGCTGTGGATATTATAAACGAAGCGGGAATACAGAGCAGTTATAATGTGGAGAGGGACGAGGATAAGTATAGGATTAGTATTGATATAGATGTGTAGGGGAGGATAAGAAGTCAGCGGGCGAGCAATGGCTGGTCGCAACACTTCGTGTTGCTGCTCGCCCATGCAACCAAGGCTCGCCCCTACGGGCAAGGGCGGTGGTTTGTTATCGGTTATGGGAAGCTTCCAAAACTGATGAAAGGGTATTGGGAAGCAGTCATCGCCCGGTTGACAGCCTTCTGCTTTTTTGATAGCTGGAAAAGCGGGCGACACACAGGTCGCCCCTACATTGAAAGGAAGTTCGATTTGTTAATTATTTCGGGCGAGCAATGCTCGCCCCTACATTAAGGCAGTGCAAAATACGACATTGGGTGGCAGTTTATCTATACCGCAGGTAATCCAGGAAGCGTTTTGTGGCAAGGGAGGCATTTTTTCTGTTGCGGAGGGCAAGACCTATATTTCGGCAGGCAGGAACATCCAGTTCCTTTGCGACGATATTATAAGGCACACGCTTTAGTATAAGGCGCGGAAGTATGCTTATGCCCAGACCGCTCTCAACCATTGACATAATGGCGTAGTCGTCCCATGTGGTGAAGTGTACATCGGGCTTGATGTTATTTTTTTCAAGAAGCTCGGATATTTCGGAGCGAGTGCCTTTTTCAAGAAGCATAAACGGCTCCTCACAAAGGGCGGAAACGGGGAATTTATCGCAATCGGCATACTTATGGTCGGGAGGCAGAACGGCAAGAAGATCGTCCTTTTCAAGAAATATCACCTCAAAATCGGAACGCACAGGAAGACAAAGAAATCCACAGTCCACCCTGCCCTCGCTTATCCATTTTTCTATCTCAGTATAGTCGCCCATAAGAAGTTCATAGTCTATGTTGGGATAGTCCTTCTGAAATTCCTTTATGATATTGGGAAGCCAATGCGTAGCCACGCTTGAAAATGTGCCTATGCGTATTATACCCGAGTCCAATCCTCTGAGGCTTTCAGCCTCCATGCGGAGATTTTCATACTCTCGGCAAAGGTTCTTGGCGCAGTTATAAAGCCTTAGACCATCGCTTGTGAGCCTTACCCCTGCCCTTCCCCTTTCCAGAAGAACGATATTCCATTCTTTTTCAAGGTCGTTTATCATACGGCTTATGCCCGACTGCGAGTAATTGAGCACCTCGGACGCCTTTGTAAAGCTTCCGTAATCAACGGTTTTTACAAACGCCATATACTTTTGCAAATTCATATCCATATTATCAGCTCCTATATGATTTTGTCATATTTTGTAAATAAAATATCCGTTTTTGTCATCTTTAATAATATAATATAACAAAATGCGTAAAATTGCAAGAAAAAATGAAATTTGAAACAGACTGATGGGATATATCACAAAAACTATACAAAATATTAATATTTTTATATGGTAATTATTATTGACTTTATGGATAAAGAGGTATAAAATAAGTTTATCAATGGGGAATGACTTAAGAGGGGTTATTTCCCATTAATTTTTTTGTCCGGAGGTTTTGCAAAATGACATTTATAAAAGAGCTTTTAGGCAGTGAATACGGTTATCTTGCCGTGCTGGCAATAATATTGCTTTCAACAAAGGTGCTTGGCCTTGCTTCAAGAAGGGTACATATGCCCGCGGTGGTGGGCGCTCTTCTGGCGGGCATAATATTGGGTCCTTCCTGTCTGGGCGTTGTGAACGAAACGGACTTTCTCAAAAAAACAGCCGAGATAGGCGTTATAATACTTATGTTCCTCTCGGGTCTGGAAACCGACCTTGAAGAGCTTGAAGAAAACGGCATAGCCTCATTTATAGTGGCGCTTATAGGCGTTATCGTTCCTCTTGCGGGAGGTACGGCAGCTTATATGCTCATAAATCCCGAGGGCGCGCCAAGCGCAGATTTTATGAAAGCCCTATTCATGGGCGTGACACTCACGGCAACATCGGTAAGCATTACCGTGGAGACATTAAGAGAGCTTGGAAAGCTTTCGGGCAGGATGGGTACTACCATACTCGGCGCTGCCGTAATAGACGACATAATAGGAATAATAGTGCTCACTGCTATAACGAGCATGAGCGGAGGCTCCGGAGTTTCGCTGCCCGTTGTGCTCATAAAGATAATGCTTTTCTTTGCATTTGTAATAGTAGTGGCTTTGTTCGTATTCTCACTCAAAAAATTTATAAGTAATGTAAAGGCAAGAAGGCGTATATCCATATATGTGCTTGCATTCTGCTTTATACTAAGCTTCTGCGCGGAGAAATTTTTTGGCGTAGCGGACATAACGGGCGCATATTTCGCAGGCGTTATACTCTGCAACTTCGGCGTAAAGAACTATATAGACCAGAGATTTGAGATACTGGGTTATCTCTTCTTCTCACCGATATTCTTCGCAAGCATAGGACTTAAGACAAATCTGACGGAGCTGGCATCAAACCCCACAATAATACTGTTTGCAGTGGTTCTGCTTGCCGTTGCCGTAGTGTCAAAGATAGTGGGCTGCGGACTGGGCGCAAAGCTTTGCCGTTTTGACAACAAGGACGCACTTACGATCGGTATAGGAATGGTGTCGCGAGGCGAGGTGGCGCTTATTGTGGCACAGAAGGGCGCTGACTGCGGTCTGCTCAATCCGGGCATGTTCCCTGCGGTGGTGTTTATGGTCATCGTTACTACGCTTATAACGCCCGTGCTGCTGAAGGTGATGCTGGCGGAAAAGAAGACGGCGTAGGAAAATATGAAGCGGGACTTTACAGTCCTGCTTCTGCGTGTCGATAAAATCGACACGCTTGAAAGAAATGCTTGCATTTCTTTCAGATAGATCAAGGTAGGAACCAGCCGTGTTCACTTGATTTTAATAAAAATCAAGTGAAGTTCCTGTCCTCGGAGGAAGTGAATTCCTCCTGCGGATTTTAGTCTGCGACGCTTTTTGGGTCGTACAAACTATTCAGTCTTTCATTTTTTGTGTCAATTTATACTTTTTCGACAGTCTAAAGCGGGGCTTTACAGTCCTGCTTTTATTGTTTAATTGACAAAGGTATCAATATGGAGTATAATTTAATTATGTAAAAATATGTAAAAATGGGATATTTCCCGACAGCGCGCAGTAACTGTCGTTAAATAAAAGGGGGTCAGGCTATGCGCGGTGTAAAAATAAAGCGTCTGTTTTCGGCAATGTTTATATTTATAATTATAATATGCTCTTCGGCGGCGGAGGTATGCGCCGGCAAGCCGACAGTGCCGGATCTCACGGACGAGGAAAGGGAATTTCTGGCGGCTCACGACACTTTAAGAGTGGGCTATGTTCAGGACAGAGTGCCCGTTTCATTTTCGGACGAGAACGGAGAGCTGGCAGGAATATCGCGCTATATATTCGACCGTGTGAGCGAGATATGCGGTGTGAAATTTGAGTATATTCCCCTGCCCGCAGGCGATGTGACATATGACTATATAACAGAGCAAAAGCTTGACCTTGTGACAAGCGTTGAATACAATGAGGAAAATCAGAACGCCAGAGGCATACTCATAAGCAATCCCTACTTTTCAAGCAGGAAGGTGGTCGTGTCGAAGGGCGATCTGGACTTCAGATATGACGCCGATTTGTCGGTTGCAATATCCACGGGTTCGCAGACGCTTAGGAAGGTTCTCGCAAGAACCTACCCCAACTTTGAGCTGAAGGACTACGACTCTATACCCGAGTGCTTTGACGCTGTGAAAACAGGCGATGCGGACTTGATGATACAGAATCAATATGTAGTGGAATATTGGTTTGCAAAGCCAAAATATGAAAAGCTCAAGGTAATACCCGTGATAGGTCTTGACGACAAGCTGTGTTTTTCTGCCGTTGTGGCAATAGACAGCACTGACGGAGGACTTTCAAAGCAGGACGGGCTTGTGCTGATCGATATATTGAACAAGGCAATAGCCTCCTTGACGGAGGACGAGGTGAGCAACTTCACCATTCAGGCCATAATGGAAACTCAGTATCACTATACCATAGCGGATTTTCTCAACCGCTATCGCTATGCTGTGGGTATATTCATAGTTTCATTCATAGTGATAATGATACTTGCAGTTTTGCTTATGCGTCAGAGACTGCGCTTTGCGGAGAGCAAGGCCGAATCCAAGGCAAAGGAACAATTCCTGAACACAATGAGCCACGAGATACGCACGCCTTTGAACGGACTTATAGGACTTAACAACCTTATGCAGCAGAATCTGGATGACAAAGGCAAGCTTGACGAATATCTCAGTCAGTCCACCGTGACTACAAAATATCTGCTCTCGCTTGTAAACGACATTCTGGATACATCAAAGCTGGAGGCTGAAAAGCTGGAGCTTGTGCTTCACCCCATAAGGCTTGAAGCAATGCTGGAGGATGTAAATTCGCTTATGCAGAACGGCATGAGCGACAAAGGACTTAATTACAATGTCAAGACCGACATAATATGCCCCGTTATAATGGGCGATGAAGTGCGTATACAGCAGGTGCTTATCAATCTGCTTGACAATGCGCGCAAATTTACATCAAAGGGCGGATTTGTAGACCTTATATTGAGTCAGCAGAGCTTAGAGGGCAATACTGTGCTCACTACAGTGAAGGTAAAGGACACGGGAAAGGGAATGAGCGAGGAGTTCCGCAAGCATATATTTGATGTGTTTTCTCAGGAGCGCGATACCGTATCAAAGGGAAATCAGGGCACGGGACTCGGACTTTCTATAAGTCGTAAGCTTGCCAAGCTCATGAACGGAGACCTCACCTGCGAGAGCAAGCGCGGAAAAGGCAGTACATTTACATTTACCTTCCTTGCCGAGGCTGTAGAAGAGGCAGAGAGCAGTGTAAACAAAACATACGAAGAGGGAAACGGACATCCTCGCATACTGGTGGCAGAGGATAATGAACTGAACGGCGAGATAATAATAGAGCTTCTGCGCGGAAACGGATTTGAAGCGGAGCTTGCCGAAAACGGAAAAAAGGCATACGATATGTTTAAAGCATCTGCGCCCGGAACATACGGAGTTATACTCATGGACATACTTATGCCCGTTATGAACGGCTTTGAGGCTACAAAGGCGATAAGAGAGCTTGACAGACCCGACGCAAGGACTGTGCGCATATTTGCCTGCACGGCAAATTCGTTCTCGGAGGACAGGGAACAGGCGCTTGAAAGCGGTATGGACGAATTTATTACAAAGCCCGTGGATATTAACGAGCTTATAAGAAAGCTCACAAACAACTGAAATATTCAAAGATATAACGGGAATAATATAAAAAACGGCATGGGAGGATATGAAATGCAGAAAATAACATTGTTTTATCTTGAAGACTGCCCCTACTGCAAATTTGCAAAGCGGGCCGTAAAGGAGCTGAACGCCGAAAACAAGGCGTATAATGCGGTAGAAATAGACTGGGTGGAGGAAAGCAGAAGGCCGGAAATTTCGGAGAAATACGACTATTACTATGTGCCGACTATATTCTGCGGTAACGAAAAGCTATATGAGGCAAGCCCTTCGGAAAAATATGAGGACTGCAAAAGAAATATAAAAAATGCGCTGGATAGGGTTATAAATGGTACAGTGTGAAAGTAAAAGCGGGAAATTTTGATTTCCCGCTTCTGCGTGTCGATAAACAACCTTATTGTATGAAATTTTGCGGGCGAGCAATGCTCGCCCCTACGAGTGACTAGCTCACATTGTGGTTTGTAGGGGCGTGCATTGCACGCCCGTTTATAACATTTTTTATATTTTGACTTTTTCGATAGTCTGAGCGGGAAATTTTGATTTCCCGCTTTTTTTGTATCAATAATTTGTGTCCTTTTCATAAAATTCCGCATAAGCGTCCTGAAGCTTTTTGAGTGTAACGGGGTCCTTGCCTCCTATGGGCTCTCCGTCAAGCTCATCCGCTTTTATGCAAAGTCCGCCGGAGCTGCTTATTATGACCTCATCGGCATTCCTCAGCTCGTCCATTGTAAAGGGCGCCTCGGATGTGGGTATGCCGTTTTGCTCGGCAAGCATGAGAAGATGCTTTAGTGTTATGCCGGGAAGAATGAGATTATCCCTAGGCGGAGTGCAGAGCACGCCGTCCTTTATGATAAGCACATTGCTGTGGGCACATTCCGTAACGCGCTCGCCCCTGTGGAACACCGTCTCCTGACAGCCCGCCTCAATACAGCGCTGATAAGCTATAACGCTGGGTATGAGGTTGAGAGTTTTGATATTGCAGTGCAGAAAACGCGTATCCTCCATTGAGATAAGCTTGAAAACGCTGTCCATGGGTACAAGCTCACAGGGAACGGTGAATATCATAAGATTTGGCTTTACATTTTCGGGCGGAAAATTATGATTTCTGAAATATGTTCCTCTGGAGCACTGCCAATAGAGCATGCCGTGGTCTTCCTCGTTGGCGTCAATACAGCTCTGCAAAGCGGCAGTGAGCGCCTCGCGCGCCATATCGAAGGGGATTTCAAGCATACGGCAGCTATTGTAAAAACGATCAAGATGATCCTCTGCGGCAAAAATATGATTATGCGCAAAGGTCGTGGCGTCATAGCAGCCATCGCCGAAATACACGGCTCTGTCGAGCATGGGTATCTTCATCTGCTCAAGAGGACCTATCTTGCCGTTGTAATAACCTACATATTTCATTTTTAAGCCTCCTCGCTTTCCTTATGCCTTATTATTTTGTAGCCGCCTATTATAAGCGTGGGCAGAAGATAGAAAATTATGAAGCCGTAGGACAGGAGCGAATAGCCCTTCTCAATGAGTGTAACAACGCCGATTCTGGAGAGAAGGAGCGCAAGAGTAAGAGTTATGACCGTTATTATGCCTCTGCGCGCGTCCGTGAGCTTTTCGTGTCCCTTTTCCTCAAGGGCTACATCAAATCTGTCTATTATCATATGAATACAGCCCGTTGCGGTCTCAAGGAGGGTCCAGCCCATAACAACGCTGAAAAGCACAAGCAGAGGAGCGCCGCCCTTTGCCGCCTTTATCATTTCCATCCAAGGAGTGGTAACATCTGCGCCTACTATGGAGGTGTCGCCGTAGAAGCACATCATTGCGAGGTATGACAAGAACCAGGGAATTACCATAAGAATACCTGCCATAATGCCCGAAATCACGGTTTCCCTGCGCTTTGTCTGCCTTGTGAGCGAGAACATTCCCATAGGTATGGCGTTTATGTTATAAGCAACATAGAGTATACCCGTCCATACGCACAAGCCTATGCCGACCTTGCCTTCAACGGCGCTTGTATCGCCCGAGGCAAAAACCTTAGGGATATTGCTGCCGAACTTGAAAAGTACAATAAGCGTGAAAAGAATATAGCCTCCGTAGAGGAGAATAGTTCCTATTGTTTCAAATTTTTCTATTACTCTCTTGCCCTTGAAGTTGAGCAAGCCGCACATGAGGACTATAACGACGGAGCCGAGTATATTGGGGAGGTTGACCTGCTCGAAAATACTGCCCGTTGCCGCTGCCATAACGGCTATAAGCATTATGGCAATGAGTATAGTCAATATATCCATGACAGGCCAGAGCGGTCCTATGACCTGCTTTATGTAGTTTTTGTAGTCGTACACCTTGAATATACGGCAAATTTCAAAGGATAAAAACGCAAACAGCGCAAAGCCTATGCCTATTGTAAGACCCGATATCCAGCCCATCGCGCCGAACTTGGCGCCGTAGGAAAATATTTCGCGTCCCGTGGCGTAGCCGCCGCCTATGAGCACCGACTGAAGGAGCACGCCGGGAAGTATGTAACGCGTGTAAACGCTTGCCTTTGAATTGTTTTGTTCTTTCATAAAAACACCTCACATTTCTATTTGCTTTAGGGCTTTAGCCGAAAAAAGCTTTTGTTTATTATAGCATATATGGAAAATAAAGTCAACCGGCGAGGGGCGATATGGGAAGGCTGCAGGCGAAAGGTGGAATTGAACCCCCCTCGGGTGTCCGAGAGGATAAATGTTATATACTTATGATAATTTTACTTTGTAATAATTTCCTTTGTTGCTTTAACTCGCTTATCTGTGTAAAGAACAACATCTTTAATAACTAACTTTTGAACAGCGGAAATAAGAATTTCCATTGTCCGGTAATCAGGTTTGCCGTCTTTTGTAGGTAAAAAAATTATATCACTTGTAATTTTTTTATGACTTATACTGTTTCCCCAAGAATATTTATGTTGCATACTCTTTTTAACACAAGTAGCTAAACACAATTGTTTTAGTTTTGTTCGTTCTTTATTATCCCGCAGATATAAAGCCAAATTATGGCTATCATTAGAATAAAAATCTTCTTCTTGATATGATACAACAAAAGTTTTACCGCCTATAAAAATACAATTTCCTTTATCAATATATTTGTTATCATATGATATGTATGAATTGACACTGTTATTTTCAGCACTTGCACATAAGTAAGGAGTTTTCCCACTGTTTTCAATAATATCTCTTGATATAATATTATTTGTATTTTTTATGTCAAAGAGTTCTTTAATAGCAAATGCACAAAAAGATATGTTATTAAAATCATCCACTATTACTTTCTCTTCTTCCGACAATTCATAATCATCTAATCCGCTTACTGTCAAGTAAGCGGACAGCTCCGCCAGTCGCTCCGCCTCCAGCTCCGCCAGTCGCTCCGCCTCCAGCTCCGCTATAAAGGATTCCATAAAATCAAAGTTAATTTCTCCCTTTTTTGTAGGGAGATATATTGTGTCATTTTCAACCCTACCAGCCCAAGTTGCAAGATACTCTCTTGAATATTTATAATATAATGTTTTCTCAATGACCGAAGCAAGAAATAAATTAATGTTATGTGTAGATTTATGTTTTTTTAATCTTATAAAATAACTTTCTGCTAAAATTCCTGTTTTTTCTCTTTGTGCATAAACCTTACCAGCGGCAATAGCACCATTATAAATTACAGAAATGACATTTTTGTATGTAGTAAACTCATTTTTACGACCCCAGTACATTATTCCATTATCACCAAATTTGCAATATACAACCGGAGTATTAAATTCAGAATTTTTATATTTTCTAACATTTTGTTTTGTTGCTTTTTTTACAGAAAGTATTTCAAATATATCTCCAAGTTTATACTCGCCCCACTCAACGCTTTTCAATTTTTCGTCAAGTGAGGCATTTATTTTCCCAAGCGTTCGTCCTCTGTATCTTGATTTTTCAAGAGATTGGATACTTCCCAAGCAAGATAATCGCTGACAGTTCTCTTAAAATCCTCCAATGTAGGTTTTGTGTCAATAGGTGCAGCCTGATTCCAATCCGCACCATTATCCGGATCTATTGTGCCTTCATAATATTCTTTCTCGGTATAGTAGTTCAGCTTTTTTGCGCCGAAACGAACAAGGTCGACCAATTCATTATAACGCTCCTTTGCATGGTCGGTATCTCTGAGGTTTACACTTGCTTTTTTACGATTTGACCTTGTATAACCATCAACGGAAAAGTCAATAAATTTTACGGTATCATCTTTCTGATGAGCTTCGCCCACATGGAATACATAAATATTAGTTTGTACGCTGGACTTGCCAAGAAACAGGTCAATAGGCATTTTTATGCTAGCAAGAAGCGTACTGTGTTTTAATATTCTTTTGTTATACTCGACAGCTTTTCCGTTTCCCGCGGAGTTCTGTATAATAACAGCGGCATACCCGCTATTCATCATGGACAAAGCCTTTTCTACAAAGACCATTCCATTGCCCGGCGCAGAATACGGCGGGTTAAGAACAAAGGCAGTGGCAGGAAATTTTGTGTCTGTTTTGCCGAAGCCATAGTTACCGTCAAACTCTTTCAACGAATCCTTATTTATAATGTTTGAACTGCCGTCCCCCATCAAAATCATATTAAGGATAGCAAGCATATAGACTTCCGAAAGTATTTCAAGCCCCAAAAGCTGATTAGCTTTGATATGGGCAGATTTAAAAGCTAATTCATCAGGAGACTTGATTTTTTCTTTGGCATCATTCAGCATTTCGTTCATAGCTGCAACAAGAAGTCCTGCAGACCCCGTTGCAAAATCCCACACATAGGAATCCATATTTACCCTCGCAAGACGAGCCAAAAGAGAAGCAACATAAGAGGGTGTCAAAACAACATCGTTAAGCTTATCCTGTGAAAACCCAAGCCAGCTGTACATTTCATTGAAAAGCTTACCCGTAAAGTCAGTGCTAAGACCTATTTTATAATATATCCCAAGGTCATCAATTATTTTTGTAAAAACACGCTTTAACTGGCTTTCGCCGTTTTCCACCTTATTAATGTTGTCTGTGGTAAGCGTATTTTGTAAAGTTCTTACTATCAATTCACGCTTTTCTTTTGGAAGATCTTTTTCATTCAAAAAAGCTTTGATTTTACGCAGAATAATATCGCCATCACGATTACCATCCTCTGAAGATGATTTTAATTCTGCCTTTTCAAGCGCCGCAACTTTTCCGGGTACGCC
This sequence comes from uncultured Clostridia bacterium, assembly GCA_947632235.1. Taxonomy (GTDB): domain Bacteria; phylum Bacillota; class Clostridia; order Lachnospirales; family CAG-274; genus Gallispira. The sequence goes on from CANROO010000010.1 coordinate 13,857, forward strand.
AATCGTTGCAATGATAGAGGCGGCAACAAGATAAACACGATCACGCTCACTTAGACCTTTTTCATTCTGATAAATATCATTATTAAGTTTTACAAGACTTGTTTGTATCTCTCGTTCACGATGTTCTCTGAGCTTTTCAACTTCATCGGGTTTAAGCTGCAACTGCTTTACCTTTTCAATGAAAGAATCAAAATTTTCTTTTTTTAAGAACGAAAGGTCTGTATAATCATCAACTTTCTGACCGATTCCGAAATTACTTTTGGAAACAAAATAGACGCCGATTTCATGTTGGAGTTTGCCTGTAATATCTTTATATCCCGTCATTCCTATTGCTATAATATCGGTATAGCTTGTATAATGCAAAAGCGCGTTTGCATAATGGACTGCGCCATTTACCGCATAGGAATTAATCACCTTAAAATCCGGGAGATTTTTATTTGTTTTATTTGCAACCTTTCCATCGCTGTCAAGTTTTACAAGTTTGTCTTTGTAACCCTTATATTCAATAAGAATAGGATAATTGACAAGATTTTTATCCTGCAGCAACAACTTTGCGTCGGGTCTGTTGCCGCCTACCCCCCCCATTTTGGAATAGTAATCATTGAGCGCTTGATCTATCTCGGAGTTTAGTGATTCTTGCTCCAATTTATAATCAAGACCATAAGACCTGAGCCAACCGTTTGCTAAATCGGCAATATTAGGCTCAACAGATTGTATGGTTATTTTTGCCACTTTTATTTCCTCCTTGCTGTCAATATTTCTATGTGTTTATTTATTATACCAAAAAAACAAAATTATTGAAAGATTATATATTTTTACTTGTTAGCATATGTCCCTGCGCTGCTTAAAATTATTCCAGAAGCCAGTCAATTATATTTATCTGCCTTATACCCCCGTAGTTTGCTCCGTTGCCTATATCATCAAGAGTCAATAGTGTTTTGGGATAATTATCCTTTATCTCCCGTAATGGCGCCAATTCCCGTCCTAAGGTCTTTTCATCGAGCACGCTTGCGGAGACCTGATAATATTCCACTTCGTTCATGTTGACTGCGACAAAATCCACTTCTTTTTCCGCCAGCTTGCCAATATTGACTCTGTTTTTTCGCCTTAAAAGCTCAAGATAAACCACATTTTCAAGAAGATGACCTAAATCCCCTGCCGATTGGCTTATTATATGATTTCTAATCCCACTGTCTACGAAATAATATTTACCGAGAGTCTTTAAAAACTGCCTGCCCTTTATATCGTATCTTGTTGCATTATACAGAATATAGCTGTCCGTCAAAGCTCTTAAATATGCTTCAACCGTATTGGGCGAGATTTTTCTGCCGTTTGATATAAGAGTATCACTTATCTTCTTTACCGATATGGGACTACCTATACTTGAGGCAACGGTTTTTAATATATTTTCCAACACGGATACATCATTTATTTTTTCTCTTACGGCAACATCCTTTATAAGAATGGTGTTGTAAATACCTTCAATGTATTGATCTATAACTCTCTCATCATTTCCCAGATACGCAACATAAGGAAATGAGCCGTATTTCAAATAGCTGTCAAATATTTCCCTTTTGCTTTTGCCGCTTTCCTTTTTTGCTTCATAGTATTCCTTGAAGGAGAACGGCAGCATATCAATTTGAATATATCTTCCCGAAAGCAATGTTGCCAGCTCTCCAGACAGCAAATAAGCATTTGAGCCTGTAATATAGACATCGCAGTTTTTCTTTATGAAAAGACTGTCGACCGCTTTTTCAAATTCACTGCATTTTTGGACTTCATCAATAAAAATGTAATTATTTTTGTCGGGAACCAGCTTTGAGGTTATATAGCTGTACAGTGCTTTATAATTAAGCAGATCGGCATTTTCAAGCTCTTCAAGGTTGACCGATATGATCTGACTATCCTCCACACCCGTCTGCTTTAAATGGTCGATATACAGCTCAAGCAGGGTAGACTTACCGCATCTTCTGACACCGGTAATAACCTTGATGATCTGTTTATCCCTTAATGCTGTTAAATTATCCAAATATTCTTTTCGCCAGATCATTTCCACACCTCATTTCTTTAATTCAATATTAATAAAAAAATGTTGATTTGTCAATATTTTTTCTCAATCCAGAAAAAACTTATAAAAATATATATTTTATTTCTATATATATGTTGCGTGAAAATGTATCGGTATAAACAAAAATCCCCCGAAAGCATTCGGGGGAAGTGAAAGCATATATGATTATCTCTTGCTGAACTGGGGAGCTCTTCTTGCGGCCTTTAAGCCGTACTTCTTTCTTTCCTTCATTCTGGGGTCTCTTGTTAAGAAGCCTGCCTGCTTTAAAGGAAGTCTGAAGTCATCATCAGCCTCGAGCAATGCTCTTGAGATGCCGTGTCTTATTGCGCCTGCCTGACCTGTGGTGCCGCCGCCATGAACATTTACAAGTACATCAAACTTAGTTGTTGTGCCTGTGGTCTCAAGGGGCTGTCTTACAATGAGCTTTAATGTCTCAAGACCAAAGTATTCCTCTATGTCCTTTTTGTTTATTGTAATCTTTCCTGTACCGGGAACAAGATAAACTCTTGCAACAGAGCTTTTTCTTCTGCCTGTACCGTAATATCTAGCGTCTGCCATGATTAAACCTCCTTAAATCAATACTTAAGCTCTAATACTTCGGGCTTCTGAGCCTCGTGCTTATGCTCTGCTCCTGCGTAAACGTGTAACTTCTTGAGCATATCCTTGCCAAGAGTGTTCTTGGGGAGCATACCCTTAACGGCGTGCTTGATAACCTGCTCGGGCTTCTTCTGCATCATTTCCTTTAAGTTAGTCTCCTTGAAGCCTCCTGTGTAATCGGAATGTCTCCTATAGAGCTTCTGATCGAGCTTCTTGCCTGTAACGGCGATCTTATCGGCATTGATAACGATAACATAGTCGCCTGTGTCAAGATGAGGTGTATATATGGGCTTATTCTTGCCCTTAAGAACGGCTGCCACCTGTGATGCAAGACGACCGAGTGTCTGACCTTCCGCATCAACAACATACCATTTTCTTTCTATTTCAGCTTTTTTAGCTATAAATGTTGTTCTCATTAGAAAATCTCCTTACATTAAATAAACTACTTCATTTTCAGAAAACCGTCATCGCTCCAAAATGTCCGAAAAAAGAGCTTCGACAAAACAATACCGACCGAATGCGGGGCTAGCACAGTCAGCCAATATTCAAACATAGTTATTTTACTATATATGCGCGGGGTTGTCAAGAAATTTTTTGATAAAACATTGAATTTTTTATAAAAATTTACATCAAGGACATTATTCCGAGCCGTTTTTGCCCTTGACAAGCCCTTCAAGCTCATCTATGAGGAAATAAAGCTTCTGCACATTGTTTTCGAGTATATAATAATGCCTTATGTAGGCGATGCTCATTATCACAAATATCAAAGTGAGTATACCCAAGGGTATTGAAAAGCACACATTTATATAAAGCACACAGCCCATGGCTATGAGCGAAAAGGCGACCGTAACTATGAGATGAATGAGCCTTTCGTGCTGAAAACGGGCAAGCCATATCTTTATATAATCTATGTTTTCAGACGCTCTTTCGCTGTCCTTTGAGTCGGCTATCTCGCGGGCAAGCGCCGTTATTTTCAATATTGTTTTCTCCATTTTGAAAGCCCCCTTTATAAAACGCTTTGCTAAAATAATTTTACTATAAAAGAGGCTTGTTTTCAACTAAAAAAATGAGAACGGCTTTGAATAGTTGAAATGGAGCGTTTTGTGTGGTATAATGAACTGAAATGTAAAACAGTATTTTAGAGGTGAGCATATGCAGAATATTATTGTTAGACAAATGACTCTGAATGATGCGCAGGAAGTTTGCAAGATATGCAGTGAAGATTTAGGCTATCCCTGTGATTTACACTTAGTAACAGAAAAAATAAAAAATATTGATTTCACACGAGAAAATGTATTTACTGCGTTGATAGATGAATGTACGGTTGGTTTTATTCATGTTGAAAAATACGACTTATTGTATTCGGAAACAATGGCAAATATACTTGGTTTAGCCGTTAAATCAGAATATCAAAATAAGGGTATAGGAAAAAGGTTGATCCAAGCGGCGGAAGCGTGGGCAACAGAAAATAATATAAATACAATGAGGTTGAATTCCGGCATTACAAGAACAAATGCTCACAATTTTTACAGACATCTTGGATATGGAACAGAAAAAAAGCAGCTGCGCTTATTGAAAAAATTAAATGAGTAATTATTCATATGGTATAATGAACCGAAATGTAAGACCAAATCAGAGAGGAAATACGAAAAATGGTACATACAATGAAGCTTATGCCCTCCCCATTCAATATGATACGCAGCGGAAATAAGACGATCGAACTGCGTTTATACGACAGCAAAAGGCGAAAAATTAAGACGGGAGATACTATCATATTCAAAAACACAGATGATCCTCTCGAAACGATCGAAGTGAAGGTAATTGAACTGTATATTTTTGATTCCTTTAAAGCTCTGTACCGTGAGCTGCCTCTTTTGAAATGCGGATATACAAAAGAAGATATTGATACGGCATCTCCCGATGATATGGATAAATACTATACAAAAGAAGAGCAGGAAAAATACGGTGTAGTTGGGATAGAGATAGCTTTGCAGGGATAATATCTCTAAACAAAAATACCCGACAGGGATCATTCCCTATCGGGTATTTTTACGGCTGATCTCGGTGTGTTATTGTTGCTTTCCAGATTTGAGCTTTTCGAGCAGTTTTTCTGCTGTTTCGCCCGTGAGGGGGTCTATGGCATAGGGATTTATTGCGCAGAGGGGTTCAAGCACAAAGGCGCGGTTATGCATATCGATATGCGGTATTATGAGCTTATCGTCATATATCACCCTGTCGCCGTAAAAAATTATGTCTATATCGAGAGTTCTGGGACCCCAGCGCACTTCTCTTTTTCTGCCTGCTTCAGCCTCAATGCCGTTTATGACTTCAAGCAGTTTATGAGGCGAATAAAGCGTATTTGCCTCTATGCATGCATTTAAAAAGCTGTCCTGATTTTCATTGCCGTAGGGCTCCGTTTCTATATATCCCGATGTCCTTACAAGCCTTATACCGGCATCTTCGGAAAGCCTTTCAACGGCAAAGTCCATATTTGCCCTTTTATCCCCCATGTTGGAGCCTACAGAAAGATATATCCTTTCCCAGCTCTTTTCAACGGTAACACCCACCGTTTCAAGCGGAAGCCCTATGGGTGCGGAGGGCTTTTCGACCGTAACAACGGCGGTGCTTATGTCAAATGTCGTGAGCAGTCTGAAGGCAAGCCTGTCGGCAAGCGTTTCTATAAGCTTGAATGTATTGTCCCTCACAAAAGCCGTTATAAGCTCGGCTGCCTGCGCATAGTTCACCGCCTGCTTTATGTCATCGCTTTCTGCCGCCCTTTCAAAGGAGGTCTCAAGCTCACAGCTTACGAAAAAGCGCTGACCGAGTACATTTTCTTCCTTCAAAACTCCGTGTCTGCCGAAGCAGTCCAGCTTTTTTATTATCACCCTGCCCATTTCTACCACCTGCCTATTATTTTTTCAGCCATAAGAACGGCTCTTTTGTTTTCCTTTACATCGTGCACCCTCACAAAGAGCGCGCCCTTAAGCACCGCAATGACGCTGAGCGCAAGCGTGCCCTCCAGCCTTTCCTCCACGGGAAGGTCCAAAGTAAGCCCTATGACGGACTTTCTTGAAGCGCCAAGAAGGAGAGGACAGCCCAAATCGTTCAGCTTCTGCATATTTTTTATTATTTCTATATTCTGTTCATAGCTCTTGGCAAAGCCCACTCCTGGATCTATAATTATATTTGCCTTATCTATGCCGTGCTCCTCGGCGATTTTAATGCTTTTGCTCAAATCGGAGAACACATCGTTCAAAAAATCGGAATACACCGCCTCTTTTCGGTTGTGCATAAGACAGCAGGGGGCATTGTGCTTTGCCGCGGTTTCAGCCATTCTGCCGTCATATTTAAAGCCCCATATGTCGTTTATCATATCTGCTCCCGCACTAAGAGCCGCCCCCGCAACACCGGGCTTATAGGTATCTATTGAAACGGGAACATCGAAGCTTTGCTTTATTTTCTCAATAACGGGCGCTGTCCTTGAAATTTCCTCGTCATCGCTTACGGCAATATAGCCCGGGCGTGTGGATTCTCCGCCCACATCTATGATATCCGCGCCCTCGTCAAGCATTTTTTCGGCATGCCAAAGAGCGCCGTCAAGGCTGTTATGCCTGCCCCCGTCGCTGAAGCTGTCGGGAGTGACATTCAGTATGCCCATAATATATGTTCTGTCCCGAAATTCCCTATTGCCTATTTTCATAGCTCCTCCTAGTAGGTTATGTCCTTGTTTCGGCTTTCCTCCTGCCAATAGCATTCTCCCCTTGCGGAGCAGTCAAAACAGAGCCTTGAAAGCTTGTCTGCCCTGCCTATAACATCGCTGAGGGTGTTAAGCTCCGCAGGCGCACAGCCGTGAGAAAGTATGGCTGAGGTTATCTCGTATATCTCGGCAATGCCGTAACCGCAGGCGGAAAGTATCTTCTCTGCGGGCGCAACGCTGTCCTGCCTGTGCGTGCTGTCGCTGTCCGCCCTGCCTATGTCGTGCAGGAGCGCCGCTGCGTATATGATGTCCTTCTTTATATCTATGTTGTTTTCAAGCACAAGTATATAGGCTATCCTTGCCACATCGAGGCTGTGCTCTATGCCGTGACGGCAGAACACCCTGTCCCTTTCCCTCTGCTTTATTTTCTCCGTAAGCTCGTTAAAAAGAGCATTTTTGATTATTTTGTTATATCTGCACATATATCCTCCCCAAGCGCCGAATAAAGCTCGCTCATTATTGTGAGCGTGCCGAAAACGAGTATGTTTTCAAAGCCGCCGCACATTTCAAGAGCCCTTCTGACGGTGCCTGCAATTTTGACATTTTTATTGTATTTTCTTATTACATCGGCATATTCTTCGGCGCCGAGACTTCTTTTGTTTTCGGTCTCAACGGTAATGAGCATTTTGGCAAGAGGCGCCATTTCCCTTGCAAAGTATTCATAATTTTTATCCTTAAGAACACCCGTTATGAACACAAATTCCCTGTCTCCGAAATAGAGAGCAAGGCTCTTTTTAAGAGCGTCTATTCCCTGAGGATTGTGCGCTCCGTCCGCTATTATAAGCGGTTTTTTTCTCAATATCCGGAAACGGCAGTTCCACCTTGCATTTTTAAGGCTTATATTATGTATGCCGAGGCTTTCAAGCGCCTCTATGGCAAGAACGGCATTTTCCGTCTGATAAGCTCCCAAAAGCTCAATTTCAACGCCTTTGTGCGATTTATAGTCAAAAATGGTCTTTTCGATGCTGTATATGACATTTTTTATGTCGCCGTTATCCGCAAAGACTATATCCGAGCTATGGGCTTTGAGTACGCTTTGAGCCTCCTTCGGCTGCTGTGCGCTGACTGCCCTGCCCGTTATTATACCTGCCTTCTGCTCGGCTATCTCCTCTATGGTATTGCCGAGAAAGGCGGTATGGTCGAGGGCTATAGGCGTTATGACCGAAAGCACCTTGTCCGTGACATTGGTGGCATCGAGTTTGCCTCCCATGCCTGCTTCTATTATGACATAGTCGCAGTTTTTACTGTAGAGCCAGCAGAAAGCCGCCGCGGTCTCAAGCTCAAAAACTGTGGGATTTATACCGCTGTTTTCTATCCTTTGGCTTATATGCTCTATCACACGGGCATATTCCTCACAGCTTATCCACTCGCCGTTATATGTGAGCCTGTCTCTGTAGTCTAGGACGGCGGGAGAAGAATATCTGCCCACGCTGAAGCCCGAATTTATAAGCCCTGCCTCTATGAAGGCTCCCACGGAGCCCTTGCCGTTTGTACCGGCAATGTGTATTATGCGCATTTTTTTCTCGGGATGCCCCAAAAGGGCGCAGAGTGCGCGCATATTGTCAAGACCGGGTATTATTTTATTCTGCGAATTTTTGCCTATGTATTCAAGAGCTTCGGCATAAGTCATGGTATCACCTTAAATGTAATAATCATTAGTATAACACAAAAAAACAAAAATGTATATATTTTTATGATAATAAGTAAATAAAAAAGGGCATACTTTTCTGTACACCCAGATCTATGCATTATTTTCCGCTGCTTCCGAGCCTTCCTCTGCCTCTTTCGGAGGGTATTTTAAGAAGCTCCTCGTAGCTTATTTCTTCCCTTTCAAGCTCATTGTGGACATTGTGGACTATGCCCTGGAAGAGCGCCTTTTCATACGGATAGATGATATAAGCCCTCTTTATAAGCTCCTTTATGGAGGCCGGGAGCTCGTCTATATCTATCTTAGATATAACGACTGCCTTGTCGTTAGTGTTGGTGGTGGCAAGGAACCACTCGCCTCTGTAGCTGGAGTCTATAACGCCTGCGCTGTATTTTATGCCCTTCGCGCCCGTAGAGCCTCTTTCGTGTATCTGTATATAGAAATCGGAGGGTATGGCGCTTGCAATGCCTGTGGGCACAAGAGCAGTGCTGTGAGGGGGTATGATCATATAGTCCTCGTTAAAGCAGGCGTATATATCTATGCCCGCATTATAAATTTCCTTGTCGGGAATTTTAGCCTCGGGCTTTACCTTTGCAAAATAAATTTTATTGTCTGTCATAATTTTCTCCTTAGTCTTTAAAAAGGACTACCTCGCCCTTTTCAAGTGTAGCGGGGACATCTATTATTCTCTGATTGCTGGAGCCTTTCCAATGGAGAAGGTTATCCTTGAGCTCCTCGACAAATTTTCCGTCAACTATTACATCCACATAATTGACGATCTCAAGATTGCTTATCTGCTCCCAGAGATAGCCCGTGTAGAGCCATATATCCTTATCCTTGAATGTTTCCTTCACCTTCTTTGCAAGCCTTGTTATCTCCGCTCTGTTTTCGGGGTGGAGAGGATCTCCGCCGCTGAAGGTTATGCCCGAAATATAACCCGGCGCAAGACATTCAAAGAGCTCGCGCTCAGCATCCTCGTCAAAGAGAAGTCCGCCGTTTATATCCCAAGTGACCGGGTTTTGGCAGTTCTGGCAATGGTGCTCGCAGCCGCTTACCCACAGCACTGTTCTGAGTCCCTCGCCGTTGAGCATATCGTCATGAGTTATATTGTGGTATCTCATATTCTTTTCTCCGTTTCATAAATCAAGTACGCATAAAGCGTACTTGATCTGATAGTTGTAATTTCTTATGTATAACTACATCGGGGACACTTTTTTAAAAAAGGTGGTTAATAGCCCCCGATCATTGCGTTCTTAACAAAAGAGAGGGGAAAAAATTGGGAATAATTCCCCTTTTTGTATTGAATAGTTTATATATCGCTTCTGCACACAAGAGGATACACAGTGCAGACATCGACAATGTCAGGGAAAGAGGACATTTGTTTTTCCCTGTGAGTATAAAAATTGTTTGATTTAGTACCCTGAATAATTGGGGTATTGTTCAATATCTCCCCTTTTTATTTAATGCTTCGCATTTGGCTTGCTTTACAAGCCTGTGACGCTTGCGCGTCACCAAATAAAAAGGCTCGATAAATCATCTCGCATAAAAATCAGAGCGAGCTCTGTTTTTATGCTTCGATGATTTACATGCTCTTTCTGTCGGCAATTTCTGCCATCTTTGCTTCGTTAAGTCTTGTGTCACCGCTTACTCTGGAGTAGCTGAGATAGCCGTTCATTCTGTCTATCTTAGTCAGATTTCTGCTGCCGCACTTGGGGCATACATCCATATCCAGCTCCTGATGACCGCAGTCATCGCAGTAAGAAAGACTTAAATTAACACCCTCGTAGAAGCCCATATCCATGGCTCTTTCAATAAGTGTTACGATAGCGTCCTTGTTGTAGTCGATAGGATACCTTACATACTGTATCTTACCGCCGTTCAAAAGGTTCCAGAATCTCTTTTCAAGGTTCTGCTTTTCTATAGGAGTTATTTCCTCCTTAACATGGCAGTGGAAGCTGTTTGAAACATATTCTCTGTCGGAAACGTTGGCAATGATGCCGTATTTTCTTCTGAACTGCTTTACCTGCAAGCCGCAAAGACTTTCTGCGGGAGTGCCGTAAATAGCGTAGAGAATACCGTCCTCTGCCTTGTATTGATTAATCTTCTTGTTGATATGCTCCATAACTTCAAGGGCAAACTGACCGTCCTCAACAAGGCTCTTCTGGTTGTAGAGCTGCTGCAGCTCGTTAAGAGCGGTTATGCCGAAGCTTATGGTACATGACTTAAGGAGAGGCTTGATCTTGTCGCCGGGCTTTAAATGTCCGCCGTAGAATCCGCCCTCGCAGTAAGCTACGGGGTTGGTAGAAGCCTTCATCTCGCCTAAGTAATCTATTGTCTTCTTGTGGAGGTTCCTTATCATCTCGAGATAATAATCAAGGACCTCATAGAAATCTCTGCTCTCAGACCTTGCCTTTGCAAGTATCATGGGCAGATGCAGGCTGATCGCACCAAGGTTGAATCTGCCTACGGTTATAGCCTTGTCATTTTCGTCTGCGGGCGTCATACCGCCTCTCTCAAACCAAAGCGAGAGAAAGGCCCTGCAACCCATAGGGCTAATAACAACACCATATTTTTTATATGCTTCTGCCACATAGCTGTCGCCCGTAAGGCTGAGCCAATCGGGGTACATAGTCTTTGAAGAACACTCAACGCCTGCAAGGAATACATCGTGGAGCTCCTTGCCCTCGCCGTGGAGATTCTTGTCATAGAGGAAAATGATCTTGGGGAAGAGAACGGGTTTTTTGTTGTTCTTCTTGCCCTGACCTTCTCTATGTACGTCCAAAGCTGTGATGGCAGCCATTTTTCCAAATCTGTCCCTTGCAAGACCAAGCGTAATGGCAATGAAGGGATAGTCGCCTCTTGAAGAGCCTACGGAATTGAGCTTGTACTCAATGCCCTGGAAGCCCTGTTCAAATTCGCGTCTTACTTTCCTGCATGCGACCTCATCAATGTGCTTAAGCTCATCAAGGCTCAGCTCATCGCTGCCCTTAATGTCCTTATAGTATTCCTTGAGCTCGCTGCAATATTTGTTGTAGCTCTTGTCTGCGTACGGTGCCAGAATCTTATCTATCTCGGGTACCGTGAAGCCGCCATACTGCTGAGATGCCGTTGACAAGACCACATCGCCTATCACATCAAATGCAACAGAGAGTGTATTGGGCTCGTTGTACCAGAGGTTGCCCATTTCAAAGCCACCCTTGAGTACAGACCCCATATCAAATAAACAGCAATTCATAGTATCGCGTCTGGCAGACATATCATGTATATAGATATAGCCATCCTTACAAGCCTGCTTTTCTTCGGTTGTAAGGAAAAACTTCTGATAAAGTTCCTTATTAAGATGGTTATATATCAGACTTCTTTTAGTGGCTACTAAGGCAGAATCCGTGTTGGAATTCTCCTTGTCTCCAATGTACATGATGCTCTGTGCTTTCTGATACACATCATCAAGCATATGAACAAAGTCCTTCTTATAATTACGATAGTCCTTATAGCTTTTTGCCACCTTAGGTTCGATTGCCTCTAAGGCGCTTTCCACCAGATTGTGCATAGTCTGTATGGGAATGTTTTTTACTCCGCTTTCCAGTATGTGGTTTTCCACCCACTCGACAACCTTCTCATACTGCTCCTGAGTGAATGAGAACATTACTCTGTTGGCAGATTTTGTTATTGCCGCTACTATCTTAGTGGAATCGAACTGCTCTAAGGTACCGTCTTTTTTGATAATATAAACGTCTTTCATATCACCAACCACCACGAAACACCTCCCATATATAGTGGTAAACTATATTTTACACCACTATATTTAGTATGTCAATACAAATAAAAAATAATTGTTGCACAAAATAATACATATAAATTTAGTTAAAATTTTACTTGACAGCTAAACATTGGCTTAAAAAGCAGTCAAACAGAAATGTTACAAATGCGTAATTTCTTTTGTGCAATTCTTACAAAATTTATAATCAATTTTTGTATAAAAGACTTAGAATATGGCTTACAATTTTGTTTTTTTATATCTTTTGGACACATTTTATTCAAAATTGACCGCTTTTTATCCCGATTTTGGATGAAAAGGGGTGTTTTGACAAATTTAACAGTATTTTTTATTTATATTTATAGCAAGTGAAGCTCTTTGAAGTTTAACATACAAAAAGGAAATCATTTTTTAATAATATCAAATATTATATGCCTATACTTATCATATTGACAGCTGTGAATTTTTCTGTTATAATATGAATACAATAAAGTTAGTGGAAACACTAATTTGGCTGGCTGAAAAGCCTAGGTCAACCGAAAGGCGGGGAATTTCCCCGCTATTTTGATTTAATACGAGGACTACATTATGTCGGATAAAATTTTAAGCGCATTTATTGACGAGTCGGGAGATTTTGGCGCATATAGTCCACATTCTCCTTATTACATAGTATCAATTGTAACCCACAATCAAGACATTAATATAAACAGAAACATTAAAATATTTGAAGAACATTTACAAGCACTCGGCTATGACGATGATACTACCGTACATACCGGTCCATTGATAAGGCGTGAAGCCGTATATGCAAATGATTTAATGGAAGAACGAAAAAGATTATTTAACGCTCTTTTTAACTTTGCCAGAAAATTAGATATACATTATACATGTGCAAAAACAAAAAAATCTAAGGATACAGACATAATCAAGCTGACCTCCAATGTTTCAAGAGAGATAGGCAACACTATTCGTATGAATATTGATTATTGGAATAGCTTTGATAAAATAATAATTTACTATGACAATGGACAAATCGAACTGACAAAAATATTGACTTCCGTTTTTAATACTCTGCTTACAAATGTAGAATTTCGCAGGGTATCTCCGCACAATTATAAACTCTTTCAGGTTGCAGATATGATATGTACTATCGAACTTTTAGCATTAAAAGCAGATTCAAACAGTTTTTCAAAATCGGAAACAGAGTTTTTTGGTAATATCCGTAATTTTAAAAAGAACTATTTTAAACCAATATTAAAAAAATGTCTTAAATAACTTAATACCAATTATAATGCCCGCATTGCTGCGGGCTATTTTTATGCATAAAAAAGCATTTCCTTCAATATCTATCTATTGTCTATATCCTCCGGGGAGAGGTCATGATAAGCAAGGCGTTTCCATGCGACCTCCTCCCATTTGGTTCCTTTTTTGCCGTAGTTGCAGTAGGGGTCAATGGATATGCCTCCCCTAGGCGTGAACTTGCCCCACACCTCTATATATCTGGGGTCCATAAGCTTTATGAGATCCTTCATTATTATGTTTATACAATCCTCGTGAAAATCGCCGTGGTTCCTGAAGCTGAAAAGATAGAGCTTAAGGCTCTTGCTCTCCACCATTCTTTCATCGGGCACATAGCTTATGTATATCTTTGCAAAGTCGGGCTGACCCGTTATAGGACAAAGACTCGTAAACTCGGGGCAGTTGAACTTTACAAAATAGTCGTTTTCCTTGTGCTTGTTTTCAAATGTTTCAAGCAGTTCGGGCGCATAATCGCTTTTGTACTGCGTATTTTTGCTTCCGAGAAGCGTTATTCCCTTTTCGTCATTTCTGCTCATTTCATTACCTCCAAAGGGTCTGTGACGCCGTTAATCTCAAATGCCTTGTGTCTGTCTATGCAGGTACCGCACTTCATGCAGGGGCGCTCTCCGCCCTCATAACAGCTCCATGTAAGCTCATAGGGCACATTAAGCTCCAATCCGAGCTTTACGACCTCCGCCTTATTCATGCCCACAAATGGCGCCTCTATACAGAGCTGTCCTCCGCTGCCCTCATAAACGGCTCTGTTCATAGCCTCGTTAAATGCAGGACTGCAGTCGGGGTAGGCATTGCCCGCGCTGTCGTCGGCATGGGCTCCGTAATATATTTTTCCACAGCCCTTTGAAAGAGCTATACTTGCCGCACTTGCAATAAAAAGTCCGTTTCTGAAAGGCACATAAGTGGAAACGGGCGCACCGTTCGTCTTTTTGAGCTGTTCGGAATAGCTTTCCTCGGGTATAGCCACAGAGGAATGCAAAAGCAGGGAACAGTCGCTGTATTCAAACATTTTGCTTAAGTCCAGCTCCGCAAGCTCAACGCCGTAATGTTCGGCAACAGCCCTTGCGGACTTAAGCTCCTTGTCGTGGCGCTGACCGTAGAACACGGAGAGCGCGGTAACATTTTGGCTGCCGTAATTTTTGACGGCAAGCGCAAGACAGGTTGCGGAGTCCACGCCTCCGCTCAGCAATACAAGAACTTTCATGGCTGCCTCCTTATCCTGAGCTGAAGCGCAGTGTCATTCTCAAACCTTCCGCGCAGTGTCTCGGTGTATGTCTTTGAGGCACTTTTCTTTATGCCCCTTGCCGTCATACAGCTGTGACAGCCCTCTATGAGCACGGCAATGTCCTCGGAGCCCGTAACAATTGTCATTATCTCGGCAATGTCCTTGCCGAGCCTTTCCTGGAGCTGGAGCCTCTTTGCCGCCATATCGCATATTCTGGCTATCTTGCTTAAGCCTATCACCCTGCCCTTGGGTATGTAAGCGACAGCTACCCTCATATCGTACATGAGCGCAAGATGATGCTCGCAGTAGCTGAATACTTCAATATCGCGCACTACCACCACATCGTTTGATGATGAGGGATAGTCCTCCGAAAATGTCTTGTTGAACATATCCGCTATTTCGGCATTGCTGTAATTCATGCCCTCGAATACTTCCTCGTACATCTTGGCAACTCTTTCGGGCGTTTCCTTGAGCCCTTCCCTTTCGGGATCATCGCCCAGAGCAATCAATATTCCTTTTATATGCTCTTCTATAGCCTTGGTATCTATAGCCATTGTTTACACTCCTTTTTTATCGGGACTCCATATATATTTGTGAAGCTGAAGCTGTAAATTAACTCCGTTGAGCTTTTTATCTATCATAAATTCAACTATGCCTGCCGTATCTATACTGCCGAACACGGGGCTTATATAAACGGCGCATTTTTTAGTAAGGGAATATTCTCTTATCACAGCGTAAGCCTTTTCTAAGTCCTCCATGCTGCCGCATACAAATTTGACCGTATCTCTGCCGTCCAGAAGAGCGTAGTTTGACATGAGCATTTTGTCACACATACCGCTTGACGGGGATTTGAAATCCATTGTTATGCTCGGAGGATTTCGAAAGCCTTTTGCCTCGGATATATCCACACTGCCGTTTGTCTCTATCTCGCAGTAAAGAGTATCGTCATCGGATATAAGCCCTATGAGCTTATTTATATCCTGCTGTAAAAGCGGTTCTCCGCCCGTGAGAGTGACATTTTTTATGCCCGTGGACCTGATGTAGTCATATATATTTTCATGCGTCATTTCCTCTGCGGGGCAGTCCGCTTGGTTTGCCCAGCGGGTATCGCAGTAGGTGCAGCTTAAATTACAGCCCTTGAATCTTATAAATACGGCAAGCTGGCCTGCGCGTCTGCTTTCGCCGTTTATGCTCACAAATTTTTCAGCAACGTACATTATCACACCTCATAGTATGAAGCGCAGTTTGCAGGCGTTTCGTATACGGTCGCCTCTCTCACGCTGTAGCCCATAGCCTTGAATTTATCATAAAAATACTTTGCAAAGTTTTCTGCGGTGGGTCTGAAATCCATCTCGACTACCTTAAAGCCCTCGTCCTTAAGCGCAAAAAGAGTGCCCAGCCTGAGAGTATTTTTTTCAATTATAAGGCAGTGGTCAAGAGCGTCGACCTCTGCTTTGAGCTGCTCCTTAAGAAGCGCAAAGTCAACTATCATGCCCCTTGCCCGTCCGTCGTTTTCAACAACGCTGTCATATACCTCAATTATAACTCTCCATCTGTGACCGTGGATATTACCGCACTTTCCGTCATATCCGCTGAGAAAATGCGCCGAGTCAAAGATTTGCTCCGTTTTTAAGCTATACATATTTTCACCTCATAAAAATAAAAAAAGACGCACTACGCCTTGCCGAAAAGACCTAGTTTTGTTTAGGGACAGGAGGGTTGCGAACTGTCCGTTATTATAAATGAAAGTATAACATAATAAAAGATAAAATGCAATATGTAATTTGTAAATAAAGATGAGGCAAAAAGAACGGAGCTTTTTTAGCTCCGCTCTTTTGCTTAAGTATTTACTTCGCCTTATAAATTGCCGTCTTGGTGTTTGCGTCCCAGTCGACCTGAACGCCAAGCGCAGTACCCAAAGCTCTGAACGGTATGAACATTCTGCCGTCAACTATTTCAGCCTTGACACCGTTGTCCATAAGCATTGGTGAATTGTTCTTATACATAAGCCCACTGCCCGATGTAAATTTAATAATGTTTCCATTCACATTTATGGTTGCCGTTTTTGTATTTGCATCCCAGCTTATAGCAGAACTATTCTGTGCGTCTGACACATTTTCGCCAAGTATGGCTACAGCTACAAAACGGAGAGGAACAAGGGTTGAATTGCTTTCGGGTTGTATGTAAGCCGCAGTGTCTATCGTGTATTTTTTATCTCCGATAGTTATTTCATCGCTGCCTATTGATACGCGTACATCGCCGGATATAACCTTGTTCTCCGTTGTTGCTTTGGATGTACTTGGAGAAGCAGTAGTTACTTCCGTTGCGGCTTCGGTAGTTGTGGTTGTAGTCTTCTTGGAAGGACTGCCGCCTCCGCCGCCACCCGATGAACCGCCCGAGGGCCTGCTCTGGGTCGTTGTTTGTGTAGAGCTTTCTGTAATGACAGTTTTAGTTGTAGTTTCTGTTGGTTTTTCAGTCACAACAGTTTTGGTTGTAGTTTCTGTCGGTTTTTCAGTCACAACATTTGTAGTAGTTTCCGATGATTTTTCCGTAACTGTTGTTGTAGATTTTGTAGTGCTTTCTAAAACAGTTGATGTTGTGGTTTCAGTTGATGTTTCGGAAACTGTTACAGTAGTGGTTTCGGTTGATGTTTCGGTATCTTCTTCTCCGCTTTCTATTGGCGCAAATAAAGCATTGAGAATTAAATCTTCTTTAGCAGTAAATTCATATAAAACCTTGTTTGAAAGGAAAGCATCACCGTTATACCAGCCTATGAATTTATAATCATCTATCGGCGTTGCAATCAGTACAACGGGATCACCCTTAACATAAGTACCTGTTCCCGTAACAATGCCGTTTTCGCAATTTGCATTTATAACAACACCTGCGCTTTCACCCGATGAAATATGCTCACTTGGCTTATAAACCGTATCCTGTGAATTAATAGTTATATCTTCACTATTACCACCAATAACCGAAGTAAATTCTTCATCAATATTCAAAGGAATATCATAGAAAACAGTTCTGCCTATTGCAACATTTTCCTGATTATAATCCTCTACAGTAACATTAAGCGTGCCATAGTCATTTGCAATAAATTCCAGATGTATATCTTCGTCTTTAAGCAAACGAATAAGTTTAAGGTCTCCGGATTTATCTATTTCTATAATATCTGAATTACAGCTTATTTCATCATCTACTATGCTTCCCAGTTCATTATTATTGCTGTCATATACAATAACATCTACGGGACACATAATTCCTATAGATTTAAGATACCTTTTAAATTCACTTGTATCTTGCGGCAC
>CANROO010000011.1 GCA_947632235.1 uncultured Clostridia bacterium
TAGGCAGGGAGCTTGCCGTTGCCGTAAAGGCAGGCGGTCCCGATCCCGACAGCAATTCAAGGCTCAGGGACGCCATAGCCAAGGCTAAGGCAAACAATATGCCAAACGACACCATAGACAGAAGCATAAAGAAGGCTGCAGGCAACCTTGACGCCGTAAACTATGAGTCCATAACTTATGAGGGCTACGGTCCCAAGGGAGTTGCCGTCATAGTCGAGGTGCTCACGGACAACAAGAACCGTTCTGCCGCAAATGTCAGAAGCGCCTTTACAAAGGGCGGCGGAAACATGGGCACAACGGGCTGTGTAAGCTTTATGTTTGACGAGAAGGGTCAGATAATAGTCGAAAAGGACGATGAGCTTGACGGCGAGGAGCTTGAAATGGTCGCTATAGAGGCAGGCGCAGAGGATATATCCGAGGAAGAGGACAGCTTCGAGATTATAACCGCTCCCGAGGACTTCTCGGCAGTGAGAGAGGCGCTTGAAAACGCAGGCATAGAAATGGCTGAGGCCGAGGTCTCAATGATTCCCCAGACCTACACCGAGCTCACCGATGAGGAGGATATAAAGAAGATGACAAGACTTCTCGATATGCTCGACGATGACGATGATGTTAAGAATGTATACCACAATTGGGATGAATAAATAAACATATAAAAGGGAGAGCGTTTTGCTCTCCCTTCAGACTGTCGAAAAATTCAAAAAAACAAAAAAATGTTATATACGGGCGTGCAATGCACGCCCCTACAAACCACTATGTGAGCTAATCACTCGTAGGGGCGAGCATTGCTCGCCCGCTAAATTTCATACAATAAGGTGTTTTATCGACACGCAGAAGGGAGAGCGTTTTGCTCTCCCTTTTTCAGCACACCACCGCCACAAGCACCGTCATATCGTCCTTCACATACCCCTTGCAGTTATCCTCCGCTCTTGCCATTATGCTCCTTGCTATTTTTCCCGGGTGATTATTCCGCCGTCTTCTGAGTATATCCGCCACCCATTCCTCATTTCTGAGCGCGCCTCCTCTGGAATCCAAAACTCCGTCCGTCATCATCACTATTACATCTCCCTTTGCCAGATTTTTGGTGAATATCTCTCTGTCCACCTCTCCCAGTATGCCCACGGGAAGAGATGATGCCCTCAGTATCTCCACATCTCTGCCCCTCGCTATCAGCGTTGATACGGCGCCTATTTTTACAAATTCAGCCGTGCCCGTGTACAGGTCGAATGTACATACATCAAGTGTAGAAAAGCATTCCTTTCCCTCGTCCATGAGCAGTACGGAATTTATGGACTCCAGTATTGTTTCCCTGTCAAAGCCTGCCGTCATGAAGTCCTCGTACATCTCTATAGACACCGCGCTTTCCTCTCTTGCCGTTTCTCCGCTTCCCATGCCGTCCGCAAGCGCGATAAGATGCTTTCCGCTCTCAAGCGTCATGCTTGTGTAGCTGTCCCCGGATATATCGCTGTCCGTTTTGCGCACACCGCATGAATATACATTCAGCCTCAAAAGCGGTTTTTCCGCAAGATGCAGTACACAGCTTCGCTCTTCCTTCACGCAGTCATCGTCAAGGCTCACAAATTCCATATTAAGAAGCTCCTTAAGGCTCGGTATTATACTCTTTCTGCACACATCACAGCCGTGGCAGTCCTCAAGCGTTATAAATATCTCGAGCCTGCCGTTTATCCTGAAGGCGGCAACGCTTTTGACCATATTGCTTGTAAGAGCCTTGTATATTTTAGTGCTCAGCTCCGCATCCGAAAAAAGGTCCTCTGTCATGCTCTCCTTAAGCTCGCCTATCACCCTGCCTGCATTTGCAAGCTGTCTTAGGGTGAGATATTTTATGTTTTTCATTCTTTCACGCCATATCTGCCTGTCCCTGTACATTTTTATATAGCCGTCCGCAGCCGCAGCTATCTCGGCATAGTGCGGACAGCTCAGCGCAAAAAGACCTTCCTCGGAGCCTCTGTCCGCCTTTCCATTTTCGAGCCATTCCGATATTGCGCCGTACACGGCCTTGTATGTGCGCACACAGTTTCTGCTCCAGCAGTCCTCCACATTTGCGCAGTACTTACAGCTTATTTCCGTCACTCTGTCGAATATTTCGCGCTTGTCCTCCTCCGTGTTTTCGGCTGTGGCCGCCATGTATGCCTTTGAACAGCTCTTTGCCGCTCTTTCGAGCGCTGCGGACAGAGTTCTGAGCCTTTCTCCCGCTATCCTCTGCATATCCCTTGCATAGCCGGGGCTTCGGCTTGCATCCGTGTCTATCACATTAAATGCGCTTATGTTTTCGCGCAGTATCACATTGAGCGCCGCGGCCAGCACGGCTTCGACCACCGCAAGCATGGCAAAAAGCAGTGAAAAATCATAGTACATGGCAAATATAAGTCCGCCCGTGAGCGCCGAAAGTCCGCCCACACAGCTTTGCTTGTATCTGTCGTTTCCTGCCGTATGTATAACGCACATTATGCCCAGCGCTATTATATATCTAACGCTGTACATCTTTTCCGCAATGCTTATAAGTCCCAGAGCCGAGGCTATGACTATGGGATAAAACCCCGATTTGAAGCAGAATACCGACACATAGCCTATTATTATGGGATTTACTATGCCGAAAAGCTCCAGCCTGCCCAGCATAAAGGCTATAACGCCGTAGGTGAGGGCATAGCTTTTGCTCAGTTTTTTAAAAAAGCCCGCTTTGCTTGTCATTTGTCTTATCTCCCTTTTTATATTTTTATACATAAATAAGTATAGTGTTTATACATTATGAAATTTGCCGAAGCATAAGAGCTTGTACAAAAAACTTTGTTTAAAATATTGACAAGCTTTTACCTTTGGGCTAATATAAAAAAGGTGATTTTTATGGAAATAAAATATGAAGACAAATATATACTTATAGCGGTAAAGCCTGCGGGAGAACCCTCTCAGCCCGATAATTCGGGCGTAAAGAGCCTTGCGGAAAGGGCGGAGGAGCACACGGGACAAGCAGTGCATATTATAACACGCCTTGACAGACCCGTCAGCGGACTTGTGCTTTTTGCTAAGGATAAGGACACGGCTTCCAAGCTTTCAGCCATGCTTGAAAACAACGATATAACAAAGATATATCACGCTCTGGTCTGCGGAGATATTAAAGAAGAGGGCAGTATAGAGAGCTATATAATGAAAAACAGCCGTCTTAATATATCAAAAATTGTGAATAAGGGCAATATAGGCGCAAGGTATGCGCTTCTGCATTATAAGCTCATTGAGAGGGGAAAAGAAACAAATAAGGCGGAGATAAGGCTCGTCACGGGCAGACATCATCAGATAAGGGCGCAGTTTGCCTCAATAGGCGCTCCGCTTTACGGCGACACGAAGTATAACGAAAAATTCCGCCATAAAAGAAATATGACCCTCGCCCTCTGCGCCTGCGCGCTGGAATTTGAACACCCCGTAACGGGCGAGCATATCAAAGTACGGATAGACGACGGACTTGAAATAAAATGATCCCCTTATAACGGCATTGTAATTGATGAAAAAAGTCAAATTATCGGGCGTGCAATGCACGCCCCTACAAACCACGATATGAGCTAATCACTCGTAGGGGCGAGCCTTGGTTGCATGGGCGAGCAGTATTGCAAAGCAATACGACCAGCCATTGCTCGCCCGCAAAGATCTTATATAACAGGCGGTTTATATACACAAAAAAAGCATCCGAAGATGCTTTTTTCTTTATTTAAAAAGTCCCTTTTTCTTATGCGATGTTCCGCCGAGGCTCTCGCCGAGCTTCTGCAGAAGCTCCTTCTGTTCCTTCTTGAGCTCCGTGGGCACTACCACCTTCAATGTAACTATAAGGTTTCCTCTTGCCTTGTCGTTTCTTACATTATAAGCGCCCTTGCCTCTGAGCGTTATCTTTGTTTCGGGCTGTGTTCCGGGCTTTAATGTATAGCTTTCGTCGCCGTCTATTGTGGGTATTTTTATCTCACCGCCGAGCGCAGCCTGAACTATGTTTATCGATACCTCCGTGTAGAGGTCGTTGCCCTGCCTCCGGAACTGTTTGCTGGGCGTAACGAGTATCTGCACGAAGAGATCGCCGTTTGCACCGCCCTGCGTGCCTGCTCCGCCGAGGCCCTTCTTTCTTATGGACTGACCGTGAGCTATGCCCTTGGGCACCTCAACGCTTATGGTCCTTCTCTCGGTCACATTGCCCTTGCCGCCGCACTTGGGGCATTTTTCCTTTATTATTTTACCCTCGCCGCCGCACTGCGAGCAGGGGCGCACCGTCTGAGCCATACCGAAGGGCGTTCTTGCGGTCACCTTTTCCTGACCCGTTCCGTGGCAGGTGGGGCAGGTCTCGGGCTGAGTTCCTGCCTTTGCTCCCGTGCCTCCGCACTCCGTACACTTCTCGCTCACGGGCACGGTTATGCTCTTTGTACAGCCGAACATACTCTCCTCAAAAGAAATGGTGAGGTTATACTGCAGGTCGCTTCCCTTCTGGGGTCCTCTCCGCCTTGAAGAGCCTCCGCCGAAAATATCGCTGAAGCCTCCGAAGCCGCCGCCGAAAATATCGCCGAAAATATCGCCCATATCCATTCCGCCGAAGCCGCCGAAGCCTCCTGCGCCTGCGCCCATTCCGCCCTGCTCGAAGGCGGCGTGGCCGTACTGGTCATAGGCGGCCTTTTTCTGCGCATCGCTCAGTATCTCGTAGGCCTCGTTTATTTCCTTCATCTTTTCCTCGGCGTCGGGCGCCTTGTTGATGTCGGGATGATATTTCCTAGCCATCTTGCGGTATGCTTTTTTTATTTCATCGGCGCCTGCATTCTTGTCAATGCCGAGCACCTCGTAATAATCCCTTTTAGATGCCATTGTTTCACCTCTTTATTTACCGCAACAAAGAGTCAGAGCCCAAGAGCCCCGACTCTCCGTTGTATTAAGCTTTATTTATATCAGCCGTCTATGATGTCGTCATTTCCGCCTGCCGTGCCCTGCTGTGCGTTGGGGTCAACGCCTGCTGCCTGCGCAGCCTCATAGAGCTTAGTTGAAAATTCCTGTACAACATTGCTCAGGCTCTCGCATGCGGTCTTTAATGTGGCAACATCGGTATCGCTCATGTTCTCGGCCGTGAGGTTGTCGTTCACCTTCTTGAGGTTCTCGACCTCGCCCTCTATCCTTGCCTTGTCCTCGGCGCTTATCTTGTCGCCTAAGTCCTTTATGAGCTTTTCTGTCTGGAACACAAGGCTGTCAGCCTGGTTCTTTGTGTCTACGGCTTCCTTTCTCTTTGCATCCTGCTCTGCATACTGCTCGGCTTCCTTAACGGCTCTGTCTATTTCCTCGTCCGAAAGGTTTGTTGAGGATGTTATGGTTATATCCTGCTCCTTGCCTGTGCCGAGGTCCTTTGCGGAAACCTTTGTAATGCCGTTTGCATCTATATCGAAGGATACCTCGATCTGGGGGATACCTCTGGGAGCGGGAGCGATGCCGTCAAGACGGAAGCGTCCGAGGCTCTTGTTGTCCTTTGCCATAGGTCTTTCACCCTGTACGATGTTTATATCAACAGCCGTCTGATTGTCCTCATAAGTTGAGAATATCTGCTTCTTGTTTGTAGGTATGGTAGTGTTTCTGGGTATAAGAGCCGTTGCAACTCCGCCGGCAGTTTCTATACCGAGAGTAAGAGGCGTTACATCAAGAAGAAGTATGGAGCCTGCGCCCTCATCGCCTGCAAGAGTACCGCCCTGTATAGCCGCACCTATGGCAACGCATTCATCGGGGTTGATGCCCTTGAAGGGCTCCTTGCCGGTTATCTTCTGTACCTCCTCCTGTACGGCAGGTATTCTTGTGGAACCGCCTACGAGCAATACCTTTGAAAGGTCCTTAGCCGTAATGTCCGCATCGCTCAAAGCTGTCTGCACGGGGCCTAATGTAGCCTCTACAAGGTCGTGTGTAAGCTCGTTGAACTTAGCTCTTGAAAGAGTTACATCCATGTGCTTGGGTCCGTCTGCGCCTACAGTGATGTAGGGTATATTTATGTTTGAAGTAGTTGCGGATGAAAGCTCCTTCTTAGCCTTTTCTGCAGCCTCTTTAAGTCTCTGCATAGCCATCTTGTCGCTTGAAAGGTCGATGCCCTCCTTAGCCTTGAAGTCGTTTACAAGATAGTCTATTATCCTCTGGTCAAAGTCATCGCCGCCAAGGTGGTTGTTTCCGCTTGTAGCAAGCACCTCTATTGAGCCGTCGCCGATGTCTATAATAGATACATCGAAGGTACCGCCGCCGAGGTCGTATACCATTATCGTCTGCTCCTGCTCGTTGTCAAGACCGTATGCAAGGGCTGCGGCTGTGGGCTCGTTTATTATTCTCTTTACATCAAGACCTGCGATCTTGCCTGCGTCCTTTGTAGCCTGTCTCTGAGCGTCCGTGAAATATGCGGGAACCGTTATTACAGCCTCCGAAACGCTCTCGCCTATATAAGCCTCTGCGTCCTTTTTGAGCTTCTGCAGTATCATTGCCGATATTTCCTGGGGCGAATACTGCTTGTCGTCATTCTTGAACTTGTAGTCCTCGCCCATATGTCTTTTAATGGATATTACGGTACCGTCAACATTTGTCACTGCCTGACGCTTAGCGGTCTCGCCTACAAGTCTTTCACCGCTCTTTGTAAAGCCTACGATAGAGGGAGTTGTTCTCTCGCCCTCTGCGTTTGTTATAACTGTGGGCTGACCGCCCTCCATAACAGCTACGCATGAATTTGTTGTTCCTAAGTCAATGCCTATTATTTTTCCCATTATTCTCTCTCCTTTTTATTGTTATTGTTGTTTGTTTTTGTGATTTATATAAAGTGCCTTAGTTGGCAACCTTTACCATTGAAGGTCTTATTACCTTGTCGCCGTGCCTGTAGCCCTTTTGGAATACCTCGACTACCACATTTTCGTCACAGCTTTCGTCTTCTACGTGCATCACAGCCGAATGTACATTCGGGTCAAAGGGCTCGCCCTGCGCAGGTATTTCCTCTACGCCGAGCCCCGACATCACCTCAAGGAGCTGTTTTAATATCATCTCTATGCCCTTGTAGGTGGGGCTTTCCTTGTCCTCAGCCGCCGCCACGGCTCTTTCAAAGTTGTCCACAACGGGCAGGAAGCTTTCGACCGCCGCCCTTATGCCGTTGTTGTACATGCTCTGCTTTTCCTGATTTGTGCGCTTGCGGAAGTTTTCAAATTCTGCAAGCTGTCTGAGCCATTTGTCCTGAGCCTCCTTTAGTCTCTGCTCGGCTTTTTGGAGCTTTTCTTCAAGGCTTTCCTCCTTGGGTCCTTCCTTTTCATCGGTTCCGTTCTCCTCAGCCTCGGCAGCTTCCTCCGCCGTGTTTTCGTTTTCGGCGCTTTCGGCTTCGTTTACGACAGGCTCTTTTTCTTCTGTCGTTTCGTTTGTCATTTCCTTATTATCCATACTATCCGTCATAATCTCCGTCCTCTCCTCCGCCAAGCATGGCGTCGATAATAGTGTCGAGCTTTCGTATTATCTCGTCAAGCACAGATACGGTCTGCGAATAATTCATTCTTGTGGGGCCTATTATTCCTATCCTGCCCACCGAGTTCCTGCCGTATCTGTAGTTGGCTCTGACTATACTGCAGTCCTTAAGCTCTTCCATTTTGTTCTCTCCGCCTATCACTATCTCTATCTTGTCCGCTGCGGTATTCTCTCCTCCGCCCAGTAGTGTGATAAGCATATCCTTTTCCTCGAATGCCTGAAAAATGCTCTTAGCCTTGTTTACATCGCTGAATTCGGGGAAGCCCAGCAGATTTTTCACTCCGCTTGTGTACAGGTGTATGTCCTCCTCCTGCCTTACGGCGGATATTACCGCCTTGAACACATTTAGTATAAGCTCGCTGTATTCGGCAAATTCCTTGAGCACCTCCTGCGCCTTGTCGGGGCTTATTTCCTCCACAGCGTAGTTTTCAAGCACAGAGTTTATTTTGCCCGAAAGTCTGTAAAGTCCGTCGGCATCGGGCATTTTCTTTGCCTTTATTATGTGGTTTTTTATGGCGTTGTTTTCCATCACCACCACTGCCGCCGCCGTGTTCTTGTCCACGGGCACAAGCTGTATGTGCTTTATCTTTACTCCCGAGCTTTTGGGCTCCGCAACTACCGTTGTGTAGTTTGTGAGCATCGCGAGCGCCTTCGCTGTCTGCTGCATGAGATATTCCACTCTGTTCACATTGAACGATATGGCGTTTTTTAAAAACTCCGTTTCATCGTCCGTGAGCATCCTCTTGTGCATCATGTTGTCCACATACATCCTGTAGCCCGACTGCGAGGGTATTCTTCCTGCGGAGGTGTGGGGCTGTTCTATATATCCCATTTCCTCCAGGTCACTCATTTCGTTTCTTATGGTCGCGGGCGAAATGCCCAGATCATACTTCCTTGCGATGGTTCTTGAGCCGACAGGCTCTGCCGTTGCGATGTAATCGGTGATAATTGCTTCCAATATCTTTATTTTTCTCTCATTCAGCTTCAAATTATCACCTCTTTGCGCTTTTTGTCCGTATTTTACAAGCCGTACGGACACTTTGTTTGTTAGCACTCAATCAAAACGAGTGCTAACTTTAACTATAATATACCACAGGGTACAAACTTTGTCAATAGTTTTTAATAAATTTTTTTACGAGTTTTCATATAAATTTTGGAAATATATAAAAATTTATGTTTTTGTACTAGCATTATTTGGAATTATAGTTTATAATAAAGGTAAGTATATATATTATAATAAATAAGAGAAGGGATGTGTGTATATGCTAACAACAGTTAATATGATGGAAATGCAGCTTATAATAAGCGCCTCTCACGGCGACCCGCACACGGTCTTGGGTATGCATGAGACAGTGCTTGACGATAAGCCGTGCCTTGTGGTGAGAGCATTTATACCGCAGGCAAAGTCTATAACGGTCATAGACCCCAAAAAGCCCGACAAGGTATTTGAAATGGAAAAGATACACGACGACGGCTTCTTTGAATGTGTTATAAAGACAAGGAAAAAATGGTTCAGATATCAGCTCCACATTGAGGACTACGAGGGCAACGACTGGACGACATACGATCCTTATTCATTCTCTCCCGGCATAGGCGAGCAGGATATCTACCTTTTCAATCAGGGTACTCACTATCAGATATACGAAAAGCTCGGCGCCAACCCCATGGTAATGGACGGCGTAGAGGGCGTGCTTTTCGGAGTATGGGCGCCCAATGCCAAGAGAGTCAGCGTTATAGGAAGCTTCAACAACTGGGACGGCAGAAGGAATGCCATGCGTCTTCTTGCAGGCTCCGGCATATGGGAGATATTCATTCCCGGTCTTCAGGACTGTGACGGCTATAAGTTTGAGATAAAGACGTCCACGGGCGAGCTCATTCAGAAGTCCGACCCGTACGCTAAGTTTGCAGAGCTGAGACCCAGCACCACCTCGCTTATATATAACATCAACAAGCATAAATGGAAGGATTCCAAGTGGTACAAGCATCTTGAAAAGTCGGATATGTACAATGTGCCCATGAATATTTACGAGGTACATCTCGGCTCATGGAAGAGAGTCGAAAGCGACAACAACAGATTTTTGAGCTATCCCGAGCTTGCAAAGGAGCTCATACCCTATGTTAAGGAAATGGGCTATACTCACATAGAGATACTTCCCATAGAGGAGCACCCCTTTGACGGAAGCTGGGGCTATCAGGTGACGGGCTACTATGCTCCCACCAGCCGTTACGGCAACCCCGGTGAATTTATGGACTTTGTGGACAAGTGCCACCAGGCAGGCATAGGCGTTATCCTCGACTGGGTACCTGCGCACTTCCCCAAGGACGCTCACGGACTTGCGCGCTTTGACGGCACGGCGCTTTATGAGCACGAGGATCCCAAGCAGGGCGAGCATCCCGAGTGGGGCACTCTCATATTCAACTACGGCAGAAATGAGGTAAAGAACTTCCTCATAGGCAACGCTCTCTATTGGATAGAGCGCTTCCATATAGACGGCCTCAGAGTTGACGCCGTGGCTTCAATGCTCTATCTTGACTACTGCAAGAACGAGGGCGAGTGGGTGCCCAATGAATACGGCGGAAGAGAAAACCTTGCCGCAGTGGAATTTATGAAGCATATGAATTCCGTAATTACGGGCAGACACCCCAAGGTTCATATGATAGCCGAGGAATCCACATCATGGCCCGGAGTTACAACTCCTGCGCAGGATGACGGACTGGGCTTCACTCTCAAGTGGAATATGGGCTGGATGAACGACTTTCTCGAGTATGTGGAGCTTGACCCCATATATAAGAAGTATCATCATTACAATATGACCTTCGCCTCCACCTATGCCTACAGCGAGAAATTCGTTCTCGTTTTAAGCCATGACGAGGTGGTACACGGCAAGAAGTCAATGCTTGACAAGATGCCGGGCGACCTCTGGCAGAAGTTTGCAAACCTAAGGGCGGCTTACGGCTTTGCCATGACGCACCCCGGCAAGAAGCTTCTTTTCATGGGCGGAGAATTCGGTCAGTTCATAGAGTGGAATGAAAAGAGACCTCTTGACTGGTTCCTTCTGGAGTACGATCATCATCAGCAGATGCTCGACTTCGTTAAGGAGCTTAATCATCTCTATCTTGAAAACGGCGGTCTTTGGGAGAAGGACTACGAGGGCTTCGGCTTTGAGTGGATAGACGCAGACGACAAGGACAGAAGCATATATTCATTCATAAGAAGAGGCAACACAAAGGAAGATACCCTTGTCGTTATATGCAACTTCACACCCAATGCGGATGAGAGCTTCAGAGTTGCCGTTCCCTTCGAGGGCACATGGAAGGAAATACTCAACAGCGATGATACACGCTTCGGCGGCAGCGGTGTTGTGAATACCATTCCAGCCAAGTCCGAGAAGATAGAGTGCAACCACAGAGAGAACAGCATAGGCTTAAGGCTTGCACCCCTTTCCGTGACTATATTCAAGTGCATAGATGAATAATAATTTGCAATAAGCTCAGACAGTGATTTGTAGGGGCGTGCATTGCACGCCCGCTGCGTGTCGATAAAATCGACACGCTTGAAAGAAATGCTTGCATTTCTTTCAGTTAGACTAAGGAAGGAACCAGCCGTGTTTTCTGAATTTTGGTGAATAAATCACCAAAATTACAGAAAAGTTCCTGTCCTCGGAGGAAGTGAATTCCTCCTGCGGATTTTAGTCTGCGACGCTTTTTTGATTGTACAAATCATATAACTTTTCGTTTTTTATGTTAAATTGTACTTTTTCGACAGTCTGGGGGGCGTGCATTGCACGCCCGTTTATAACCTTTTTTAATACTTAAATTTTTTAGTCTGTATGGGGATGTTCATCATGACATCCCCTGTTTTTAAGGGCGGAGGGTATATATGTTTAAATTGCTGAAAAAATACTGGATATTTGTTCTTCTTGCTCCGCTCTTTATGATGGGCGAGGTAACAATGGACCTTGTTCAGCCCAAGATGATGCAGGTAATAGTTGACGACGGCGTTCTGGGACTCAATAACGGCGGTACGGGCAGTATGGAGCTTGTCATATCCATGGGACTTAAAATGATACTCGTTGTTATTTTGGGCGGTCTGTCGGGCGTGCTTTCGGGCGTTTTTGCCAATATGTTCAGCCAGAACTGGGCAAATGCCATAAGGAAGGCCTGCTTCAGACGCGTTATGGAGTTCTCGTTCGAGCAGACGGACAAGTTTTCAACAGGCTCTCTTGTCACCAGAATAACAAACGATGTCACACAGCTTCAGAATCTCGCCACACAGAGCGTGAGAGGCTTTGTGCGTACCACAATGCTTTTCTTCGGCGGTATATTCTGCGTTTGGACTCTCGATCTGCGCTTCGGCGAGGTGCTCCTTTGCACATTGCCCGTAGTCATTTTGGGAGTGCTTTTCTTTATATGGAAGGCAAATCCCTTCTTTGATATACTGCAGAGAAAGCTCGACAATGTGAACAATGTCGTGCAGGAAAATGTTGCCGGCGCAAGAGTTGTAAAGGCTTATGTAAAGGAAAAATATGAAATAAACCGCTTCGGCAATGCCAATGATGAGCTTGTGAACACACAGCTTAAGGTGCTCAGGCTTTTCGCCTTCATGACGCCCCTTGCCAACATCATACTGAATATGGCGCTTGTAGTCATCATAAAAATGGGCGCAATAGAGGTCCGGGCGGGCAATGCAACTCCCGGCGCAATAATGGCTGCCGTTACATATCTTTCGCGCATAATGCATTCGGTCATTATGCTTGCCATGATATTCCAGACCGTTTCAAGAGGTACCGCCTCGGGCAAGCGACTTAATGAGATATTAAAGGAGGCTCCCGTCATAAAGGACGGAAGCTCCGCCGTTAAAAGCGATGTTAAGGGCAGGATAGAGTTCAGAAATGTGTCCTTTGCCTACCCCGGAGGAAACGGCGAGCTTGTGCTCGATAATATAAACATAACCATAGAGCCGGGCGAAACATTCGGCATACTTGGCGCAACAGGCAGCGGAAAATCCACGCTCATAAGCCTTATACCCCGTTTTTACGATGCTACGGAGGGCAGTGTGCTCGTTGACGACATTGATGTTAGGGATTACGCCCTTAAGGAGCTGAGGGATAAAATAGCCGTAGCTCTGCAGAAGAGCGAGCTTTTCAACACAACTATAGGCGAAAATATAATGTGGGGCAGGGAAAACGCTTCAACCGAGGAAATAACGGCTTCTGCGGAGGACGCTCAGGCTATGGAATTTATATCCGAAAAGCCCGAAGGTCTTGATACTGCCGTTGCCGAAAAGGGCATGAGCCTCTCGGGCGGACAGAAGCAGAGAGTTGCCATTGCCAGAGCGCTTCTTAAAAATGCGGAAGTGCTTATATTTGACGACTCTACAAGCGCTCTTGACCTTAAGACAGAGGCGAAGCTTTATAAGGTGCTCAATACAAAGTATGACAACACAACCAAAATAATAATTGCGCAGCGTATAGCTTCCGTAAAGGGTGCCGACAGAATAGCCGTTATAGACAACGGCAGTATAGTTGACTGCGGCAGCCACGAAAAGCTTATGGAAAGCTGTGAAATATACAGGGATATATACGAATCCCAGCTTAAGGGCGGAGGTGATGCGCAGTGAGCGGAATTGACAACAAGCCCAAGGTAAATATGAAGATACCGGGCATGCGGGGCGGACCGCGCAATTACCTCACAGAAAAGCCTGCAGACACGGGCAAGACGGTAAAAAGTCTGCTTAAATATTTTTCGGACGAAATAAAACTCGTTATTTTCCTTTTATTCGTTGTGGTAGTCGTTGTGCTTAGCACGGTTTCCGCTCCGGGTCTTCAGAGCAAGGCTATAGACACCATAGCCGCGGGCAATTATTCGGGCATAGGCGGTGTGCTGTTAATAATGGCAGGCATATACATATTGTTAAGTCTTTCAACGCTTCTGCAGAATATACTCAGCGCAGAGCTGAGCCAGAGGATAGTGCGTAAGCTCAGGAACGACCTTTTTGCCAAGATAGCGGATCTGCCCATAAAATATATTGACAATCACCCCCACGGCGATATAATGAGCCGTATGACAAACGATGTCGAGAACATATCAAACACTGTTTCACAGTCGCTGGGCGCTCTTGTTTCGGGCGTACTCACTATAATAGGCACGGTTTTTATGATGGTGTATTTTTGTCCGCTTCTGGCTCTTTTGTCCTGCACAACGGTCATACTTACCGTTTTTGTGACTAAGGTGCTCTCGGGCATTATGCGCAGGTTTTTCCTTAAAAGGCAGATACTTCTGGGAGAACTCAACACCATAGTCGAGGAAAAGGTGACGGGCTATAAGACCGTTGTTGCCTACAACAGGCAGGAAGAAGTAATATCTCAGTTTGAGGAAAGCTCCGACAGGCTCACGCTCACCGGCATAGCCGCAGAGACCCTCGGAGGCTCCATGGGTCCCATAATGAATGTAATAAACAACATAGGCTTTGTGATCATAGCGGCATTCGGCGGACTGTTTGCGCTCAAGGGCATTATTTCCATAGGCGTTGTTTCGGCGTTCATAGTCTATGCCAAGCAGTTCGGCAGGCCCATAAACGAGATAGCGCAGGTATACGGTCAGATACAGACTGCCATAGCAGGCGCGGAGAGAATATTTGCGCTCATGGATGAGCAGAGCGAGGACAAATCGGGCACTCATGATATGAAGAATACAAAGGGCGTCATAACCTTCAGGGATGTCAATTTCTCATATCAGGAGGGCAAGCAGGTGCTCTTTGATTTCAACCTGGAGGTGTTCGCAGGGCATAAGGTAGCCCTTGTAGGCGCCACGGGAAGCGGAAAGACCACCGTTGTGAACCTTCTCATGCGTTTTTATGACATAGACAGCGGAGAAATACTCATAGACGGCGTCAATATAAAGGACATCGCCCTTGACGAGCTGAGAAGGAGCACAGCCATAGTTTTGCAGGACACCGTGCTTTTCTCCGACACTATAATGAATAATCTTAGGTATTCCAATGAAAATGCTTCGGACGAGGATATAATAAAGGCCTCGAGGCTGAGCAACTGCTTCAATATGATAAGGCGCTTCCCCAAGAAGTTCGACACCATGCTCACGGCTGCGGGACAAAACCTCTCACAGGGACAAAGACAGCTCTTGTCCATATGCCGTGCCTTTGTTGCCGACCCCAAAATACTCATACTTGACGAGGCTACCTCAAGCGTAGATACCCGTACAGAAAAGAATATACAAAACGCCATGGTCAACCTCATGAAGGAGAGGACCAGCCTTATAATAGCTCACCGCCTCTCCACCATACAGGATGCCGACCTCATAGTCGTTATGGACAAGGGCAGGATAGCCGAAACGGGCAGTCACGAGGAGCTCATTAAAAAGAAGGGCAAGTATTACGAGCTTTACATGACACAGTTCGAGGGCAATGCGATTTAATCAAATTCTAATGAAAATTGGCTTGACTTAGAGTTCACTCCAGATATTATTATAAATATGGTAAAGTATTTATAGCAATTACGGAGGTGCGGGAGATGACAATAGCAGAGGTAGCAAAGAGATACGGCATTTCAGCCGATACCCTGAGATATTATGAGAAGATAGGGCTTATTCCGCGTATAGGCAGGAATAAGAGCGGTATACGCGATTATACCGAGGAGAACTGCCGTTGGATAGAGTTTATAAGATGTATGCGTAACGCAGGGCTTCCCATTGACGCTCTTACAAGGTACATAGAGCTTTTTCAGCAGGGCGAGGAAACTGCCGAGGAGAGAAAGCTCATACTCATTGACGAGAAGGCAAAGCTTGAAAAGCGTATATCCGAGCTTAACGATACGCTCGACAGGCTTAAACTCAAGATAGCGAAATACGATAAGCTGAAATTATAAAAAAATAAAAAAAACACTTGAAATTTGTTTTCGGCTGTGATATAATTTGCTTGTTATGTGACGCAGGGATGCCAAAATGTATCCCAATACAGAGAAAGAGGTGTTAATAATGAAGGACGGTATACATCCCGAATATTACCAGGCCACTGTAAAGTGCAACTGCGGTAATGAGTTTGTTATCGGCTCTACAAAGAAGGAGATAAGAGTGGAGGTCTGCTCCAAGTGTCATCCCTTCTACACAGGAAGCCAGAAGATGCTTCTTGATGCAGGCGGAAGAGTTGATAAGTTCAATAAGAAATATAACAGAAAGTAATTTTAAGCCCCGTAAAACGGGGCTTTTTTCGTGGCAGTAGGAAGGCTTGCCGTGTAAATTTTTTTTGGGGCGAGGATGTTGGCTTGTTTTTAGCTTTGGGGACAGTCCCGGTGGATACAAGCCTTATTGACTGTTCTCAGCAATAAAACTGTCCAAACAAAAAACAAACAACAGTAATCTCGGGACAGTCCCCGCACCGGCGTCGCTTTGAGGCAGCCGATACGAAGCCGACAAGCGGGGACTGTCCCTAAAATGAGCAAAAAGCCGTTCTTAACGATGATGTTTAAGTTTTGTATTTATATAAAGCTAAACAAGCACAGGGACTGTCCCCGATACCTGCAGGCAAGGGCAGTACAAAATCCTATGATTTGTGCATAAAATTCAACAAAAACGGACGCGCGCACTGTCTCACCCTATATTATTCCTCTCGTTCAGTCTGCAGAAGGCTTTATCTATTGCTTCGGCTTCATCGCCTATCACAAGCAGTACGCAGTCGTCTATTGTGCGCATTATGTGGTTTTCTATCTTTTCGGCTTCCTTTTCGTCATTCTTCCACGCCTCCGTTCTGGCGTTCAGCTCGTTCGATATCGCCTTTTCAATGCTTTCAACATCGCTCTGCGCCGCAGCTCTGGCTATTATCACCTCGTCCGCCTTGTCACTGTCAAGAGAGTAATACACATATCCCTCCTCTATCGCCGAGGGGTCTATTCCGTACTGTGCGGCTGTCTTTTGTTCCGTAAGGTCGGCTGTCTGCGCATTTTCAAGTCTCGCCAATATCTTTATTTCCTCCATAACATCGCTTAAGGGTATGTCCCTTGCCTCGGGCTTATTACAGCCTGCAAGCGCCGTAAGCGCCAGTAATATAAAGCACATTTTTTTCACTTTTTTCACCTCTTTTTTAGTTTTTCCCCGTTTTATGAATTTATGTTGAATAAATGACAGACAGCGCTTTTGTTTTCAACATTTTTCTTGCTAAAACATGTATTATGAAGTATAATAAATGTAGGTATTTTACGAATAAAAAGGAAACGGATAATATGGAAAATAATACAACGGGCGAAAATAAAAGCTTAAAATTCACTCATTTACACGTGCATACGGAATACAGCCTCCTGGACGGCTCCGCCAAGATAAAGGAGCTTGTCAAAAGGTGCGCGGAGCTTGGCATGGATTCTCTTGCCATAACCGACCACGGAGTTATGTACGGCTGTATAGATTTTTATAAGGCATGCAGGGAGCAGGGTATAAAGCCCGTTCTGGGCTGTGAGGTGTATATTGCAAACGGCTCGCGCTTTGTTAAGGAGGTAAACGATGACAATTTCTACTACCACCTTGTGCTTCTGGCAAAGGACAACGAGGGCTTTTCAAACCTCACAAAGCTGGTTTCTTACGGCTTTACCGAGGGCTTTTACAAAAAGCCCAGAATAGACTTCGAGCTTCTCAAGAAATATCACAAGGGGCTTATTGCCCTAAGCGCTTGCCTTGCGGGCCCCGTGGCGAGGAATATACTGCGCGTGGGCTATGACAGGGCAAAGGAGGTCGCCTTGCAATATAAGGAGCTCTTCGGCGAGGACTTCTATCTGGAGCTTCAGGATCACGGCATGGCGGAGCAGAAGCAGGTCAATCAGGCTATACTGCGCATACACGGCGAAACGGGCATACCCCTTGTCGTTACAAACGATTCGCACTATATAAATGCTGAGGATGCGGAGGCGCACGACCTTCTTCTGTGCATACAGACGGGCGCCAACATTAATACGCCCAACAGGATGCGCTATGAGGGCGGACAGTTTTATCTTAAGTCGCCCGAGGAGATGTATTCGCTCTTTCCCTATGCACGCGAGGCCTGCGAAAACACCTCGCGCATAGCGGATATGTGCAATGTAAGCATTGAATTCAACAAATATAAGCTCCCTCGCTTTGATGTGCCCGAGGGCTATACGGCGTATGAATATCTCAGAGAGCTTTGCGAAAACGGAGTTACGGAGCGCTACGGAAATATGACGCCCGAGCTTAAGGAAAGGCTTGACTATGAGCTTGACACCATACGCTCAATGGGCTTTGTGGACTACTTCCTTATTGTGTGGGACTTCATAAAATACGCCAAGGATCACGGCATCGCCGTAGGCCCCGGCAGAGGCTCGGCGGCAGGCTCCATAGTTTCGTACAGCCTCAGGATAACGGATATAGACCCCCTCAGGTTCAATCTCTTCTTTGAAAGATTTTTGAACCCCGAGAGAGTTACAATGCCCGATATTGATATAGACTTCTGCTATGAAAGACGGCAGGAGGTAATAGACTATGTTATTGAAAAATACGGCTCCGAGCAGGTGTCGCAGATAATCACCTTCGGTACTCTCGCGGCAAGAAACGCCATAAGAGATGTTACGAGGGTGCTGGATCTTCCCTATGCCGAGGGCGACAGGATAGCCAAGATGATACCCGATGACCTGCACATAACCATAGAGGACGCACTTGTGCGCAATCCCGTGCTCAAGGCGGCCTATGACAGCGAACCGCAGGTAAAGAGAATAATAGACATGAGCATGAAGCTGGAGGGGCTTCCGCGCCATACCTCCACACACGCCGCAGGCGTTATAATATCCGATAAGCCCGTTGTGGAATATGTACCGCTCAACTTAAACGTGCGCGATGGTTCCATAACAACGCAGTATGTCATGACCACCTGCGAGGAGCTTGGACTTCTCAAAATGGACTTTCTGGGGCTTCGAACCCTCACGGTCATACAGAATGCCTTTGACGAGGTGAACAAAAAATACGGCACATCTTATAACGGCGACAATATAGATTATAACGACAAGGAGGTCTATGCCCTCATAGCCTCGGGCAGGACGAGCGGACTATTTCAGCTTGAAAGCGCAGGCATGATATCCTTCATGAAGGAGCTCAAGCCCGACAGTCTGGAGGACATAATAGCAGGCATATCCCTTTACAGACCCGGTCCCATGGACTTCATACCGCAGTATGTTAAGGGCAAGAACGACAGACACAATGTCACCTATAAGCATCCTCTTCTGGAGCCCATATTGAAGGAGACCTACGGCTGTATAGTCTATCAGGAGCAGGTAATGCAGATAGTGCGCGAGCTTGCGGGCTATTCCATGGGCGGCAGCGATCAGGTGCGCCGTGCAATGTCCAAGAAAAAAGCCGATGTAATGGCTAAGGAAAGAGTGAAGTTTGTAAACGGCAGTGTCGAGGAGGGCATTCCCGGCTGTGTTTCAAAGGGCATATCTCCCGAGCTTGCCAATGAGATATTTGACGAGATGACGGACTTTGCAAAGTATGCCTTCAATAAGTCCCATGCCGCCGCCTATGCCGTGGTGGCATATCAGACGGCTTGGCTCAAGTGCCATTATCCCCTGGAATTCATGGCTGCGCTTCTCACAAGCGTTGCAGGCAACACCAGAAAGGTGATAGACTATATAGGCAACTGCCGTCAGATGGGCATAGCCGTGCTTCCGCCCGATATAAACAGATGCTACGGGCATTTTTCCGCCTGTGACGAGGGCATATTGTACTGTCTTTCGGCTATAAAGTCCATAGGTCAGCAGGCCATAGAGGACATAGTTATAGAAAGGGAGAAAAACGGCAAATTTGTTTCCCTTACGGACTTTATAAACAGAATGCACGAAAAGGTGAATACAAAGGTAATAGAAAACCTTATAATGGCAGGCGCCTTTGACTGCCTCGGCGGAAAGAGGTCGCAGTATATGAATGTTTATACCATGCTCTACGAGGGCGCAAGGAACAACGCCAAGAACAACATTGCAGGACAGATGGATCTTTTCGGCATGGCATCGGACACGCCCTCCGAGGTGAGCAGCAGGGATGTTCTTCCCGATATAGATGAATTTCCAGACAATTATAAGCTTGCCACGGAGAGAAAAATACTCGGCATGTATGTGAGCGGAAATCCCCTTGACAAATATTGGAATAGGCTCAAAAAGCTAATAACAAGGACGCTTCAGGAATTCCCCGTTGAGAAGGAGGACTTCAGCGATCCCACCAAGGTTAAGGACAAGGAGATAGTCACCGTTGCAGGCTTTATATCGGATGTGACCGTTCACTACACCAAGTCCAACAAGGTAATGGCTTTCCTCACGCTTGAGGACATAACGGGCGCAGTGGATGTGGTGGTGTTCCCTCAGGGATATACGGACGCAGCCTATCTTCTGGAGGAGGAAAATATAATTATAATAAAGGGCAGAGCGGGCATAGACTTTGACCAGCCTCCCAAGATAATAGCGGAGGAAATACGCACGGTCGAGGACCTCTGGATAAGGATACCCGCAGACTCGGACCAAACCCCCGAAAGCCTTAAGACGCTTTTAAATGCCTTCAAGGGCAAAACAAGGGTGAGGATAGTCGATGAAAAGACGGGCAGAAGGCTTGTCAGCGCCCCGGAGGACTGCGTGAGGATAGATGATGTACTTATAATAAAGCTCAGAGAGGCTCTGGGCGGTGAAAATGTGGTTGTAAAATAAATATATATAACGGAGGATATTTTTATGAAAAAATTTATTGCGCTTTTTGTGGCAACAATAATTATGACCTCACAGGTCATGGCGGCTGCCGTGAGCGTAGAGCTTGACGGCGAGACGGTGGAATTTTCCGCACAGCAGCCTATTATACAGGACGGCAGAACGCTCATACCCCTCAGGGGAGTCTTTGAAAAGCTCGGATACAATGTGGAGTGGAAGGCGGATACCAAGACCGCCGTGCTCTCAAAGGGCAGCAGCTCCGTTGAGGTCACCGCGGGAGCGGACACTATGCTCGTAGACAAGGACGAGTTATTCACCCTC
Organism: uncultured Clostridia bacterium; assembly: GCA_947632235.1. Classification (GTDB taxonomy): domain Bacteria; phylum Bacillota; class Clostridia; order Lachnospirales; family CAG-274; genus Gallispira. The sequence continues at coordinate 20,520 of CANROO010000011.1, forward strand.
GATGTTCCGGCTCAGATAATAAACGGCTCCATGATGCTGCCCTTAAGAGCTATAGGCGAGGCAAGCGGACTTGAAGTGAACTGGGACAGCGCCACAAAGACGGTGAGCATTTCAACGGGAGCAAAGGAGCAGGGCGCCGCACCCGTCAGCGCCGTGCCCGAAGAGGATCTTAAAAAGATAAAGGCTGCCGTAAGAGCGGAATATGAATACATGGCAATACTTTACTGTGATGATGCTTATGCGGACGAGATAGAGTACTGCGATTTTAAAATTGCGGGCGCAGCGAGCTTTTCAAATTCCGAAAAGGAACTTAAAGACGCATTCGAGTCTGCACTGTCGACCGCTAAAAAATATAAAAGCATAGCTCAGGCAATTGACTGCGGTGATGAAAGCAAGGCTATAAGAGATAAATTTGTAGAATATCTGGATGCGGATATGACCTATTATGAGTTTGAAAGAGATTATCTTACGACTAAAAAATACGATTCAATGAGCGATGAAGAAATCACCGAGAAAACCAATGAGCTGGCAAATGCTCTTTTAACGATTCTTGATGAGCTGGATGAAGAGTATGGCAAATGCAATGATTTCTGCATTAATGTGATAGATGATGAGCGCTATAATGACGACCCCACGGACAGCAAGCTTACACCCGAGCAGAAGGCTGAAAAGGAAAAATACTTTAATGCCGTTTTGCCCACGGTGAATAATTCTCTTAAGTTCATAGCCGATTCGGACGATTTCCCCGAGGACTATGCGCAGTATAAAAAGGCTGCCGATACCATAAGGGCAAAGGTCAATTCCACGGAAGCTCCCGTATTCTGCACTGTTGACAGGGAGGTCCTGCTTCAGGTGTGCGATCGCCTTGAGGACGCTTCGGAGGCTGTTAAGGCAGGCGCGCTCAACGATACCGAATACGGCGCAGAAAGTATCAAATTTGAATATTCAATATTTTATGCCGACTTTTCGTTATACAATGTTTTTGTGGATGACTACAAGTCTATACTTGACGGCTCCGATATTGAAATTGAAGAAGACATACTCGACAATGTAGAAATGGTTTGATGACAAGAGGAGGTATATTATGGTAAGAGCGGCAATAATAGGTCTGGGCGTACAGGGCAGAAAATATGCCCAAATAATATATTCGGGCGCAGTGCCCAACATGAGCCTTGTGTCCGTTACGGCGCGTTCGGAGGAGAGCGTGAAGTGGGCGGAGGAAAACATAAAGGGTGTGAGGATATATCCCGACTATGACTCCCTTTTTGAAAACTATGTGGAGTTTGACGCCGTTATAATCACTACGCCCCACAAGCTCCACCCCGAGATAGCCATGCTTGCCTTTGACAAGAACAAGGCTGTGCTGTGCGAGAAGCCCTCGGGCGTGAACATAAAAGAGGTGGAAAAGATGAACAAGCTTTCAAAGGGCATTCCCTTTGCCATGATGTTCAACAACAGGATACAGCCTCTTTACAAGTGGATAATGGACACCATATCAAACGGCACCATAGGCGAGATAAGGCGGGCTTATTTCAAGTGTACCAAGTTTTTCAGGACACAGTTCTATCACAATTCCTCCGGCTGGAGAAGCACATGGGAGGGTGAGGGCGGCGGCGCTCTTATTAATCAGGGACAGCACCCTCTCGACCTGTGGCAGTGGTTCTTCGGTATGCCCGACAAGGTGATAGCCAACATGGGCTACGGCAAATATAACCCCTTCGATGTGGACGACGAGGCAACCCTTCTTATGAAATACAAGGATATGTCGGGCGTTTTCATCATCTCCACGGGCGAGCCCATGAGCAAGGACGTTATAGAGATAGTCGGCACTCAGGGCAGGATACTTGCCGAGGACAACGATGTGAGCCTATGGACATATGAAAATGTGTACGACTATATAAATAAAGCAAGGGTAACAAACGACAGCGCCATAAAGGGCAGCGTTGAAAAGCTCTATCTGGCGCCATTGCAGGATCCTTATACTCCCATGCTCCAGAATTTTGCGGACTATGTGGAGGGCAGCGCAGCGCCCATATGCAGGGGTGTGGACGGCATAAACGCCCTTAAGCTGGCGCAGATGGCTTATAAATATTGAGGGTGCGAGGTCAGAGTGATGAAAACTATAATTTTTGCTACAACAAATGCCGATAAAATGCGCGAGATACGCTCCAAGCTCCCCGAATACGATTTTAAGAGCATGGCGGAGGCGGGCATTGACATCGACATAGACGAAACGGGCGCGACATTTGAGGAAAATGCAGCCATAAAAGCCGAAACAATAATGAAGATCTGCAATACTACGGTGGTCGCAGACGATTCGGGGCTTGAGATAGACTATCTTGATAAGGCGCCGGGCGTCATGTCCGCAAGGTATCTGGGACATGACACCTCCTATGACTATAAGAACGCCAAGATATTGGAACAGCTCGAGGGCGTGCCCGATGAAAAGAGGACTGCGCGCTTTGTATGTGCCATGGCTGTGGCTTCTCCGGGCAGGGAGACAGTTACCGTCAGAGGCACTATAGAAGGCATCATAGCGCACAAAATATCGGGGAACAACGGCTTCGGCTACGACCCCATATTTTATGTGCCCGAGCTTGAAAAGACAACAGCCGAGCTTTCTCTGGAGGAAAAAAACAAAATAAGCCACAGAGGAAAGGCGCTTGAAAAAATAAAGACGATATTAGAGGAAATGCAATGAAAATACTTGTTTTAAGCGATACGCACGGAAATCTCAGCAGGGTATATTCCGTTCTCAACTCCGTTGGCTCCATGCTTGACGCCGTTATACACTGCGGTGACTATGTGGAGGATGTGTATACTCTCAAAAATAAATATCCCGATTTCAGATATTATTATGTCAAGGGCAACTGCGACTACGGCTCGAGCGAGCCTGCCGATGAGACCTTCGTTCTGGGAGGCAAGAGGTTTTTTATTACCCACGGCGACAAATATTCCGTGCATTGGAATACGGACAGAATAAGCTACAAGGGCTCGGAGCTGGGAGCGGATATATGCATATTCGGGCATACGCATATTCCCCTTATTGAAAACTACAGGGGGATGTATATAATGAATCCCGGCAGTATATCCCGACCGAGAGGGAGCACAGGCTATACCTACGGCATCGTTAAGATAGAGGACGGACTTCTCACGCCCTCGATAGTGGAAATGTAAAGGAGCAGACACAATGGACATTATAAAGAGGCTGGCGGACGAATTTAAAATAAGACGGGAGCAGGCTGAAAACACGGTCAAACTCATAGATGAGGGCTGTACCATTCCCTTCATAGCAAGATACAGAAAGGAAATGACGGGCTCGCTTGACGATGTTGTGCTGAGGGAGCTTTTCGACAGGCTTTCTTATCTCAGAAATCTGGATGAAAAAAGGGAGCAGGTCAGAGCGCTCATAGACGAGCAGGAAAAGCTCACAGACGAAATAAATATTGCCCTTGACAAGGCGGAGACCCTGACCGAGATAGAGGATATTTACAGACCCTACAGACCCAAGAGGAGAACAAGGGCGACTATCGCCAAGGAAAAGGGACTTGAAGACCTTGCCTCGTTCATTATGCTGCAGCTTGCTTCCGAGCCTGTGGAAAACGAAGCCAAGAAGTATATAAACGCCGAAAAGGAGGTCAACACCGCCGAGGAGGCCATAGAGGGCGCAAAGGATATTATCGCCGAGATCATATCGGACGATGCGGACTACAGAGCGCTCATAAGACGGCTCACCTATAAGGAGGGCATTATCGTCACTAAGGCAAGCGATGAGACCGCCGAGAGCGTTTATGAAATGTACTACGACTTTTCGGAGCCTGTCAGAAAAATGGCAGGACATAGAGTGCTTGCCATAAACAGGGGCGAGAAGGAAAAGATATTGAGCGTAAAGCTTGAAGCGCCCGCAGATACCATACTTTCAAAGCTTGAAAACAAGATAATAAGGAAGAACGAATACACGGCGGATATTCTGAAGGCGGTCATTGAAGACAGCTACAAGCGCCTTATTGCGCCTGCCGTTGAAAGGGAGATAAGAAACGATCTGACGGAAAAGGCGGAGGAAAGCGCCCTTAAGGTCTTCGGCGAGAATTTAAGACAGCTTCTTCTGCAGCCGCCCATAAAGGACAAGACCGTGCTTGCGCTCGACCCAGGCTACAGGACGGGCTGTAAGGTCGCCGTTGTGGACGGCACGGGCAAGGTGCTCGACACAGGCGTTATTTATCCCGTTCCGCCTCACAACAGGGTGGAGCAGGCAGAAAAACTGCTCACTCATATGATAAAAAAGCACAATGTGGACATTATAGCCATAGGCAACGGCACTGCCTCGCGCGAAACGGAGATGTTTGCCGTAAACCTTATGAAAAAGCTTGACAGAGAACTTTTCTATGTGATAGTGAATGAAGCGGGAGCCTCCGTCTATTCGGCTTCAAAGCTCGGCTCGCAGGAATTTCCCGACTTCGATGTGGCGTTAAGGAGCGCTGTCAGCCTTGGCAGAAGACTTCAGGATCCGCTCGCGGAGCTTGTAAAGATAGATCCCAAGAGCATAGGCGTGGGACAGTATCAGCACGATATGAACCAGAAGCGTCTGAGCGAGGTTCTGGGCGGAGTGGTGGAAAGCTGTGTGAATAATGTAGGCGTAGACCTCAACACTGCGTCACCCTCACTGCTTTCATATGTATCGGGCATAAACGGTACTATTGCCAAAAATATACTTGCCTACAGAGAGGAAAAGGGCAAATTCAAGTCCAGAAAAGAGCTTTTGAAGGTCGCTAAGCTCGGACCCAAGGCCTTTGAGCAGTGCGCAGGCTTCCTGCGTATAACGGACGGCGAGCCTCTCGACAGCACGGGCGTTCACCCCGAAAGCTACGCCGTTGCTCAGGAGCTTATCAAAAGATGCGGTTTCACTGCCGAGGACATACAAAAGGGCGGTATAAAGGGCATAAGCAAGGCTGTGGGCAATATGGAAAAAATGGCCAAGGAGCTTAAGGTGGGCGTGCCTACACTGCAGGACATTGTGAAGGAGCTTGAAAAGCCGGGCCGCGATCCCCGTGACGAGATGCCTCAGCCCGTGCTCAAGACCGATGTTCTCACTATGGAGGACTTAAAGGAAGGCATGCTCTTGAAGGGCACTGTCAGAAATGTCATTGATTTTGGCGTGTTTGTGGATATAGGCGTGCATCAGGACGGACTTGTGCATATTTCACAGATATGCGACCGCTATATAAAGCATCCGCTCGAGGCTGTGAGCGTGGGCGATATAGTCGATGTAAAGGTGCTCGGCGTGGATGCCAAAAAGGGCAGGATATCGCTAACAATGAAGATTTGAAATAAGGACATAAAACAATAAGGGAGGTTTATGCCTCCCTTAAAAAATAATTTTTTTATTATTACTTGAATTCAAAGGATAAGCACTCCGTTTCGCAGCAATCCTTTGCGCAGCTGCAGTCCTTGCCGACTACGATATCCGAAAGTGTGCAGTATTCTGCGGTTTTGTCATGATACTTGCATGAATCTACTCTGCATTTGATCGAGCTGTTTACAGCCATGTTGATCACCTCCGATATTATTTTGTACCGTTCAGCATATAATTATTCTTTGGGAGATGTTTTTTATGTTCAGAATTTTTGACTGCCACTGCGACACGCTCACTAAGGCAATGGCGGAAAATACCAATTTATACAGCAATTCTCTGCATGTCGATATCAAGCGCCTGTGCGCCTTTGAAAAAGCAGTGCAGAATTTTGCGGTATGGCTTGACGAGCCGTTTCTTGAAAATGCCTTTGAAAATACGCTCAAAGCCATAGATTTTTATAATGAGCAGATGAAAAAATATGAGTCAAAAATTTCCAAAAATTTCAGCTCCTTTCTTTCCGCGGAGGGCGGAGAAGCCGTGGAGGGAAGTATTGAAAAGCTCTGTATTCTTCATGAAAGGGGCGTCAGGCTTATGACGCTCACATGGAATCATAAAAATGAGATAGGATGCGGAGCGCTTTCGGGCTTTGACGATGGACTGAGCGCCTTCGGCAAGAGCATTGTTTCAAAAATGAACGCCCTCGGTATGCTCATAGATGTGTCGCACCTCAATAAAAAGGGCTTTTACGATGTGGTAAAGCTCAGCGATAAGCCCTTTATAGCCACACATTCAAACAGCCTTGCCGTGTGCTCTCATCCCAGAAATCTGGACGATGAACAGCTCAAAGTCATGCGCGATATGCACTGCGCAGTGGGCATAAATATTTATCCGCCCTTTGTGGACGGCAAAAACGGGAGCCTTGACAATATCATAAGGCATATAGACCATATAGCCAAGATAACAGGCGAAAAAAATATAGGGCTTGGATGCGACTTTGACGGCATAGCCGTCTGCCCCGAGGGGATAGAGGATATAAGCTGTATACATAAGCTCTATGAACGCATAGAGTCAGAATGGGGCAGAGCCTTCGCGGAGGATGTTTTTTATTATAATATGTTCGCATTTTTTGATAAACATGGCGCATACAGGCGTCCAGTTTCTCATAGGAAACAGGTTTTAAAATATAGTTCAGCGCATGCACATCATAACCCTCGAAAACGTATTCACGATAGGCGGTTAAAAAGACCAGATCATTTTGAAAGCCCCGTTTCCGCAGCATGCGGGCGACCTCGACGCCTGTGGCCTGCTTCAGCCGGATATCCAGAAAAATGACATGGTAGTCCGCAGTTTCTCCTGACAACAGTTCTTCGCCGGAAGAGAAGCAGTCAATGTGGAGAATGGTATGATTTGCTGCCTGCCATTTTTGAAGCAAAGAGAGCAGATGGTCTTTATGTTGTTTCTCATCTTCCAAAATACAGATATTCATTGAGTTTCCTCCGGATTATTCAAAGGTAGCAGGATAGAAACCAAAAAATTGTCGGATTCCGGCTGAATCCTGCAGAAACCGCCTGCTTCTTCAACAATTTTTTTGACCTTTTTTAGTCCTATGCCATGGCCGGCGTCCTTTTTTGTACTGCGCAGCTGTCTGTCAGTATCATAGTTGTAGGCGCCGGTACTGCTGTTTTTGATCTCGATCAACAAATTGGATCTTAAGAGCTGTATGCGCAGGCTGATATACGCATCGGAGATGGCGGAACCGGCCTCTATCGCGTTGCTCATAAGGTTTCCCAGCAGGGAGGATAATTGCAGGTTACTGATGGGAAAGCGGTCAGCCGGAGGAATATACAGCTCGTAGGAAAATGCAATGCCGGCTTTCTCCGCTTCTATTTTTTTTAACGACAGGATCGCGTCAATGACAGGATTTCCCGTATTGATCTCTAAAGAATCCTGATGGATCCCATCGATCAGCTGTGTGATGTACTGCCGGCATTCGTCGTATTTTTTGCTCTCGTTCAGCTGAAGAATTGTCTGCAAATGGTTCCGGTTATCATGCTTCCACGCCTGCAGGAGTTTGCTTGAAGAGTCTAATAGTTCGTACTGTGCTCTTTCCAGCCGCTGTTCTTCGTAAGCCTCTCTTAAGGTGAGATTTCTTTTATAAAGAATTCCCATGAATGAGAGTAAAGCGAACAGTAAGATCCAGATGGTCCAAAAGGAGAACCACACAAAATAGAGCGACGTTATGACGTCTTCCTGCCCGGAACCGATCGCCGTATCCAGTTTGCTGATGTCCACGTTCAGGGCGGACATGGAAACAATGCCGGTAAGGACTAAAAAAAGCATCATCAGGATCGCAGGCGCAGGAAAGAACATAAGCGGTTTCCTTATGTGAACGATGATAAATACCAATGCCGCCTGTAAAAGTACATAAATTGAAATAACGTTATACCTGAAAGAAGAAGATTCCAAGATCAGATCGAATTTGTTTCCCAGAAGCCACTCGCAGATCAATAATACAAAATTCTCGGAGATCATGGAAAGTATGGAGCAGATGCTGCCCCAGAAAACAATTTCTGAAACGGAGTTTTTTGTCAGCAGAAACGCCATTGACAATTCTGCCGCTAAAATAATGATGCAGGAAAGGATAGAATTTAATTCCAAATAGTTGCAAAGGGTAATGGTCAAAAAATCCCCGATCAGACACAGATACTTTCTGGGATCCTGGTATTTCCATGTCAATCTCTGCGATAGCACATAATAAAACAAAATCCCTTCGATCAGATTAACCAGCAGTTCAATCATTATACCGAACAAATAAAATCCCTCCTTCGCATTTTTATTATAACACGGATGCCGATCAGAAGAAAATGAATTCACTCAATTTCAAAGGCCGTTCACTCATAATCTGTTGATTTAAATAGAAAAGAATATTAAAACAAAAATACCAAAACTTTATGGAAAATGTCGTTTGGCGCAAAGGAGGATTTGTTTATGGACAGCGGCCTGAGAAAAAAGCAATTTATTCTGCTGATGATCGGGAGTATGTTCATATTTGATGTATTATTGGGCTGCCCGCCGGAACTGGATTGTCTCTTCCCCTTTTCCTATTTGTATATCCATGGGCAGACGGTTGGTTTCCGATGGCTGGGCGGAGTTGTAAAACTGACCGGATATGTGCTTTTGCTGCTGACGGAAAGGAAACTTGTACAGGAAAAGGACAGAACGGCTGTCTGCCGCGTCATACTGGAGCTTTTGGGTCTTTTGTATTATGGATGCTATACCGCCATACTTCTTGGCGTGGACGTGCTTCACGGCCCCGCCGGTTTGATGGATATCAGGAATCATCTGTTTGGCATGGCGGTTCTGGATCCGGAGTACCAGATTTACGAAACTGTATTTTTGGTCAGCACTTATCTGATCCTG
>CANROO010000012.1 GCA_947632235.1 uncultured Clostridia bacterium
CAACGCTTTTTTGGTCGTACAAACTATTCAGTCTTTCATTTTTTGTGTCAATTTATACTTTTTTGACAGTCTGAGACCTGCCGAAATACTGACAGGTCTTTTTATTTACTCGTTTTTATTTTGTGTGTCATTAGATATTGAACCGGTATCTTTGGATATTTTATTTATCGGAGCGCTGTCCGAGGGTAAATTAGGAGAGTCTGTCCATTCCTCTTTATCCGGGAGCTTACTGGGTTCATTGGGCTGTGTATGTTCATCGGAATGAAGCGTATCCTGCTCCGCTTGCTCATTTTCGGGCAAGGCTTCGCTTTCCGATTTGCCATCCTTCTTCTTTTTGGTGTGCGTGAACTGATAAAGCATACCCAAAACCGCCACAATGCCTGTTGAAGCGAGTATAACAACATAGTTTGTAACGCTGAATATTCCCAGTATATTTGTAACTATAGATGCCGCTCCGCTTAAGGCTGTGCTTATTATAACGACTGTTCTCACAAGCTTTACTGCCAATATGCCCACGATAACAGCAGCCGCGATTATAAGCACTATCATCCACCAGCTTGCGCTTACATCATAGGCATTCATTATATGCCCTGCCACATTTACCGTTGAGCCAAAGCCTATTATAAACACTCCCGTCTTATAGAAGGCGAAGGACAAAATACCCGTTATCAAGCCTACCACACCTGCCACAAGGAGCACAACATCCGCTCCCATGGCATAGGCTACAACGCCCGAAATGAGAGCGCCCGCAGCAAAGCCGATAATGGCGCACCAGAGCCTTAAGAGCTTATAGCCGAAAAAACATATAAGAAATCCGCAGACTATGCCTATTATAACAGACAGCATGACCGGATGCTGAGCAGTCACACAGCTGTCGATTATCTTTTGTATAGAATCCAAATTAACACCCCCATGTTTTTTAATTTGATATTATTCTACCATATATTGCAAATAAATTCAATAACAACGGCTCAAATATTTATATATTAAAAGACCTGTCCGGAGAGAACAGGTCTTAGTTATATGTATATGTATATTTTATTTCAAATCCCACAGTAGATTCGGGCGTTATATGCAAAGTGTATCCGTCGTCCGCATTTTTTGTTATGCTAGCTTTCATAATATGTATATCGCTTGTCGCTTGCTCAACAGTAAAATGTGAATCCTTCGGAAGAGTATATATATTTGCTTCGTTTTCAGGCTTAAAAACATCATAGTATTTTGTATTATACTCATCCTTACGATATCCTGTTTCAGAGCCTTTAAGGATATAATAACATTCGGGCTCAAAACTTATACCGTCAGCAAGTGTAACGCTTTTTACAGATGCGTTTTGTTTTATATATATTCCGGGCTTTATTTCGTTTCCTTCGGTAATAATTTTTATATCGGAAACATCTATATCGTGATAATATACCCAATTATATCCTTTTATATCAGCATTATATTCAGAAAATTCACATCTTATTGCTTTTATTCCTTCATCCTTATGCCGTACCAAACAATTAACAACCTTTATGCTGTCTAAAACCGGAGAATATTCCGTTTTAAAACAATATTCCTTACTTCCGTCATTTTTTATAATATAAACATTCAAAGAACTGTCAGAGGTTTCAATAAATTTATATTCATCGGGAAGCTTCCAGCTTATATTCAAATTGTCATCTATATGAACTTCTAAGGGAATTTTTATTTCTTCGGTAGTTGTTTCTGTGCTTTCTTCATAATTTATTTCTTTCAAGTAATCTATATTACGATGTAATTGGCTTGCATAACCACCCATAGTATATTCCACATAAAGCGACTTGGCAAGAATATTATAGAAGTCCTTACATGATATAGTTTTGTCTTTATCGGATATATCGGCATTTGGGATAAGCCCCTTTTCATATGCCGCATTATAAACCTCCTCGGGAATATTATAGTAATCATATTTATTATCAACACAGGCATATGTATCTCCTACCGATCTGACAATATATAGAAGCGCATCACCCCTTGTTATTGGCGCATCTAATTTAAGCTTGGGTATATCTTTATATATCAGGACCTCATTCCTGCTTAAATTCATAAGCATACGCTTTGTATCATCATCCAAGTAGTCCATATCCTTAAGAGTATCTCCAAGATACCAGCTGCTAATGCCAAATTTGTATTTACCAAAAACATTCGATATGGCGTTGAGAGCTTCAATGGTGGCTATAGGTTCTTTTTTGTTCAGATCCTCTTTGTCGGCAATTTTAAGCTCAGAAAGCACATTAACAGGCGAATTGTCGTTGATATTGGCATAGATAAAGGGACAGCTCAATATAAGCATTGCCGTCGTTAAAAGAATAACTATCAGTTTTTTAGACATATACTACCCCTCGTAAGCTTAAAAATATCCTTATATAATTACTATAACATACCACAAACTTAACTGTCAACAGCATAAAAACAGCGCAGTAAAACTGCGCTGTTTTGGAGAAATTTATGTTTTTATCAGAAATCAACTTCAGTGCCATAGAATGTACACTTGAACAGCTCAGCCATCTGTGCGGGAGTGATAGCTCTGGGGTTAGAACCTGTACAAGCATCTCCTACTGCATTTGCTGCGATAGTGTCAAGCTTCTCTAAGAACTCGTCTTCCTTTACGCCAAATTCCTGAATAGTCTTGGGAATGTTCATAGCGCGGTTGAATTCCTCGATCTTTGCAATAAGAGCGTTTACCTGTGCCTTCTCTGATGTTCCGCCAAGACCTACTCTTCTTGCTATGTCGGCATATCTTCTCATAGCCTCGGGCTCGTGAGCGTTATACTTTATAACATAAGGAAGGTATATAGCGTTTGCACAGCCGTGAGGAATATGACCCGTTGAGAATGCAGCGCCTGTCTTATGAGCCATTGAGTGAACAATGCCTAAAAGAGCATTTGAGAATGCCTGACCTGCAAGGCACTGTGCGTAGTGCATCTGCTCTCTTGCATCCATATCCTTGTTGTATGAAGCGGGGAGATAGTCAAATACCATCTCTATAGCCTTGATCGCAAGAGGATCTGTAAACGGACTGTTGAGTGTTGAAACATAAGCCTCGATAGCGTGCGTAAGAGCGTCCATACCTGTGTAAGCAACCTGCTTTACGGGAAGGCTGACAACAAGCTCGGGGTCAACTATAGCAACATCGGGAGTTATCTCGAAATCTGCAAGAGGATATTTGATACCCTTTGAATAGTCTGTGATAACAGAGAATGCAGTAACCTCGGTAGCTGTGCCCGATGTTGAAGGAATAGCACAGAAACGAGCCTTAGTCCTTAACTTCGGAAAATTAAAGGGTGTGCAAAGGTCTTCAAAAGTAGTTTCGGGGTACTCATAGAATGCCCACATAGCCTTTGCGGCATCGATTGGTGAACCTCCGCCGATAGATACGATCCAGTCGGGCTGGAATTCTGTCATAGCGGCTGCGCCCTTCATAACTGTCTCTACGGAAGGATCGGGTTCAACGCCTTCAAAAAACTTGACCTCCATGCCTGCTTCCTTGAGATAACCTTCTACCTTGTCAAGGAAACCGCCCTTTCTCATTGAGCTTCCGCCCGATACAACGATAGCCTTCTTACCAGAAAGGTTCTTGAGGTTCTCTAGCGCACCCTTGCCGTAGTAAAGGTCTCTTGGTAATGTAAATCTTCCCATTTTTAAGTTCCTCCTTAAAATTATTGTTATTTTTTTAACAATATATATTATAACACTTATATGTTAAATTTGCAACAACTTTTTTGTAAATTTTTTACAACAATTCATAGTTTATACATAAACAAAAGCGCCCTCCGCAAAGGAGAACGCTAAATTGATGTTTTTTAAGTTATGCTTTCTAAATACCATACTTACCGCATACTGCCTTCAAATCTTCTTTTATTGTGTCTACAAGGCTTTGGGGACTTATGACCTTAACATAGCTTGAATACTGCATGAGCCAGTACTTTATAGCCTCAAGATTTACATAAACGCTTACCTTAACTTCATTTTCGGTTTCATCAAAGAAGCTTATATCCTTGCCGAACCAGTCTATAACGGCAGAAATAATTTTTTTGTCCGCTTTGAAAACCACAGTAGCGCTTTCTCCCGAAAACATATATATGTGCTCTGCCATATGCTTCGGCAGGTCAAGTCCGTTTTCGAGCCCTTTTACGCTCTTCTGAGGTTTTATCTTTTCATCAGTGAGCCTTATGTCCGTTATTCTGTCTATTCTGTAATTCGACACATTATCGTACTTGTCATAATTGCATATGAGATAATACCTGCCGTTTGTTGCAACCATTTGATAAGGATTCACCAGATATTCCGCCGGCTTGCCGTCCTTTCCCGGACGATTGTGAAGCTTCTTGTCTGTGCCGTATTCGTTATAGTGGAATATGACCTTTTTCTTATTGGCTATTGCCTCGTCCAGAACTGATATGACATAGAAAAGCTCCTTGTTTTCGGGCATATTTTCCGGTAAATTAGTTATATGCCTTACCTTATAGGCAAAGTATTCGTTTGACAGCGATTCGAGCTTTTCAACAAGCTTCTTGCACTGACTATAGGGTATATATTTTGAAAAAAGCAGGCTGTCTATAATTATTCTCAGCTCTTCATCGGTAAATTCCCTGTTGATATAGAAATCAGTGAGCATAGGCTCATTTCCGCTTCTTTCAACCTCCGTATAATTGATATCATAGCCGTACTCTATAAGATTCATTATATTGGGTCTTATGGACTTTCTGTTTATATCCATACTGTACTCATCCTTAAGAAGTCTCAGTATATCCGCCTGACTAAGTCTGTGCTTCTCATCGGTATGTTTTCTGAGAATATCCAGAATATTCATTATTATCATTTTCTTGGATTGTTTTGTATACATTTGATCACCCCGATCCATTTATTATATTTTGATAAAAGGTATAAATAAAATATTTACGTCATAAAAAAATAATTTGATTTTGCCGTAATGTATGGTATAATTTGTATAAGAAATATATTCTTACATAATTTAAAAAGTAATAAAGCAATTATATTATTTTTATGAGCGAGGTGTATAAAATGCTTATAACTGCTGTAATACTCACGGCTCTGCTTCCCATACTGGGACTGGTGGCAGAATACTTTAACAGGCTTTTGAAATTTTTGATAAAGAAGCTGTTGGGCGCTAAATTTACAAACATTTTTTGCAATTACATAACCTTCCCGGGCACGGTACATCATGAACTTTCTCATGCCCTTCTCGCCTTTGTGACGGGCGCCAAGATAGAAAAAATATCTCTTTTTAAGCCCGACGGTGATTCCCTCGGATTTGTGGAATACCGCAACAGAGGCTCATTTGTAATAAGCGCCATACAGGATTCGATGTCCGCAATAGCGCCGATTCTGTGCGGAGCAGCCACAAGCTGTGCTATAATATATGCCCTTTTCAACTGCAGTCTTCCTATACCTGTTGTTATAATACTTGTTTATCTGCTGGTATCAATAATTCTGCATATGAGAATGAGTCCGGCCGATATAAAGGTCATGTGGAAGGGTATACCTGTGATATTCCTTATTGCGCTGTTGGTCGTTTGGCTGACTAAATTTGATATTTTGGCGCTTGTGAATCTTAAATAAAACTTGTGTATCCTAGCAAGGGCAAAGCTAAGGTTTTGCCCTTGCTTGATTTATTTATACTATTATTTCAACCCTGCTGCCGCCTTCTCTTCCCTTTGTGACAACTATCTGCTTGTCAATTTTTTCCTTAAGCTCAGACACATGAGAAATTATGCCAACAAGACGGTTGCCTTCAGTAAGATCTGCCAAAGCTTTCATGGCCTGCTGAAGTGATTCCTCATCCAGCGAGCCGAAGCCCTCGTCCACAAACATTGTGTCAAGCCTTACTCCGCCTGCGGAAGACTGAATTTCATCCGACAGGCCAAGAGCCAGCGAAAGCGAAGCCTTGAATGATTCACCGCCCGATAAAGTCTTAACACTTCTCTCACTGCCGTTGTAGTGGTCTATGACATTGAGGTCAAGTCCGCTCTGACTGCTGTTATTATCGGCAGCAGCCTTTCTCTTCAACTCATATTGACCGTCTGACATTATCATAAAACGCAGATTTGCTCTTTCAATTATTCTGTCAAAATAAGCCATTTGAACATAGGTCTCAAGCATTATTTTTTCTTTGCCATTTATTTTGCCGTTGGCAGTATCGGATAACGCTTTTATCCATGTGAGTTTTTTCTCGACTTTGGAGATTTCGTCTTGTTTATCACGAATAGAATTATAATTATTTTTATTTATATCTCTTCTTGTTGTGATATTCTGCTCCTTTTTTCTCAAAGTTTTGATTTGTTCTTTCAAATTACCAAGAATAGATTTTTCAGCTTCTATATCGCAGTCTGTTTTATCTTTGGCAGCTTGCTCTGAAGCGGAACTAAGCTTTTGGATCAAATCATCTATGTTATTTTCAATTGAGTCTTTTGTAGCTTTAAGTGCTGAAAGGTTGGTTTTAATTTTTGTGATTTCCCCGTTGATTTTAGTACATTCTTCATCCTTTTGGTTTAATAAAATTTCTAAGTCATTTTTATGTTTAATTTGTTTATTTACTTTTTTTAAACCTCTTTCAACATCTTCACGTTTTTTTTCATATTCTTTTTTCTTTTTGGCAATTATATCCCCAATTTCATCATATTTTTTGATTTCTACAATTTTATTTGCATTTTTCAAAATCTCACCTTTTTTAGTCTCAACCTTTGTCTTTATTTCCCCCGCAGCTTTGCTTGCTTCTTGTTCAAGTTCTTTTGACGCTTCATATTGTTTTTCACAGTTATCAAGTTCTTCCTTTGTTGGTGCATATTCAGACTTAACAGCAGGCATGGGGTGAGATAAAGAACCGCACACAGGACATGGTATGCCCTCCTTCAAAGATTCAGCTAAAATTCCGGCTTGTTCATTTAAGTAAGCCTTATGTTTTGAATCATATTCTGCTTTCTTACTCTCAGCATCTTCTGATTTAGCTATATAATCATTTTGCTTTGCTTTTAGTTTATTTTCTAGCTTTAAAATTTTTTTGAGTTCTTTTTCAGTATCTTCAATATTTTCAATATCTTTATCTAGCCTTACTTTGCTGTTTTCAAGATCAACCTTTTCCACATTGACATCTTTAATAGATTTTTCCTCTTCTTTTAGTTTTTTAATTTCAATGTTCAAATCATCAGCAAGTTTATTTTTTGATATTATTTCCTTTTCTTTTTTTGAAATATCGCCAATAACTTTGTTTAACTCTGCATTCTTTGAATTTAAATCATTTTCAAGAGATTTTTTTGTTTTTTCACGTTCTTCTGCTTTGGTTATTTTTTTATTAAAGTCGGTTATCTTCTTATCTGTATTTTCAATATCCGTCTGTAATAAAGCAAGAATGTCATTGTCTTTTTTAATTAAATCGTCTATAAGCTCAACAACTTTGTCTGTTGTAAGCTCCCCTGTCTTTGCTTTTTCAACCCGCGCTGAAAGCATATCCTCCTCATCACAGCAAATACCGTCAATATACTGCTTTATGCTCTTCTTTCCGTCTTCATTTGTTTTTTCAAGGCTTGAGGCTTCTGTTTTAAGCTTGTCTTGCAATTTTGAATAATTGTATGTATGGAATATTTTTTGGAATATCTTTTTTCTGTCATCTGTAGAGGCAAGCAAAAGCTTAAGAAAATCCCCCTGCGCTATCATAGCTATCTGTGTAAACTGATTTCTGTCAATGCCCATTATTTCATTTACAGCGCTGTTTACATCCGATTGTTTTGTTACCAATTCTCCGTTAGGATAGCTCAGCATTGCCGCAGCTTTTTCGCTGGTCATACCTCCGCCCCTTTTTGCAGGGCGTTCATATTCGGGATTTCGCTTTATCTTATATTCTTTGCCGGCATATTCAAATGTAAGCTCTACCTCTGTGGGAATTTCCTGCTCAGCATATTTTGAACGGAACATATCCGCCTCTCTGTTGTCTCCGCTGGGCTTACCGTAAAGCGCATATGTTATGGCGTCAAAAATAGTGGTCTTTCCTGCACCTGTATCACCCGTTATTAAGTACAGTCCTCTTGTGCCTAATTTTTCAAAATCTATTTCTGTTTTGCCTGCATAAGGTCCGAATGCAGACATTGTAAGCTTTATAGGTCTCATTTTTCATCCTCCCATACTTCAGCTATCAGCTTTTCCATAAATTTTTCCTGATCATCAGTCAGTCCCGAGCCGTTCTGCTTCATATATAACTCTGCAAAAAGCTCAAGAGGCGTTTTTGTTTCTATATTCTCCGTTACGTTTATTTCTGCTTTGTGACGAGTACGCTTATTGTCATAATCAAGCTTCATGAGATTTTTATATATCACTCTCAATCTTGCAGCGGCATCTAGTATGTCCTCCTCATCCGTCAGTGTTATATGTAAATAATCGCTTTCATATGAAGAGCCTTCATAAAAGTTTTTTCCCGTCAATTCGGAATAAGTGCCTCTGATTTCTTTCATGTCACGGAGAGGAACAAGAGGAACGGTATTCAACGAAAGTCTGCCTTTTTCGCCAAGTTCCACAACGCTTACGGACTTTTCATGGTTAGCCTCGGAAAAAGAATATTTAAGCGGAGTTCCGCAATACCTTATCTTTTCGCTGCCAATATTCTGCGGTCCGTGCAGATGTCCAAGTGCAACATAATCAAAATCTTCAAAAACAGATGCATCGACATTATCGGCTCCGCCGACCGAAATATCCTCAGACTCGGAACGTTGTGCGCCGGTCACAAATTGATGTGTAACAAGCAGGTTTCTGCTTCCCTTGTCGATATTCATTTTTTCAACTGCCACGCGCAGAGCATCGTTATATGAGGCAATATTCTCATCGGGATAAAAATGACGCACATGGGCAGGCTTAACGAAGGGCAGCATATAAATGTTGATTTTTCCGTATTCATCCTGCAATTCTATAGGGGCAACTGCTCCGTTGTAAACGGATGAAAAATGTATTCCGCTTAAGTCCATAAGTCGATTGCCAAAGGCAAGACGCTCGGGCGAATCATGATTTCCGCTGATTATAAATACCTGTACTTTACGCTTTGCAAGACTTACAACAAAGTCGTCAAACAAGCTTACTGCCATAGTTGAAGGCACCGATTTGTCATAGACATCACCCGCTATAATGACCGCATCCGGCTTTTCGGCATCGATTATGCCTAAGATCTCATTGAGTATATATACCTGATCATCAAGCATTGAAAAGCCATTTACACACTTGCCGATGTGCAGATCCGAAAGATGAATAAACTTCATTTTTTACACCGCCTTTGATATAATATTTTTTAATAATGATTACTTTCGTTTGCAAAATACCTTTTGTTACATTAAGTATAACACAGTAATTCTCCTGTGTCAAAAACACTTTAGGCCCTATAGATAAGTAGGAAATTATCTATACTTATATTATAAACATTTATATGGCACAAAAAATTGCCATATGATATAATATAATTAATATGTAAGCAAAAATCAAACGCAGAAATTTTATTCTAAAGGAGGAAAGGTTATGAAATTTGATGTTGACAAAATACGCAGAGATCTGGAAGAAGAGGACATGGGAGCCTTCTTCGTTGGAGGCTACGGCGGTGCGCTTTCGGAGTATTCCGATATTGAAGATGCCGATGACGATGAAGTTCTCGAAATGGCAACGAGAAGAGGCATGAACCTGTCTAAGTATAAGAAGTAAAAAATTGCCTTTGAACTACAGCGCCTCCCGGTTTTATGCCGGGAGGCACTTTTTAGCTGTAATTTTATAAAATTAATATACGCTTTTTTATAAAAGGTTCATCTTTTACCACTTTTTGAACCTCTCTGTAAGCATCGCTGCTCATAGTTATACCGATAAAGCTGAATGTAATGTTTCCTACTCTTGATGCCATAGTATCCAAAATATCTTCAAATTTCATGTTTTCATAACCATAAAATTGACCTTTTATATTTATATCTGCAGTTTCTTTTATTTTTATTATGAAATCACACAAAACATCGTCTTCTACATAAGATGCTCCGTATGTATAAAAGCTATAATAAATAAATTTTCATCATCGCTCTCTTCTCTTGGTACATAAAAACTATTATACGGTATAAGTATAGAAAAATCATCATTAACTTTTATTCTTCTTCCACAAGGTATATGGCTATAGGGAGTGACATATCTTCCGTGGGTGCCTGTATGTTCCCCCTGTTTACTTTTTCATCGGATACTGTTGCATTGTCGATATTTGCAGGATCTTCTGTAATTCCTATAAACTTCTTTCCTGCATCCATAAGTCTGGCAATGGCTTCATTTTTAAACCGTGTGATGAACCCCAGTTTGTCTTTCTCGGTAAGATGAACAGCGATTGCCCATTAGATAATAAAGCTTTGCAACAAGCCGAGCAACGGTAGTTTTGCCTGTACCCGGATTTCCTGTAAAAACAAGGTGATAAGACATTTCAGGAACTTTCATGTTTCTTTGTTTCCTGAGCTGACACACTCTTATAAAGTTCATAAGACTTTCTATATCTTTTTTTACGTTATCAAGCCCTACAAGAGAGTTGAGTTCATACATTACACTTTCCAGCGTGTCATCTGTCGGAGGTGTATGTTCTATGTTTTCGGTAATATTTTCTGCAGACATTTCGAGCTGTTCTTTGTCTGGTGTTTCAATGCTTTCAGTATCGGATCTCGGCACCGAAGATTCATTCCCGCTATTTGTAAACGTTATTTTGCCAGGATTTGTTTTTTCATTTTCCGTATCTATGTAATAACCGTCATCATTTAATGGCGTTATCATGTCAGGCTTGTATTCATATGGCTTGGCATTTGTAACACCATTTTTGTCACAACATTCAAGCAAAATATCCATGATATTGTGCAGTGCTCTTGCTTCACCAATGGTAAAGTCCCCGTTCACAAGGGCAGTTTCAGCTAAAAATCTGCCTATATCCTCAGCAAGAATACGGCTTTTATTACTGTTGTT
Source organism: uncultured Clostridia bacterium (assembly GCA_947632235.1). GTDB lineage: Bacteria > Bacillota > Clostridia > Lachnospirales > CAG-274 > Gallispira. Next base: position 10,993 of record CANROO010000012.1, read on the forward strand.
TTCTTTATCTCTGTTCACTGCTTCCATAAAAAATAACGGAAGCTGTAATTTGCGGCCTTCCTCTCCGGTGCAGTCAAGAGCTGTTATTATCTGTGCATATGAACATTTTTCATCTGTAAATATAGGTATAAGTTCTGTATACTCCTCTGCACAAAGCTTATTGCTTGACCATATATAAAGTGTTGCTGCCATAAGCCAGTTCTTTACCTCATCTGTATTTTCATAAAACCTTGATATCTTATCTGTAAGCTCATTAAGTAAACTCTTGATCTCCTGTATTTTCAAAGGAAGCACCTCTCTTTGTAACAATCATTTTTTTGATATAATACATTTTACCATATTTGTTTAACAAACTCAATATGTATGATGCTTAAAAATGCTCAGACAAAAATGTTGAAATAAAAAACAGCCTTACTTCTGCAAATCGCAGTAAATATGACTGTTTTTATAAAGTAATCAATATTTACAATTTCAAAAAAACTATTTGATATATTTATTCTGCATATCCTTCAGCCTTATCATATGATTTCTTCTATACGGGTAATTATGCTCTATATAGTCCATTATTACCTCCATTCTGTCTGATACGGTACTGTTTTTCATATTCAATCTTATAAAAACAGTATTTTTGAGGGCGTCAATAAGTACCGTAAAATATTTATTTTCAGGCATAAATTCCAACAAGCTGTGATCTTCGGTAAAATCTCTTATATAAAGCAGTGTGAGATAAGAATTGATGCCGTCGTGAGGAACGCCCTCAGACTTAATGGCTTTTTTAACAAAGTCCAGATCGGCATAAGTAAAGCAGATGTTATGATCTGTCACCTTGTCTATATATTCCCAATAACAGCTGTCCAGATGCTGTAATATTACAGCATCCGTTCTGCGGCAATACAGAAGACGGCTCGCCAATTCGATTTTATCGTCCTCAATTCCGGAGGTATCGAAGGGTATATCCTCTCTGCATTTTCTGATATATTCCGCATACTCTGCCTGCTTACGCTCCTCTTCGAGCTTTCTCTCGTGTTCCGAGGGGATATATTCATATATCTTTTCCATGTGATATTTTCTGCGCTTTTCCGCCCAGCCGTAATGACCTGTATTTTTATTAAAAATATATCTTATGTTTGTGGCAAGTATTTCTCTGAATGTCATATATTCTCTCCCCCTCTTTATATAAGCCTTCCTTAAAGATTATTTTTCATCACGTCATATCCAGTGAGTACAATATGCTATAATCCTTGTATGAACGCACATATCTCCCGTCTATAAAATATTTAATGGAATAATCGCTGTAATTTCTTATATAATTATTGTCTATAAAATACTTGATCTGATTGCTTTTATAATCCCGTATATATTCGTTGTCCAAACTATATATTATAGAATAATCATTATACAGTCTTACATATTTGTCATCTATAAAAAATTCTATCCTGTAACTGCTGTAGTCTCTTATATAAATTTGCATATAAAAACCTCACTTTATTCACATATATCAGAAACCTATCCTGGCCTGCTTTATCTGCGGTATATCTATGTCGAAGTCTTCTGCAAGCATGAGCGCTTCATCCGCATCGGATATTTTGTCAAGCTCCATATCGGCAAGCCTGCATCGCTGTGACATAAATGCTTTTTCATATATATTTCTTGCATATCTTCCGTTACCGAAGTCATTAAATGATCTTACCTTGTCAAATATAGGCAAAAGCTTATCCTTTACTGACTTATCAAGCGTCATGCCGTCCTTTTCTGCCATGTATTCCGTTATTGAATAGAGCTCCTGAGCAGAATAATTTTCAAAATTTATATGATGCGATATTCTGCTCCTGAGCCCCGGATTTTTATTTAAAAAACTCTCCATTTCCTTTGGATATCCCGCAAATATCACTATCATATCATCTCTGTTGTTCTCCATTTCCTGAACTATGGTATTTATTGCTTCATCGCCGAAGCTTTTGCTTCCGTCAACAAGTGAATAAGCCTCGTCTATGAAAAGAACAGAGCCTGCGGCCATCCTGAATTTGTTTTTAACTATTTTGGCTGTCCAACCCACATACATTCCCACAAGGTCGGACCTGCCCATTTCGTACAGCTCGCCCTTTGAAAGTATATCGTTGTCCTTCATTATCCGTGCAAAAAGTCTTGCAACAGTTGTTTTGGCAGTGCCGGGCGCGCCGGTGAATACCATGTGCATTGAAGGCATTTTTGTTCTTGTATGCTTAGAGGAAAAAAGCTTCTGAGCTTTGTTATACTTTATTATTCTGTTGATCTGCGCCTTTACATTTTCAAGACCCGTCATTGACATAAGCTCCTTGTAGGCATCCCCTTTAGGGCTTTGTACGCTTTCGGACTTTGCCTTCAATGAATAATTGCTGTACTGCGGATATATTTCTCTTGTCAGCTTCCTGTTAAGCCATATGTCAAACATATTATCAAGCTCCTTTGAAGGAAAGCTTTTTTCTGCTCCGTCTATATTTTCAAAAAGTGCATCATCCTCGGGTACGCCGTTATTTTCTGCCAGATCGGAAAGATATTGCCTTGCTTTTTCACCGCTTAAATTTTTTTCGGATATTTCAACATAGCACATATTGTCCGTAAGCTTGTATATTTTTTCCAAAAGCTCCCTGCACTCAGCAGGGATATTGAATATTGTGAGCACCCTGCCCTTATATGTCCTTGCCAAAGTGCATATCAGCTTAAGTCTTTCGTTTCTGTCCATCATTTGCATGAAGGGCGATCTGTTATTTTCCTCCTTTTCCTTTATATTTATAACAACTGTGCCCATATCTGCCGCCTTATAGAACATACTGCAGTTTTCCTCGCAGAAATCCCTGTTATCAATATCTATTACGGTATATCTTCTGCTTCTTATCCTGGAATTGTTCCAAAGCGCCGACAGCAGTATATCAGACGCCTTATCGCCGTGTCCTTCGGACATTATGATATAGTGGACGGGGTGACATATGATCTTAGTAAAAGCTGTGCTTTCATATATTCTGTTGAGCTCGGGTATAAGCTCATTTTCACATGGGAGTGAGCTTGCCGCAGCCATAAGCTCGGCTCTGTCTCTGCTGCAGTTAAGTATATTCTCAGAAAATGCAGTATTGCTTCTGCGTTTATTTAATATACCTATATCATATAATTGTCTTATGCTGTTATCGTCTTCTATGTAGCTTCTGCGCCGTCCCTCCGAAAGCATTGTGTCCATTGCCGATACGGTGACCTCTTGTATTGTAATATCCTTATACTCAATACCTGCTTCCTCCGCAAAAGCATTTACCATGTCCTCTATATAGCAGTCGGTATCAGAAATTATACCCAATGTTACAGACTCGTTTTTATGCGAATCAGATATATCACATATGAATATAAATGTCTTATGCTCGCATTTTTCGCCATAAAAGCCCATATATTTCTGCGTACCCTTGGTATACGGTCTTTTAAGCTTAACATTGTCGTTCAGTACTGCTGCCGCCTTGTAAAGCATCATATACATCCCTCCTTCGATAAGCCTATTATACCATAATCTATGGCAAAATTTTGGGACATATAATTAAGCGCCGCAAAGACGACGCCTTAATCTCTGTAATCTTTTATTTCAAAGCTTATATTGCTTATATCGGTATCAAACAATTTACTTACGGCGTATTTATAAAGCGTAAGCTGTCCCTTGTATCTCTCAATAAGATCGGTTTTATCCACATTAGACTTGTAATCAATTATAGATATGGTACCATCCTTATTTACAATAACAAGATCTGCCGTTCCGTTTACCCATATCCTGCCCTCGTTTTTATCCTCTATACCCAGTTCTCTGAGCATATCGCGGTTCTCCTCGGCATTTATAAAATACGAAAACGGAAGCTCCGTATATACAGCCTTTGCATTTATGATACGGTCCTTAAGCTCTTTATCCTCCATAAAGCCGTCAAGCATTTTTTTTAGAATTTTTATATAGTCGTTTATTTTGTCCTCATCTATATTGTCAAGGCCTTCCATAATTGCTTGATTTATAACCTTATCCGACAGCTTTTCGGTGTCAGTGTCAAAGTTCTTCTCTCTCCATTCGTTTACAAAGAGCTCAAAGCATCTGTGCATGGCGGTGCCGAAGACTGCGCCCTTTATTTCTGCTTCCGCATCCCCGTCCGTTATTTTGCCGTTTTCGTCTATATCATTGTCCACCTCGGTCACGGGAACATATTTTTCGTGCTTTTCAAGCAGACTGGGGTTAAGTGTTATAAACTGCTCCTTCTGCTGTTCCTGCGTAAGCTTTGCCTTTATAAGAGGCGAGGTGTATTCGTCAAAAGCCTCGTCATTCTGATTATTATTAAGCAATGGTATGACAGAAGCGCATAAATCCGGCTCATATTCTGAAAAGCCTGCATTGGGGCAAAGCGCATCCATAATTATGATCGCCTGCTTCGCTCTTGTTGCGGCCACATACTGCAGTCTTATGTATTCGTCCTTTTCCTCTTTTAATACTTTATTTTCAATATCCTTGTCGGTCTTATAGGCAGGATAATTGTTTTTACCGCCCGTATTGATCGAGGGATAAAGCTTATTGCCGTCTCTGAATGCAGTATTGTTGAATTTAAAGGAAGATGCTCTGTCGGCAAGTATTACTATATTGCCTTCAAGTCCCTTTGACTGATGTACATTCATAAATCTTACGGCATCTCTTTCGGGTTCAAACGGTATCTCCCTTTCCATATCCTTTTCTCTCATTTCCCTGAACATGCGCGCAAGCTCCTGCCTGTTTCCCTTGTGCTGAGACAGTGCCGTCTCTACAAACTGTCTCACTCTGGTCATAGCAGAATAAACTACGCTTTTCTTAAGCTCTGCGTTGTGAGGAAGAAGTATATCCTCCTGTGACAAAAGATATTCGGCAAGGGCATAAGGATTCATACCGCGTGTACACATATCGATGTCATAAAGGCGTTTCATGCCCTCTTCATGCCATTCCTTATCAAAGAAATCCGTACCGAGTGCAACCTCCATTGCGCCTGCCCTGTTTAAACGGCTCCTGTCGGAAAGATAGGAATACAGCATAACAAAACGGCTTACGGCGCAGTCGTTTGATACTTCATTTTTCATGCCCGTGATCACGGGTATGTTGTTATCGGCAAAGGCTTTAAGATATTGCTCTGCATGTGTGGTATTCTCCGTGAGCACAAGAAAATCCTTGTACATTATATTTCTTACACCGCAGGACTTATCGTAAATTTGGGCACTGCCCGTAAGTCCGGAAATGACATTGCATAAGTCATATACATCCTCATCCTTTGGCTTTTCATCCTCTGTGTCAAATATGGGTCTGTCATATTTATAAACTCCGGAGATGACCCCCTCGGGCACACTGAAGCAGGCTTCCATAAAGCTGTATCCGTCAATTACTGTGCTGAACTGCGTGTTTACCCACTGCACTATGTCGGAATTGGAGCGGAAATTTTTATCAAGGTTATAAACCCTTGCATTATCCATATTTTTCATCTTATCCCTGAGCTCATAATATATCCTGAGCTCAGCCCCTCTGAAACGATATATAGACTGCTTAGGATCGCCCACAACAAAAAGACAGCCGTCTCTGAGCTCGTTTTCCGAATTTTCCTTAAGACAAAGCGTAAATATCATTTTTTCCTGAATATGGTCGGTGTCCTGAAATTCGTCTACATATATACATTTGTACTTTTCGGAAAAGTATTTGCGAACCTCCTTGTTTTCAACTATAAGGTCTCTTGCGGTGATAAGCAGATCGTTATTTGAAATATACTCATGGCTTTTCTGCGCCTCATAGGCCTTTGCTGCCTCCTCCGCATATTTAGTCATAATACTGTGGGGATATTGCTCGTACATCTCTGATAATTTTTCTGTTTCATTACTTATCTCGGAATCATACCAGTCAATATAAGCCTCCTTCACAGCCGTGCGAACAGCAATTATATCCTTATTTCGCTTATTGTTATCTGCGGAAAAGATATTTTCATAAAATGCATCGTTGGTGATATATTCAAACAGCTTATCATTATCATCAGAATTAAGACTTGAAATATTTTTGCTTTTGACTATATATTTACTGATCTCGGATATATCATTATAGGTTCTGTCTGTGTCCATCTCATTTATAAGACTTAACAGCTTGTCCCTTATACGGCTTCGTATAGAATCTGCTTTATCATTAAAATAATTCGGGGAAATTTTGCATAATTCCCTGTTGTATATTATTTCGGTGTTTTTGTCGCTTACATCACTGCATAGCTTACAGAACAGACCCTCCGCTTTATTTTTAAAGCTGTTTTTAAACCAATTCTTATTTCCCTTTTTGTTTTTGTTTATTTCGGGATAGCTGTCTGTAATTTTCCATATCTCTGATGCCCTGTCGGTAAACCATTTTTCAAAAAAGGCTTTTTTAGCCTCCATATCCTCGTTTTCTTCTGCAATATGCACATCTACGGGATACCTTGCGTCAAAAGCTCTCTCACTTATTATATTTTTGCAGAAGCTGTGTATAGTGGATATAGTCATACTGTCAATATCATTTATTGCGACCTCAAGCCTTTTTCTTTCCTCCGGCTCACTGCATTTTGTTACCTCGCTTCTCAGCTTTGATATTATACGCTCGTAAAGCTCTGCGGCGGCCTTGTTTGTAAAAGTGATAACGACCAGCTCATGGGCGAAAATATTACCGCTTTTAAGCTGATTTACTATCCTGTCCCTTATTATACTTGTTTTGCCTGCTCCTGCACCGGCTTCAATAAACATATTGTGCTCAAAGTCCGTAACTATGCTTTCTCTTATTTTATCTTCGCCTATACTCAATGTTCTCACCCCATTTTTGTTGTGCATATACATTTGTATTTACAATAATCGCATTTGACCTCTTCAGGCACATCATATACATTCTTAAGCACGGCATTTTTCAGTATATCCGCCTTGCAGTCCTCAAGACATCCTGTTTTATCCTTGTCATATTTAACAGATTTGTTTATGAAAATATATTCATATACAAATTGCTCCGTATTGTCAATGTCAAGCGGATAAACAAAGTGCTGACAGTACTTGCCGTTCTCGGCCTTTTTGTTGGATTTATAGTCTATCAGTCTGTACACGCCGTCATTATTGACATCTAGTCTGTCAATAGTGCCATTGAACTTGAGCTCTGCCGTTTTGCCGTCTTCTTCAAGCTTATATACTGCATCCGCAAAGCTCTTTTCACAGGCAACGGGCATCCACTCCCCGTCCGATGTCTCACTGTGTAATTTTTCAAGATATTTACTTATTTTGTCGTACATATCCGACTTTTCTCTGTTATATATATAAAGGGAATCGCACTGATATTTTTCCTTGTATTCTTCTGCCGTTCTTTCAAATATTTCGTCAAAAAGAGACTTATCTAATTTGTTTTCGGCATTCTCCTTTTCTATGAACTCGCTTGTTACATATTCCTCCAGTACCTTATGAACAAAAAGTCCTTTTTTTAAAGGTGTAAGCCAGTCACCGGAATTTCTTTCTCTGAACTCTGTGCGGGGAATATGCAGAACAAATTCATAATAGTACTTAAGCGGACATTCAAGCATGGTCTGCAAAGAGGTGGCGCTGAATTTCAAGGGCTGCTCGGCGCTGTACTCCGGAATATCCTTGTCACATACGGAATTAAACTTGTCCCATACGCCCTTGCTGTCCGTTATCTTTATATTTCTGCCTGTTATTTCGGATGCTTCTACCTCAAGGATATTATTATCTCCCGCAATATCAATAAATGCATTAGATGCAGACATTTCTCTCAGATTTACGGTGTCATATTTGCTGTAGCTTATGAATATAAGGGAATCCTCGTCGGCAGTTCTTAACATATTCATAAGCTGTTTTCTGAGTCTGAAGCTGTTACGGGAGGCAAGTCTTTTATTTCCAATAACATAGTCATTAAGCTCTTTATCCGAAAGCACGGGAGATTCCGCAATATTTCCGTTAAAATAAGATGCGGAAAGTCCGGTTATGAAATTATATTTTCTCTCGGTAGTATCGGCGCTGCCAAGCTTCATTATGTTAACAGAATCTGTACATTCAGCATCCTTCATATTCAACATTTCAAGTCTTTTTCTTATAAATGAGGACGCAGATACCATATCCATTGCATAGCTTACGGTCTCAAGCTGTATTAAAGCATCCTTTTCAGCCTTAAGGCTTGCACCTATGTATTTCTTTTCTTCATTTCTGCTGTATGTATATTTGTCAGTGAAGGCACAAAGTCTTTCATAAAGCTGTGAAATACCTGCATTCCCTTCAAATACGCCCGTCAGATCCTCTAAAAAACGCAAAAATATCTGCATATTTTTTTCCTTTTCGGCGTTATCAAAAGACTCTTTTTTATTCCTTGAAATATATCTTTTATATGTATCAAGTCCCCATATTATTTCATCACAGGCAGGTCCCGTATAATTTCTGCGTATGGCATAGCCTGTTTCTGCATCCAGCTTAGGATTGGTCACAACGCTCTCAAGCGCGCTGTATAAATAATCCTGCTCTGCCCATTTCAGTACAGAGCACATAAAATTCAGATAGTCCGTACACATGGCAGAATAACCGCTTATAAAGCCGAAGGATATTTCACGGCTTCCGAGGATCGCGCTTAAAAAGCTTTCATACACATCATTTGTGTAGTATATATTCACCTGTCCCAAAGGGATATTGTTTTCTTCAATATAGTCGGCTATATGACCTATTTCATCGGCAATGTCATACGCTCTGAATGGTATCACTCTGCCCTTTATATTACTTCCTCCGCAGTATACGACACAAGCCCCTCTGCCCGATATAAGCCTCACAAATTCAAGCTCCAGCTTTGAATAGCCGATTCCTGCCAAAAGTCCGTATTCATGGTTATTATTATAACCGCCGTCCTTGATTATACTGCAGGCACACTTTAAAAGCATGGCATAATCATACTTGCCCAGCTCATCAAGCTTATTTTCATAGTCGTCAATAAGCTCTTTAAGCTCTGCCGTCTTATTATCCGAGCTGCCGATATATTTTCTTGTTGTTTTATTCGTCCTTATTGTATTGATGCATCTCAATATTTCCGAAGCTGTGCCTAAAGACAAGGATTCCGCAGGCAAAAAGTTTATTTTTTCTTTAAGCTCTGCGAGCAGTTCATACAGCAGAACACAGCAGGCCTTGTCATCCGGGACATCGATCTTCATTATTCTGCCCATTGAGGCGTAATAAGATATTACTGTTTCCCTGGCAATATCCAATATGCTTCTGACCTCTGTATTAAAGCGCACTATACCCCTTGCGTTGCATTTTCTTATAAGCCTTGTGGCATTTTTTACATTTCTTGTCACCAGTATTTTTTTGTGTCCGCTTTCTTGTCCGAGCCATTCGGCTATATACATTTTATCACCCCGTTTATTTATTGATATATTTCTCCTTAAACTCCTCTGTAGTGATCACATAAAGCATTGTTCTTGCTCTTGAGCAGGCTGTATACAACAGATTTTTAAGTAATTTATCGTCATTTTTGCTCTCTTTTTCTATAATGAGCACTACTATCTTTGCATCGAGCCCCTTAAAGCTGTGAATTGTGGAAAAGGCAGGAACATCCTTCCGGATTTTATAATTTTCATTTATGATATTGAATTTTATTTTTTTGCTCTTAAGCCTTGACAATACTGAATTTTCAAATCTGTGGAAGGAAAGAAAAACGACCTCCTCTAGAGAAATATCTTCACTTCTCAACAGCTTTATAAGCTCAGTTACCTTACCTTCAAACTCAGTCTCGTCATTATATGTAATTACGCCGACATCCTCGCCCTTGGCGGTTTCCAGAACATCCGGAAGCTCGGTGCCTGTCAGTCCGGCATTGAAGGAGGCTATTTCATATGTATTTCTGCAGTTACATGTAAGCTCTATTTCCGTGTGCTCATACAGGCTTATCATTTCAAGTCCCTGCTCCAGCTCGGAGTTATATATGTTCTGCCTGCTGTCATAGAATATCGCCCACTGTCCTTTTTCAAGACCGCCCTTCAGCATATAGTCTATGTTATCGATATAATTTAGCTTAAGTATATCCTGCGCCTCGTCTATAACAATAACATCATACTGTAGTTTTACGCGTTCTTCTTCGCTCATATCACACATAAACTTATTAAATTTTTCGGGCAGTATCTCATTATAATAAGCTGCCGAATCCTTATCTGCCATTTCCTGAGATTCACCCACAAATTCAATAAATAAATCGTGCAGGCCGATAACCTTGATATTTTCGGAGGCCTTGAATTTATCTTTTATACTGCGTATTATATTTTTGTTGTAAGCAAGAAAAAGCACCCTCTTGCCTTGGTAAATACATTTTAAGGCGTATTCCGAGGCAATTATACTTTTACCGGTACCTGCTCCGCCCTTTACAAGCAGATGCTTATTGCCTGAGTACATATTCAGCGCCTTTTTCTGACTGTCAGTAAGCTGAATTATTTTCTTTTCTGTATATCCCAGCCTTGTATCAAGCGTTCCCGCATAATCAAAATCGGCTAAAAGATAACCGGCTATCGTTTCAATATCCGAAGGCGTAAGAATATCGGGATATGAATATTTGCCCTTTTTTGAATATTCAAAAAGAACCTTTAAATATTCTGCGGCATCCTCGGTATTCTTGTCATATACTCTTTCCTTTGGTATGTCCTGAGTTATTTTATTAAAGGAAATATCGGGGAAAATAAGACCATATATGAATTCAATTCTTTTGCCGATTTTAACATTTGTATTGAGCCATTTTTCAAGATTATACATGTTGTCAGAGCACTGTTTTTCGGGACTTTCTATCTTTTCATGCTCTTCTCCTGATCTGTTTGTGCCGTACCATATACCGTCCCTGCGACTGAGTCTTCCGCCCTTCACCTCAAGACAGGCAATGCCCATACTGCAAATTACCACAAAATCAATTTCTCCCTTTGACTTGCCCGCATGTCCGGGAACAGAAAGGTCGTGTAATGCATAGACAGTTTTTCCCAGATCAAGCTCTCTTAAAACATTATAAAAATATCTTTCGGCATTGCTTTTTGTACTTTCGGATATTTCGGACGGTATCATTTTAACCATAATAATTCACCTCATGAAAACCTTAGTATATTATATCACATAAGCTGTCCATTTTAAGGGACATATAATTATGCTGATTTAAAGTGTGTTTATATATTATAAGTATATCATAAAAAAAGAAAAGACTCAATTCTTTTTATATCGAGTCTTTTCGTATCATTATACTAAATTTTTATGTTTAAAATTGACGATATTTGACGATTTATTTATACATTTTTCAACATCACGCTCTGAATATCCGACCTTGATATAGTCCTTGTGAAATCCAACGCCTTTAACTTCATAAGCGCAGATCATAGGATATGGATCGGAGTGTTTGAGAAAAGGATATAACCCCTGCATTATTCCTCATTCCATGGGCTTTATCATAGACTCTATATAATTTATTTCCTCTGCTGTAAGTCCGTATTTTTTGTATAATTTTTCATCTGTCCATTTTATTTTAAAATCTTGTATGGGAATAAGCTCAAATGTTCCTCTGGATGCGTTTTTCTGAATACGATTGAAATACAGGAGAGCTCTGAAAAATTTTGTTTTTATATAATCAATACAATTCTGACATTCTGTTTTTGTATCAAAACATCCTATACGCAAAAAGGTTTCTGTTGAAATTTCATTTGGCATACCCATAATTGGCTGAGGCGGTATTGTTGAATCAGTAGAATAGCAATAAGAAAAAAATACCTTATATTTTTCAATACTCTTAAGGTCCGATGACAGCATTTTTTTATTTACATATCCAATTGTTCTTTTTGCCCCACCCTTTTTACCTTTAACACCATATATTTTAATATATCCTTTTTGGGGACTTAGAGAAAGAAAATTTTCAGGATAATTATCAGGCTTGTTAAATAAATCAGTTGCAATTCCATAGGGCTTTCTGGTAGATACAATTGTACTGAACGATGTCATATTTTGATCCTGAACTTTTTGTATTATAGAAATTTGTCTATAATCTCTAATTACAGTTGTTGAAAGGTTTGACTGCAAAAATCTAACGGAATAAATTTCTTCATTATCAACTGTTTTAAAAGTATGGTTTACCATACCATTGTAGTTTTTATCCCAAAGGAAGTAGCAAACACCGCCATCTATGTTGGTGCCGGGAAAACATTCATTTGCTTTTTCATAATCATACAAATATTTAATATGTGTATCTTCAATCATTTCTTGACGAAATTTGTCTAAATTTTTTCCGCGCTTCATCCATCTGGAAGGAATAATCATAATTAAATAATTTGGTTGCATTTTTTTAGCATTTTCCACAAAGTGCTGATATATAGGAACAGCGCTGTCCCCGGTTCCTCCTCCATCATTCATTTGATATGGCGGGTTTCCGATTATTACATCAAACTTCAACTTGAATACCTCCCTTGGATTTTTGAGTATAATCATAGTCTTGATACTTCTTGTAATCAAAAATATACTGCTGTAAAAATTTAGGTTCGCCCTCTCCGTTTTCATCTACAAATAAATTCAGCTGACCTGTATTGCGGAATTTATCTTCATTTTCAGCGCTTGCAAGCAATTCGGCAAATGAATAGTCTTTTCGCTGTATCCTTGTATCGTTAAATGGAAGTGTCCATTCCGAGAAAACAATAGGTATTGTCGTATCCTGCTGATTTTCGTCTACACACATCAAGGTCAGTGCATTTCCGCACACAATATTACGGCTGAGTATAAAGCGGACTGCATTCTTGCACTCATCATTAACTTCAGCCTTGCATACAGCTTCATATTCATTGTTCCAAATGTCATATAACCTTTGACGGCAGACAATTACATTGTCCATTAACAAATCAACGCCATAAATACTAGATATCGCTATCAAAGACTGTTTTTCAAACTCGAACGGCTGAGGTTTTTTTCTTTTTGGCGGTGTGGCACTTTTTTTAGCCGCTGTCAATTTACGGCGTAAAATTTCAACAACAAAGTTTCCGTCTCCGCAAGCCGGTTCTAAAAATCTGCTGTCAACCCTCTCTGTTTCCTGCTTTACCAGATCAAGCATGGCATTAACCTCCCGTTCGGCTGTAAATACCTCGCCATGCTCCGTTACACGCTGTCTGGACTTCATCTGTTTAGTCATGTCATATTCTCCTGATCATATGATTTATGTTATTTCCAAAAATGACAAATCAATTGATAATATTATACCATAAAAAAACAACAACTTCAATACATCATATATTATTACACAATATTTTAACACAAAAAGCGAATCCTATGGGCTGTGTTTGCAATTGCCGCATTTGCCCTAAGTCTGTTCTTCTCCAATTCCGAAATTATTCACGACATTTTCCCGATGTTTTATTTTCTTTAAATTATAATAAAAATTTTTCAAAGCTTCTGTCTTTCCGTCATCGGCTTCTCGAAAGGTGCTGTTGTTTACGGAAGCAAGGAACTGAATAACCTCGTCAAGCTCGTCTGTATCCTCAGGAGCACTATAACATTGCCATATTGCACTATTTCCGGATCTCATATCAAAATCACCCCTTTCGGTTGTTCGGAAATTCCGAATAACTGCCTCTTTCCGTAGGTACCGAGCATTACTCGGCGCCTCCACCAAAAAAGCACCCTTGATTTCTTCAAAAGTGCTTTAATACCACATTACTAATAAGTCACTTGGTAAATCCTTATCATTTTTTATATCCCTTAATTTGCTCCTTGCCATTGCAAAATAAGTAGCTACTACAGAATCAGAGTCGGTCAAATGTTTCTCTACTACGGCATTAGTGCTAATATCAATCTTTACATACCCTTGTTCATCTTTATCTTCGGGAATGTAATATGCCTCGATAAAATTATCCGTTCTTTTTATGTCTTTCAATCTCAGCATAATACTCTTCACACTCCTTCTTGTAGTTATATACTTTTGAAGTTGCTATATGTGCTTCATCTTGAGTCATACCTTTTAGCATAAGTTCTTTTTCCATTATTTCATGTCTTAAAAGTGTTAAATCATGAGGTTGAATATTTTTACCTTCAATAAGTCTTTGCCATGATTGTGCCATTTAGTAACTTGGTGCAAAATATTCCAGCTAACCCTGTCCTAAATCATGTTTATTTACAAAAATAAAATCTTTTATTTGCTTTATCTGCTCTTCTGTATATCCTGTGTTTTCCGCATTATGCTTATAATATGTTGTCATTTTCCTCACAGATTAATAATATCGTTCTGCATGTTCTCTTGCTCTTAAACTATCAAGGTTTAGTGATCCACTTATAGCTCTTGCTTTTATTATACCACTTTCCTTAATTTTTTCAACTCTTTTATTGATTTCTTCAACACTCTTGCTCGTAAGCTCCGCCGCCTCATCTATAGTTACAAGCTTATATTAAAGGAAGCATCGACAATTACAGTCATCATTGCCATAAAGCTCTTACCGGAGCATTCGATAAATATACCGTACTTTTCGGTAATATATATTTTTTATACAACAACCTTTATTCCTTACATTCACATATAAAAAAATAAAAATTTATAAACCGCCTGTCAAAATCATATCCTTTATAAGGAGGTGTTTTAATGCACAAAATATTTAAACGCAAAAAGCAGACCCTATGGGCTGTTTTTGCAATTGCTGTATTTGCTCTAACGGTGGGCGGGATAAGTACGATAAGAGATGCTCAAAGCGTGGCGACTTCCGCTGCAAAGAAAAAACTGCCGATATACTGCGTGGATACACAGGGAAAGCCACAGGTGGCTATAAGCTTTGACGCGGCCTGGGGAGCGGATGATACCGACACTCTGCTTGACATTTTAGACAAGAATGATGTCAAGGCAACCTTTTTCCTCTGCGGTTATTGGGTAGACAAATATCCCGAGGAAGTAAAGAAAATATACGAAAACGGGCATGACGTGGGAAATCACAGCAATACTCATCCGCACAGTTCACAGTTGAATCTGGAGGAAAACAAGAAAAATATTATGGACTGCCACAACAAGATAAAAGATCTGCTGAATACAGATCCCATACTATACCGTCCGCCCTTCGGAGAATACAATGACACGGTGCTTACGGCCGCCGAGGAATGCGGTTATTATCCGATACAGTGGAACATAGACAGCTTAGACTGGAAAGAGCTTGGGGCTGAGCACGAAACAAATCAGGTGCTCAATCACAAGAATCTGGGAGACGGCTCCATAATTCTTTTTCACAATGATGCAAAGTATACACCCGATGTGCTGGATACCATAATAAAGAGACTTAAAGAAAAGGGCTATGAAATAGTGCCTATAAGCGAGCTTATTTTGAGAGAAAACTATTACATAGACCATGAAGGAAGACAGCATGCAAACAGTGAATCAACTACCGTGCAAAATTAAAAAAATATTGCCAAAACCGCAGACAGAATGTATAATTGTATTAAGAAAGCCTATATTTAAGGAGTGATACAAATGAAAAAAATTATTCTGGGCAGTACGGGCATAAGCTCCGTGCAAAACGGTTTCGGCGCCCTTCCCCTGCAGCGCGATGATATTGACACGGCTGTAAGGATACTGCAGAGAGCCTACGAGGGCGGTATGACCTTCTTCGACACTGCAAGGGCTTATTCCGACAGCGAGGAAAAGATAGGTCTGGCTTTATCGGATGTGAGGAAGAACATATTTATTGCCACAAAGACAATGGCAAAAAACACCGAAGACATGAAAAAACAGCTCGAGACCTCTCTTGAACTGCTTAAGACCGACTATATAGACATTTATCAATTTCACTGCGTTGACCGCTGTTATGCGCCCGGCGACGGTACGGGGATGTATGAGCTTATGGAGGACTTCAAGCGTCAGGGGCTTATAAATCATATAGGCATAACTGCGCATAAGATAGGTATTGCGGAGGAAATAATTAATTCGGGCCTGTATGAAACACTGCAGTTTCCCTTCAGCTATCTTTCGGGAGAAAGAGAGCTTGCGCTCGCAGACAAGTGCAGGGAGAAAAATATGGGCTTTATAGCAATGAAAGCTCTTGCAGGCGGAATAATAACAAATTCACGCATGGCTTACGCCTTTATATCTCAGTATGACAATGTAATGCCCATATGGGGAATACAGCGCGAAAAAGAGCTTGAAGAATGGCTATCATACATGAACGATGCTCCCGTAATGGATGCTGATATAAGAGAGGCTATAATTAAAGACAAGGCTGAGCTAAGCGGTAATTTCTGCAGGGGCTGCGGCTACTGTATGCCCTGCCCCATGAATATACAGATAAACAACTGCGCCAGAATGTCGCTTATGCTCAGAAGAGCGCCGTCTAAAGCATGGCTTTCGGAAACCTGGCAGGAAAATATGAAGCAAATTGAAAAATGTATAAACTGCGGACAGTGCAGATCAAAATGTCCGTACGAGCTGAATACTCCCGAGCTTTTAAAGGCAAATTATGAGGATTATAAGCAGGTGCTTGCAGGCAAGGTAAGTGTATAATAAAATAACGGCTTTATAGGAATGTGACCTATAGAGCCGTTTTAGTTATCAGCTTATTACATTCTTTACCGCGGGATAGAGCTTTACAAAAAGCTCATATTTACGGTTATATTTTTCTGCAAGCCCGCTGTCGGGCTTTATCACTTCTTTTATTTTAAGCTTCTCCATTGCGTTTTTATAATCAATTTCGCTTGTTCCCCTTGCCGAAAGAAGTGCGGCGCCGAAGGATGCTCCCTCCTGATTTTCGGGGACCTCAAGCTCGATATTCAAAACGCTTGCAATGATTTTCAGCCAGAGCTTATTCTTTGTGCCTCCGCCGCATATCCTGCTCTTTTTAATATCAATACCCATTTTTCTTATAATATCGATATTCTGCTTAAGAGCAAAGGCTACGCCTTCAAGCACGGCAACGGACATATCCTTTTTTGTAGTGGACATATCCAGACCGTAGAACATACCTCTGATATTAGAATCATTATGAGGTGAGCGTTCTCCCATCATATACGGAAGAAAGATCAAGCCGTTGTCATTATATATATCATAGCCGGCATAAGCCTCTGTATAGTCGTCTGTGCCTATAATGTCTTCAAGCCACCATTTGTTACAGCTTGCGGCTGAAAGCATACAAGCCATATAGTGGTACGCTCCGTTAGCATGGCAGAAATTGTGTATGGCGTTTTCATAGTCTGCCTTATAATTGTCGCAGGCTACAAATACCGTACCGGATGTGCCGAGGGATATATTGCAGTCGCCGTTTTTAACGGTGCCCGTGCCTATTGCGGCTGCGGCATTGTCCCCGGCTCCTGCCACAACATTTACAGCGTCCAAGCCCAGTTCTTCGGCTATATCTTTGGTAAGCTGTCCAACGACCTCATAGCTTTCGTAAAGCTCGGGGAGCTGTGCCTTTGTTATGCCCGTTATTCTGAGCATTTCC
Source organism: uncultured Clostridia bacterium (assembly GCA_947632235.1). Classification (GTDB taxonomy): domain Bacteria; phylum Bacillota; class Clostridia; order Lachnospirales; family CAG-274; genus Gallispira. The sequence goes on from CANROO010000012.1 coordinate 28,449, forward strand.
TCAGACCAGCGCCTGTTTTCAACATCCAGAAGAAGCATGCCCGATGCATCCGAAACATC
>CANROO010000013.1 GCA_947632235.1 uncultured Clostridia bacterium
GGTGCTCATACGCTCCACGCTCATACAGATAGCCGTGGGCGATGACGATGTGGAGATAGAGGAGGTAAAGCCGCGCTCGCTTCCTGTCAGCATAGGTCTTATAGCCATAGGTCTTGTGGGAATAGTGATAGGCGGTGATCTGGTGGTAGACTCCGCAACTGCCATAGCACGCGTATTCGGAATGAGCAACACCCTCATAGGCCTTACGATAGTAGCCATGGGAACATCGCTCCCCGAGCTTGTCACAAGCATAGTAGCAGCAAAAAAGGGCGAGGCAGACCTTGCCTTGGGAAATGTGGTAGGCTCCAACATATTCAATATACTTTTGGTGCTGGGTATATCCTCTACCGTAAGGGGCATAACAGTGCAGTTCGATTCGGTAATAGATACGGTGCTTCTTATAGCCGTAAATCTTGTGGTGCTCGCAATAATATTGAAGAAAAAAAGCTCCGTCGGCAGGGGTACTGGCATACTTATGATAGCCATGTACGCCGTTTATACGGCATATATAATCGCCAGAAATTACGGCGTACTGCCGTTTTAGGGGATAATAAAAAAGGCTCACGCTTGTGAGCCTTCAGACTGTCGAGAAAGTCAAAATATAAAAAATGTTATAAACGGGCGTGCAATGCACGCCCCTACAAACCACAATGTGAGCCAATCACTCGTAGGGGCGAGCATTGCTCGCCCGCTAAATTTCATACAATAAGGTGTTTATCGACACGCAGAAAGGCTCACGCTTGTGAGCCTTTTTACATTGCAAATTATATTACATCACCCTATCAAAGCTTAGGGATGAGGTCATAGAATTCCTGTACGGAGGCGTCGTTCATAACGGCGTCTATTATCTTCTTTCCGAGCGGATCAAGGTCGGGAGTATCGAACTGCTTAAGCTGTTCCTTGAAGAAGTCCGTAAGCTTCTTTGCGCCCTTGTCGTAAGCCTCGTTTCCTACTCTGCCCTGTATATTTACCTTCAGAAGACCGGGGTTTATAGGTGTGCCGTCTATCTTGACAGACTTGGGAATGTAGCCGAGGAGCGAGCATCTTGCCTCTTCAAGCTGATTCATCTTGAACTTGGCTCCGCCTCTCCTTGAAAGATATTCCCTTGTTACCCATTCGCCCGCAAAGCCTATCTTGTAAGCGCCTATATACTGGTTGGGAATAAGTATATATCTTGTGCTGGGTGTAGAGAGAATCTGCTTTAAGAGAAGATTTGCCTGATCTACCTTCTTGCCCGTTGCGAACGGCCAGTAGGAGCCTACACCCTCTGATTTCATCTGATTTCCGCCTGCATCTATAATGGAAGGATTAGCAAAGCCTCTGGGGGCAACAAGTCTCCATATCCAGCCCAAAGCGGGCGGAAGCACATGGAACATACCGATGATGCCGTAGTCGGGCTTGCTCTTTGTTGTAGGCGGAGTTCTTATACCGAAGCTTCGTACATCTACCTCGGCAATGCCGTTGACGATGTTGTTCTTGAGCTTTCTGGGCATAATAACTCTGGGATTGGGGCAGGGTACGCCCGGCGAATCCTCTATATGGTCCCATATAAGACAGGTAGAATTGGGCACCGCATTCATATTGAGGAATATAAGCGGTTCCTTGGGATGACAGCATGCCTTCTCCGTCTCGGGCTCCGTGCCGTACTGGTCTATGTGGTTAACTCTCAAAAACCAGCCGTGCTCAGCATCGCAGACAACGAGCTTCTTGCTGTCGTTTTGTATTGACGGATGCGCAAGAGCCATATCGTCCGTAACGGGGTAGAGCGCAGCCGTGTCGGTTATGCTCACATATGTCTCCTCGCCTGTCATTATGTTAGTGGCAAGCAATACCTTGCCGTCTACCTCTCTGTGTACGGGCTCCGTCATTTCGGACTTACCTCCGCCCGAAGCACCCTCGTGCATTATTGTGAGCTCCAGCTCGTAGGGAGTTATTACCTTTACGGTGGAGGCGTGGAGCGTTACCCAGCCCTCCTGCTCGCCTATGTGCAGAAGTATCGAATAAACGCCCTTCTTTGCGGAGGGTCCGAGATAGAGGTTGTAGCTGAATATCTCCTGCATATCGTAAAGTCTGTTATGTACTACGATCTGCTTGCCCTCATAGTGAGTGTGGCGGAAGGTAGGCGCTACATAAATGACTGCCTTGGGCTTAAAGAAATTGGGTACCTTGCTGCAGGGTACAAAGCCCTGAAGCTCCGCAAGAGCAGCCGCAAAGAATGCCGCATTGCCGGGAACTACCGCAAGACAGGGATAGCTTATGCCCATCTGCACATTGCCTGCAAAGAAGGGCACCACAATGAGGCTTTCCTGATTTTTGAGCCATTCAAATGTCTCGTTTCTGATAGCATCGAAGGGCTTTCCGAAGCGCTCCATATGAGTCGGCTTGTCTGTGGGAAGGTCGTCCGCGATGACCATTGAATTGGGGTCTCTTCTTCTCATGGTAGGGTCTTCAAAGTTGATGACGATACCGTTTTTACACTTTACAACAACGCCTTCTTTTATCTTTTCGCCGTTTACATCAAAGCTGACCTCGTTTGTGAGGTTGCCCTTTCCGCCCATGGCAAGGTCGATATATTCTTCCTTTGTTTCGGGTATTATTATCTTGGCACCGCTGTTTTTGACCACATCGCTCAGGGTCTGGGGCAGTACCATCTTGTGGATAACATCGGGTTTATTTTTTTTCGGCATTTGCTGACCTCCTTATTTCATTATAATTATATTTCCATTCCTCTTTTTATTTATGTTTAATGTTATAATGCGCTTTAAAGGTCTCGCCCTTCGGCGCACAAGCATTTTTTACAGCCGAAGACCTCATATACAATATATATAAGTCAAAGGCTATACAAGTTATACTATAACACTTTATGCGCCAAAAAGCAATAGTATGGCTGTCATTATTCATTTTTTTATTAAATATTACCATACTTTTGCATATATTTTATGATTTTTTGGCTAAAAAACTGAAGTTTGTGAATAAATTTTTAATAGCTTGAATTTAATTGTCCGACAAATGAATTTTAGGAGCTCAAATTATTCATTTTTGGCCCTTTCAAGCCTTATGTCGCTGTCCACAAATATGTCAAATGTCCTGCCCCAGGGGAAGGAAAGCCTTGTCACCTCTGCCGATCTCACCGTGTAATTTCTGCCTAATATGGAATACTGCGCGCCCTCCAGCGCCGAGGTTATGCTGTCGGTATCCAAAAGCTCAAACAGTGTATCTGAATTTGTCCTGTCCTCCACATTCGGGCGGTAGCCCCTGTTGCTCAATGCAAGCTTTCCGCTCTTGGTATAAAGTCCGTCCTCCACGGCGTGGCATATGAGGCACTCAAGCTGAGCCTCCATTGTCTGCCTTGTGTCCTTTGAACATTCCATGGCTGCTGCGTACACCTGTATCTGAGCTATGCCAAGTCCTATGGCGTTGCCGTTTGTGTTCCATGCGCAGTACATATCCAGCTGAGGAAGAGAGAACCGACCGCCTCTTAATATCTCCCTGAACACCGTATTTGACGCATTGAGGTCAAAAAGCTCTATAAGTCCCGTGTAAGCGCCTTTTTTATCGGCCGAGGCAAGCTTGTCCATGACCGTATCCGTTGTGTTTTTCCCGAGCCTGTAGTCGTATATATATACGCAGGCAGGGGTCTTGGAATAATTGGCAACGGAGCCGTTCACAAAGCTGAGCGCAGCCCTTGCAAGACTGCCGGGCGCCTTCACATCGAATACGGCAGTGCTCTGTCTTGTGTCGTTATACACAAGCTCCGTTTTGGGCGTTATTCCGCAGCGCCTTGTGTAGTCCCTTGCGTATATGAGCTGAGGCACCTCGTCCGTTCCGTATATTATGTTTATACTGCTGTCCTTGCCCGTGTTTATGTCGCCGAGCCTCTTAAGCGGAAATTTATCCTTTATTGCCCTGTGTACGGAGCGGTTTCCGCTCTCCATATATGTGCGTGCATAGCTGTATTTCACGGGCGAGCCGTTTTCGCTCTGCACCCAGTCGAAGCCCTTTGAAAAGCAATATGTTATGAAATTGGGCACCTGAAGGTCATCGTTGCTTATTACGATCTCGTCTATACAGCCCTCAGCCATATAGTCCGTGAGTATGCGGAACATATCCGCGGAAGCCTCGTAGGGCTTTATATAGTTGTCCACATACTGCTTGTAGGGCGCCTTGTTTTTTATATTGTTGTTGAAATAATTCAGAAATTCCCTCTCCCAAGGGGTAATATTCTTTACGCCTATCTCCTCAGCCTTGTTCACGACATAGCTGAATTCCATTATATATTGCTCGGGAGTGACGGAGGTATAAGCCGAAATTTCATCCTCATAGGGCGAGTCTTCGTTATATTTAAGGTAGTAATACGCCAGTCCCCTCATTTTTTCATCACTGCACCATATTGTGTTGAATCGTGTTTCGGGGAGAGAGCGGGGCATCTGTATATTTACATAATAACGGGGCTCGGTATATTTTTGCGCAAGCGAATGAAGCTCCTCGAGCGCCTCCTTATAGTTTCCGTAATTCACTCCGCATCTGCTTCCCACAAGTCCGTTGGTAATGTAAGAGGAGGTGTTTATTATTACGGTAGCCGCCCTGTTGTTGTGCTCCGACACGAGCTTTTCAAGCTCACGGCGCACATTTTCGCTTTTGCCCGTACGGGTATCGGGCACATAGGCAGGGAAGAAGTCCAGATTTTCCTTTGACACGCTTATACAGCTGTCTCCGCCTATACGGGCAAGCTCCGCCAAATATTCATCGCTCACCGGCCTGCCGTCAATGGGGACGTTTATAATGGTGTGCGCATATGCCGGCACGGCGAGAATAAACACAAACAAAATTGAAATAAACAGCTTTTTCATTTTCATTCCTCCTTATCATATTGATGTATATGTAAATATTATAGCATAAAACGACATAAAAGGCAAACATTAAAAGAGAACAAATTATGTACAAACTATGTCCAAAAAAATGCCCAAAAAAGCTGTATTTTATTGACGGCAAAATATAAATATTGCCTTATGAGATCGTATAATTAATAAAAAAGTAGATAAAACGCGCAAAATCCTGCCATAAATTGTGTAAAGTTTATATTCAACAATATTTGACAACGGACTGTTTTACCTTTATAATAATATATGTAAGGATAAAAAGGGGACGGAGAAGTTCTGTTCCTAAAACTAAATATCAGAAAGCATAGAGCAGGAGGAATTTATCTATGAATATCAGCGGAGGCGGCATAAAGATCTTCGGATGTAACGGAAACCACAGCCTGGCAGAGAGGATAGCTTCGGAGCTGGGACTGTCGCTCGGAAAGTGCGAGATAAGCAAATTCAGCGACGGCGAGATAAGCGTGAGGATAAACGAGACTGTAAGAGGCAGCGATATATTCATCGTTCAGCCCACAAGCTCTCCCGTAAATGACAACCTTATGGAGCTTCTTATAACGATAGACGCTGTTAAGAGAGCATCCGCAGGCAGGATAAACGCAGTCATTCCTTACTACGGATATGCCCGCCAGGACAGAAAGGCGAAGGCAAGAGATCCCATTTCGGCAAAGCTTGTTGCAGACCTCATCACAAGCGCAGGCGCCGACAGAGTTATAACAATGGATCTGCACTGCGCGCAGATACAGGGATTTTTTGACATACCCGTAGACCACCTTGTAGGTATGCCCCTGCTTGCAAAATATTACGGCGAGAAGTTCGGCTACGGCAGCGAGAGCGTTGTGGCAGTATCTCCCGACTTAGGCTCCGTTCAGAGGACAAGGTCCTTTGCGGAACAGCTTGATGTGCCTATCGCCATAGTCGACAAGAGAAGACCCAAGCCCAATGTGTCCGAGATAATGAACATAATAGGCGACTTCAAGAACAAGACGGTCATCCTCTACGATGATATGATAGACACCGCAGGCACTATCACAAACGCCGCAAACGCCATTATGGAAAGAGGCGCAAAGGAGGTCTTCGCCTGCTGTACTCACGGCGTGCTTTCGGGCGCAGCCATAGAGAGAATACAGAACAGCCGTATACAGGAGCTTATAGTGCTCGATACAGTGCCCCTCTCATCGGAAAAGACGATACCCAAGATAAAACAGCTCTCCGTTGCAAGGGTATTCGCAGACGCTATCTACAGAATACACGAGGGACTTCCCGTTTCAAGAATATTTGAATATTGATAATAAAACGCAGGACGGAAAACCGTCCTGCGTTTTTTATTAAATATAACAGAATTTATCCACATCAAAAAGTCCCTTATCTCCGAGCTTAAGATGCGGTATCACAAGCAGTGACACGAAGCTGAGTATCATAAGCGCCTCGCTGCTGCCGTGGGGCGAAAGTGTTCTGACCGCCTCTACGGTCTTTTCGTATTCCTCGGCGGTCTCCTCGGCAGACTTAAGCGACATAAGCCCGCCCACGGGAAGCTCCGTGAAGGCAATGACCTTCTTATCCCGCACAACGGCTATACCGCCCTGCTTTCCCAAAGCATTCACGGCGGCGGCCATATTTTCGCCGTCACTGCCCAGAACGCTTATATTGTGCGAATCGTGGCCTATTGTCTGAGCTACTGCGCCGTTTGTTATGCTGAAGCCCTTTATATGGCACCTGCCTATGTTTCCCGTGCCGTGGTGCCTTTCTATGTTGGCGCAGAGCGAAAGCCCCTCCGCGCTCTCGCAGTACCCGGCTTCGGTCACGAGAGAACCGCCGTTAAAGGCTATTACGGGCCTGTTTTTGTCAAAATCCAAGGTAAGGCTTTCGGGAGTTATGCCCGAAACATTGACGGTGTTCTCAACCTGTGAGCTGTCCGCCGTTATCCTCTCAAAAAGCGGTTTTCCGTCAAGGGCAACAAGCCTGCCCTTTTTATATACCCTCTCTATATCGGCTGCGTTTATATCCCTTGTGACTACAATATCCGCCTCATAGCCCGAGGCTATTGCGCCCTTTCTGCCCAAGCCGAAGCTCACGCAGGGGTTATAGCAGGCTATTGTGTACACGTCAAGCGGATCATAGCCGAGAGCTATTGCCTTGTCTATGCAGTGGGATATTGTGCCCTCGCTCAGTATTTCTCCGCTCTCCTTGTCGTCCGTGCAGAAGGCAAAATGCCTCATATTATAAGGATCTACAGCCTTCATGAGCTCTTCAAGGTTTTTGCTGCCCGTGCCCTCTCTTATGAAAATATCAAGTCCGGCGCTCAGCTTTTCAAGAGCTTCTTCATATGATGTACACTCGTGGTCATTCCTTATGCCTGCGCAGATGCAGGCGTTGAGCTCCCTGCCCGTAAGTCCCGGGCAGTGACCGTCTATGCGCTCTGCCGTGCTCAGCTTTTTAATCACATCGTCATCGCAGGCGAGCACTCCGGGGTAATTCATCATTTCGCCGAGCCCCATAAAGTCATATTTTTCATACAGCTTTTTTGTAAGCTCTCCGTCTATCACACAGCCGTTGTGGTCAAAGGGCGTGGCAGGCACGCAGGAGGGGAGCATGAAATGCACCTCAAGGGGCGAGGTCTTGCTGTCCTCCAGCATAAATTCCAAGCCCTTTTCTCCGCATACATTGGCTATCTCGTGAGGGTCGGCAATAATGGTAGTTACGCCCTTGGGCATCACCGCGCAGGCATAGCCCGAAGGTGTGAGCATGGACGACTCTATATGCAGGTGGCTGTCCACAAAGCCGGGAGCTATATAAGCGCCTTTTACATCCACCTCTTCCTCTGCCTCGTAATCGCCTATGCCGAGTATAATGCCGTTCTTTATGCCGACACTGCCCTCAGCTATGCGGTGTCCCAGCACATCTATTATTTTTCCGTTTTTAAGCACTGTGTCCGCCTTTTCAATGCCGAGGGCGGCTTTTATTATTTCTTTTGGCATAGCTTCCTCCGTTTATCCTATTATGTCGTTTTCGGTGTTTATGTCGGAGCCGAGCACATACATGAAGTAGAGCGACTTGGCAGCCTTTTCCCTTGTCACCTTGCCCTGAGGATCGAGGGTGAGGCCGTTTTCCATTTTGCCTCTCTCGCTGTCCTCGCTCCTTATAAGACCCAGCTCATAGGCCTCCTCCACGGAATTTCTGTATTCCGGGGAAATTTCCGCCTTATCCGTTATTGCGCCGTAGCCTGCAAGCGGATAATACTGCGCCTCCTCGCCCACAAGGTTGGGATCGTATTCGGGATCGTCCGGAGTAATGTTTGTGCCGTTGTACTTAGTCATATAGTCGGGCTTTTCGGTATACTTGGCGTTGTATGCCTTAAGATTTATGTCAGCCATTACCTCTCTTGTGAGAGGCTCGCTGCCGTAATATCTGTTCAGGTCAATGCCGTAGAGCTTTTCTATGGCTGCGGCGTATTCATATACGGTCATTGTGTCCTTGGGTCTGAAATTGCCGTTTTCATCCTTAGTCATAATGCCCAGCTGTACCATTTTTTCTATCTGATTCCTGTAGTAAGCGTCCTTGCCCGTGACATCGGCGCAGACCTCGGGATATACCTTATCCCAATCGCCCGAGCGCACATCTGCCGTCATGGCCTCCGTCATGGGCACAAGCTCTGTGTATTCCGCTGAGAGCCTCTTTATCTCCTCTGCCACTATCCTTGCATACTGCTTTGCAAGGGCTTCCTTCATATGTGTTGTGTCTATCTTGTTGTCGGGGTGGCCGTTGGCATAGCTGCCGCTGTTTGTCTTGCCGGGGGTCTCGCCTGCTTCAAGGCTCATGACGAGCGCCATTGCGGCGTCATAGCCTATCTCGGTGAGATATTCACAGCTGAGCGTGTTGAGGTCTGCAAGGGGAACATTCATTTCCTCCGCAGCATTTTTCATTACCTTTACAAATTCTCTGTCCTTTGTTGTAAAGCTGTTTTTGAACTCGCCGTTTTCAAATTTGCTCGCTCTTGTCATGGGCGTTACAAGCACGGGGATCATGCCCCTTGCCCTTATGGCTGGTATATAGCATTTTTCGAGATATTCCTTATACATAGCCTCAGTGGAGCCCACGCCGAAGCGCGCCGTGGGGTCGGATACCATGCCTATGTCTCCGCCCTTTTTCTCATCGTTGTGTCCCGACTGTATGAGCACAAAGTCGCCCCTGTGTCCCGTCATGAGCACATCGTTGAGCCTGCCCTCCTGATACATCTGCTTTACGGAGCGGCCGCCCATGGAATAATTGACAATATTTATTTTGTCCGTGTCGAAGAGCCTGTCAAATACCTGTCCCCATCCGCACATGGGAGCTTCCTCAAAGAGATAGGACTTGAGCGTGGAATCGCCCAGGAGATAAACCGTGCTCTTTTCGCTCTCGTTCACGGGCAGAGCGGAAATTGAAATAGTCCTGAGCACAACGGGCTTGTTGAGCTCCTTTGCCTCTATCTCTATGTCAATGAAATCTCTGCCGTTGGCATAGTCGAAGCTCCACACATCACCGTCCCATACGGCAGGGTGGAGATTTGGCACAAGCTTTGCCGCATCCCAGTATTTTGAGGTCTCCAGCCTGTAGGTCTGCATTGCATTCACGCTCAGAAGCGCATTTTCACTGCCGCCTGCCACATTCACCTCTATGTGATAACCGCCTGCAGGAGCCTTCACTCTGAAGACCATACCGCCGTAGTTGTAGCCCGTGGCCTTGTTTATGTCAAGGTGTGCGCCGTTTTTATCCACTGTGTTGAACATCTGCACATTTTTCTCGACAACGCGGAAGCCCTCATCGGTCTTTTCTATCTTGCCCATGCTCACCGTCCTCTCGGGCATGGAGGTAGTCTTTTCAACAAAACCATAGCCTCTGTCGAAGTCGTACTTCATCACCTCGGGTATAACTCTCGAGCCCTTTATATACTCCGATGTGAAGTTGAATGTGATGTCCTTGAATTCTCCGTCCGCACCTGCAAAAACAGGCACCGACATTGTAAATACCATAGCCATAATAACAGATACCGCCTTTTTCAGTTTCATAGTTGTCCTCCTTTGCTGTGATTGTTTATATATAGTTATTTATATTGTAAAAGCATATTTTGCTTTTATTAATAAGCCAAATTTTTCTCCTGCATAAAAAGACCGTAAATATAGTTGGGCGACTGACCGTAAAGCCCCGTGTCATCGTCCGACAAAAGAGCCGCTGTGTCGGAGGTGTAAAAAATATCCAGAGCAGCCCTGTAGTCCATATTTGTTTTTTCCATTATTTTTTCAACAATAACGGGAATAATGGTAGCTCTTATAAGATAATGATCCATGCTCATACCTCCTCGCACTCATAGCTTTTTACAAAAGTCAGAGTTTCAAGCGCTTTTGCTGTGCAAAAAGCTATCTGATTGTTTATCTTTTCAAACCTGAGCCTTTCAATAGCGTCTTCCTTACGCATTATACCTTGCATGACATACGAAACGGTTTCGCCTACATTGTCATTGGCTATTTTGCCTATAACTATGTCATAGTTGTGGCTATATGAAATATCACTTCTGCATTTCAGAACCATTTCAAGCCATTCCATGGAAGCTCCGTCAAAGGATTTTACATTGTTTTGAGCTGAATTATTCCATTCGTACACATTTACTATAGGCTTGGCATTTATATTTCTGCGCCTTTCTATCTTGGCTTTTCTTATTGCCCATCTTTCAGCCTGTTCCTTTATATCCGTTGTGTAGAAGGCAAAGCCAAAATCTCTGCCGATTTCTTTTTTCAGTATTTCGGGCTTTGTTATTTCAAGTGTGGAACCGTGATATACCGTCATTTGTCATCGCCTCCCAGATAGTTGTCAAAAAACTGCATAAGATACTCCATACTCATGCCGTGGAGGTCTTCATAATCCTTTTCAAGCATATCCAAAAGCCCCGACGATATAAACATATTGTATACCTCGTTGCTTGGCTTGCCTATATGGTGACTGTAATATTCTATGCAGAATGTGTTAAATGATAATTTGCTCATAATACACCTCATAAAATTATGGTTTTCTGACAATAAAAGTATAGCATAATTTATTTGTCGTGTCAAAAACCTTTGTAAACTTGACGCAAAAAAAGGCGCCCTAAAGCGCCTTCTCAGACTGTCGAAAAAGTACAATTTAACATAAAAAACGAAAAGTTATATGATTTGTACAATCAAAAAAAGCGTCGCAGACTAAAATCCGCAGGAGGAATTCACTTCCTCCGAGGACAGGAACTTTTCTGTAATTTTGGTGATTTATTCACCAAAATTCAGAAAACACGGCTGGTTCCTTCCTTAGCCAAACTGAAAGAAATGCAAGCATTTCTTTCAAGCGTGTCGATTTTATCGACACGCAAAGAAGGCGCCCTAAAGCGCCTTCTTCGATAATGTTTTATTTTACTTCACATTCACATAGCCATACGAGCTGTCGAGGACCTTCTGGAGTATCTGAGCAACATCTGCCGATGTAAGCTTATCATTGCCGGATACCTTACAGTTTTCTATCTGTTCCTCGGTCATATCGGAGGTTTCGGGAGAGAGGACATATTCAAGCACTCTGTCCGTATCCTTAACGGTTATTTCGCCGTCTCCGTCCGCATCGCCTCTGTTGCCGTTTACAAGCTCTATATTGCTGAACTGCGTTGCGTTATATTTTGTAAGCGTCATGTAATCCTGAGCCGCATCCGTGGCAAAGCCTACATATGCGGTCTCGGGAAGAGTAGTTTCGTATTCGCCTACGGTGTACCACTTGCTGCCGTCAAGAGAAGCCAAAAGTGTTATATGCTGTCCGCTTCTTTCAATCCTTGCATAGCCTGTGTTGGGCGTCTTGTCAACTCTTACGGCAGGAATGCCGAGCATGGATGAGGCTCCGCCGTATGATACATTGCTGTCTGCCGTGCTTCTGCTTCTGTATACCGCCCTTATGTTCTTGGCCTTTACAAAGCCTCCCGTTACGTCCGTAGAACCTTCGTAGTCCTCGCCCTTTATATATGTGAGCGAAGGCATATAGAACTCTGCAGTGGGCTCAAGGCCTGCGCGGACCATAAGTCCCGACTGCTGGTAGTAGTCGAGCTTTGCAAGGTTTTCAACCTTTGCGGTGAATGTAAAGTCGCCCTTTACCTGCTTATAGTTGAAGTGGAAGGCATCGGGACCGTTGTTTGACGATGTCGCAAGTATGCCTATGTGGCCTGCACCCTCCGAAACAAGAGTGTTTGTCTTGCTGTCGTAGTAGTCTGCGCCCTTAGCCCTTACATCGCCTATGTCCGCAGATGTGAAGCCGTCAAGGTTTCCGTTCTGCGCCGCTTCAACAACGGTCACGGGGATAACGGTTGAAATATTGCTTCCCGTATCGCCCTTTACGCTGAGTGAAAGAGTGTATGTTCCTACAGCTGTATCCGCAGGGATCACAAATTCATCCTTGTTTTCTGCTATCACCTTGTCATTGAGCAGTATGCTGTAATTTCCTGCGCCTGCGTTCTTAGTGATGGTGTAGGTCCTGCCCTTTGCAAGAGTTACATTCACATTTATGTCACCTACGGGCTGACCGTTTTCATTTATTGCTGTGATCTCTGCCTTGGGAGCCTCTGCCTTTGCAGGCTTTGTGCTCTCGTCCCACTCGCCGAGAAGGTCGTTTGCATATACCTCTATATTGGTATAGCCAAGGTAGGACTTGGTCTCATCGGTAACGATAGCGGCTGCATCGGCCTTGTTGTTGGGGTCAAGGCCGTGAGCGCTCTCCCATTCATCGGGTATGCCGTCGGAGTCTGTATCCTTGGGAGCCGTGCCAGCGTCAAGAGTGCCTATTCCGCCTGCCTCAAATTCATTGTTTATAAAGCGTCCCGTGCCCGTTTCAAGCTCTCTTATGAGCCTTGTGTCCTGAGCATCTCTCACATAGCTTGCGCCAACGCCGTCAATAACAGCCTTATAAGCGTCCTCTGCGCTTGTTGCGCTGTAGGGCTCGGCAAGCTCTGCGGGAGCAGAAAGTACTCTTGAGTCCGATATTTCATAGAAGCCGAGCTTGTTGTCAGCGGTCACATCTGCGCTTGAAGTCATTACATTGTCCTTGAAGTAGTAGCTGCTGCCGTCTACATCAAATATTCTGGTATTTACCTTTTCAAGAGTGTTGTTGCCGGGCTTATAGTAGTTGCCTATCATGTTTGTTTTGCCGTTGCCCGTCTTGCCGTTGGGTCCTCTCTCTCCGCCGTAGCCCGAGTTGTGGCCCCAGTTGTAAATTACATTGTTTGAAAATTCAAGCTTATTGTCATAGTCGATGCTTGCATAGCTGAAGCCTCCCTCAAAACGGGGATTTCTGGTGCCGTGGTTAGCCCAGAGATTGTGGGTATAGCTTACATCGGAGCCGTTTATTATGGAGCCCATGCCGTGCTTTGCCTCGCTCTCGCCTGCTGCAACCTCGTTGTCGCCGTTCATTATGCCCGTCTTGTTGGGGAATGAAAGACTGCTTGCGATTATGTTGTACTGTATGCTGGAGTTTATTATTTCCTTTGCCGAGAAGCACTCGTCAACGCCCCATGAGAATGTACAGTGGTCTATAACTATGTTGGAGCCTGTTGCGGAAGCCGCATCCTGATCGTAGCCCTCGCCCAGACGGAAGCGGATATATCTTGCAATTATGTCCGTGCCGTCAAACTTAGCCGAAGCGCCGTATACGGTTATGCCCTCGCCGGGAGCTGTCTGACCGAGTATTGTGGTGTTGCTTCCTATGTTGAGTCTTCTTGCATTCTTTGCGGCATCGGGGTCGATATTTATAACACCGCCTACGGCAAATGTTATGATAACGGGATATGTATTGTTGCCGTCTGTTCTGTATTTTCTCTCAAGACCGTAGCGCAGAGAGCCGGGCTGAGGATTTGTAACGCTGTCCGTAAGATTTGTTACAACATATATGTCGGCAGGTCTTGTATCCGTGCCTCTGCCGCCTTGCGAGTACTTTCCGCCGCCCTCAACGGTGGGGAATGCAGGGTACTTTATCTGCGGCTTGGGAGTGGTGAACTTTGTCTCAAATACCTTGAAGCTTTCACTCTTGTTGGCTGCATTTGAGGCTGTTACTCTGAGCATATATTCCGTATCTGCCTCGTAGCTTCCTATAAGCTGTTCGTAGAGCTGATTTTCAAGGAAGAAGGTATTTCTGCCGTCCTCCTTGCTTGTGCCGTCCTCTGCAGGACGCCTGAGCTTTTTGCCGTGATTTATGGTAGTTGCCTCATGGTCAAGCTTCCACTCAACGCCGTCCTTTGAATACTCTATCTTATAGAGAGTGGCAAAGTTTTCTGCCACAACGGTGGTGTCAAGATAAGCATCCTTTACCTTAGCCGTTGAACCTGCGGCGCCGTCCATTATAACAAGCGGTATGTCGGTCTTTCTGTCGGTAACGCCGTAGAGTATCTGAGCCTCGCCCGTGTTTACCTGAGTGGGGTTTTGTGTGTGCTGACCGTCCGCCTGCCAGTTGGGGTAAGCGATTATCATGCCCTGTGTCGGATTTGTCCAGCCCGCTGTGGGACAGCCGTTTGAATTTTCCTGTCCGTCAGCCCTGAGCGGATTGGCATTTATGAGATTGCCCGATTTGTCAACGGCAGGCCAAGTCGCAACTATCTCGCTGCCGCCCACAACATCCACCCTGAGGTCTTCCGTAAGCGGATAGTCGTAGTCATAATTGTTCTTGTTCTCATATCTGGCAAATACGCCCACGTTAAAGAGCGTAAGTGTCATCACCATAGCAAGCGCCATGGCTGTAATTCTTTTGAGCATAAAAATATATTCTCCTTTCTTTTGATGTATATAGAATAATTATAACATATAACAGAAAAAAATAAAAGCGGTATTATATAAATTTTAATAAAAAAACTGCCCACCGAGGTGAACAGTTTTTTCTCTCATCCAATACCATAAAATTGTTCAAAAAAGTTAAGCAATTTATCAATGATAGTTTGCTTTTTCTCTGCTCTGTTTCCTCCGCCAAAGCGTGAGATTGGCGGCATAATATTATCAATATCAGTTCCCGTTGTTTTAACAATACCATCTCGGAATGCCAATTCAATAAATTTTCTGGTTTCTGTTTCTTTAAGGTTTTCCTCCTGAATAATTGCTGTGAGTTGTCGTTCTTTTTGCTCTGCAACATATTGCCGCCACTCTATCATTACATCGGAAACATCGTTAATTCCTGCAATAAAGGTTTCTATTAGCGCTTTTTTGCTGCGAAGCTCCGGACTGGCATTTATTGATTTTTGTATTGTAACTAGAATTTCTTTATCATAACAATGTGAATCATGATATTTTTTGACAAGCATAAGAATATAATCAATATTAATTTCAATTTGCCTGATCAATTCGATTTCAAAAACGATGTCATCGGTAATATCCTCTTTTTCGCCACTTGGTTTTAGGTTTATCAATTCATCTCTCAGATCTTGATATCTGCTAAGATAATCCTGAAAATCTCGCTCGGATAGTATTTCATTACCTAAAAAATCATCAAACGACATTAAAAGATTACGCATACGCAGTATCGCACCAAAAAGCATAATAAAATCTTTTTTCCGTTGCTCTCCCATTATGCGTTCTTCGGATAACGGAAAGTATGTTGTCAAATCATTGATCATATCTTTATATCCGGGATGGAATTTTCCATTATCATCCTCATAACCGAAATAATAATCCTTATAACTTCGCATAAGCACAATACCGCCTGCTTCCTTATCGCCAAAGCGAGATATAGCATCATCGGTGCGTTTTTGTAAATTTCTAAAACAAACAATGTTGCCAAATACCTTAATAGAATTTAAAATACGGTTAGTACGCGAATAGGCTTGGATCAATCCATGCATTTTTAAATTTTTATCCACCCACAGTGTATTAAGCGTGGTAGCATCAAAACCTGTAAGAAACATATTAACTACTATGAGCAGATCCAATTCCTTATTCTTCATTCGCAGTGATACATCTTTATAATAATTTTGAAACCTATCACCATCTGTAGAATAATTAGTATGGAACATCTTGTTATAATCCATAATAGCATCATCCAAAAAATCACGTGAGCTTTTATCAAGTGCAGAGGTATCCTCCGAGTTTTCTTCATCAAGTATGCCATCGGTTTCTGCCTCGTTTGCGCCATAACTATATATAACCGCTACCTTGAGTTTATACCTTGGGTTTTCTTCCATTTGTTTCTTAAATTCTGTATAGTACAGCTTTGCGGCATCTACAGAAGACACGGCAAAAATAGAATTGAAGCCGCTAAGCCGCTGTTTTTGTTTTATTTCTTCTATTGTCTTTTTACCGTTTGAAGACGCAACATCTGCAATATTCTGCAAAACATTAAAAGAATATGTTTTGTTTCCGCGATAAGTCTTTTGATCAAAATGTTTCAAAATATAATCTGTTACCATGCTAATACGCTCCGGAGCCAGAAAAGCCTTTTCGCGATTGATATCCCAAACTTCTTTATCATCAATATCCGGTTCGGCATCCATTGTTTTGATATAATCCACTCTGAAAGGCAGCACATTTTTATCATTTATTGCATCAACTATTGTATATGAATGGAGTCGATCTCCAAAAACCTGATCCGTAGTGCGCATTGAGGGATTTTTACTTATACCCGCATTTTCTGCAAATATCGGAGTACCGGTAAAACCAAACAGGTGGTAATTTTTAAAATATCTTGTAATTGCCTGATGCATATCCCCAAATTGGCTGCGGTGACATTCATCAAAAATAATGACAAAACGCTTATCAAAGATTGGATGTCCGACATTCTTTTTGATAAAAGCAGAAAGCTTTTGAATAGTAGTAATGATGATTTTCGCATCATTATCCTCAAGCTGCCTTTTCAAAACTGCTGTTGATGTGTTGCTGTTGGCTGCACCTTTTTCAAACCTGTCGTATTCCTTCATTGTCTGATAGTCAAGGTCTTTTCTGTCAACCACAAAAAGGACCTTATCAATATAGTCAAGCTTAGATGCAAGCTGCGCCGTTTTGAAGGATGTCAGTGTTTTTCCGCTGCCCGTAGTATGCCATATATAGCCGCCGCCTGCAATAGTCCCGTATTTTTTATAGTTGTTGGCAATTTCAATACGGTTCAATATTCGCTCTGCGGCAACGATCTGATACGGACGCATTACCAAAAGCATATTTTCGGATGTAAACACACAATATTTTACAAGAATATTAAGTATGGTGTGTTTGCAAAAAAATGTCTTTGCAAAATCCACAAGATCCGGAATTATGCGATTGTTTGCATCTGCCCAGAATGATGTAAATTCAAAGCTGTTGCTTGTCTTGGTCCTTTTTATTTTCTGTGCCTTTGCATCCTTTATATGATTAAAGCGAGTTGTATTGGAATAAAACTTTGTGTTTGTACCATTGGATATTACAAATATCTGTAAAAACTCGTACAAACCGCAGGATGCCCAAAAACTGTCGCGCTGATAACGGTCTATCTGGTTAAACGCTTCTTTTATAGGCACGCCACGCCTTTTCAGCTCGATATGTATCAACGGAAGACCATTCACAAGTATAGTCACATCATATCTGTTATCATGAACAGCTCCCTCGTCTTTCAAAACAGTATATTGATTGATGACCTGCATACTATTGTTATGAATACATTTCTTGTCAATAAGCATTATATTTTTACTTTCGCCGTTATCACGCTTCAATACCTGAACATGATCTTCTTGTATAATGCGTGTTTTTTCAGTAATTCCAAGATTGGCATTTGAAAGATTTTCTTTAAAAAACCTTTTCCATTCATCATCAGAAAAATGATAATTATTCAGCTTTTCAATCTGCAAACGTAAATTCTCAACAAGGTCAGATTCTCTATGTATAGTCAAATATTCATATCCAAGCTCACAAAGCAGGCGTATAAACTCCTTTTCAAGCTCTGCTTCGCTTTGATATCCTTCCGACCGTTTGACCGGTGATTCATATTCTGTTACAACTGTGCTTTCATTGCTTTGCGCAACTATATTAAAATAACTCATATTTTATCTCCTCTATCACTTCTTCAATGGTTCAAATGTAAGCAGTTTATCTCTGTAATATTCGTATTGTTTTTGTCTTGCTTCGATTTCTGCAGGCAAGCCCTCGGTTATGTCGTTGCAAAGTTTATTGAAACGGTCAAGAACTTTGACAATTCTATCCTGCTCTTCCTTAGCAGGCAGTGGTATCAGTAAGTCCCCCAGTTTATCCGGTGTAACCTCAATAACTTTTGTTCCGTGAGCCAATTTTCGCTTTTGCACCTCGAAATGCGAAGTATGGAAATAATAAGACAAATACTTTGCATTTTGATTATGATGTATAATTGCAGTGTGTCCACTAACAGCTATATTTTCGTTGCCTAACCACGCTACACATTTACAAACATCTTCTACATTTTCACTTGTAACAGCCATAATAATATCATTTGTTACTGCTTTCTTTGACTTTTTAGCGGTTTCTTCGGATATATATTGTAATGTTTTGTCTGTGTATATTCCATAGTATGTATATATTTGTCCGTAATGGATACACGGTACTCCGGTTTCTGTAAAATCTTTCTTTTGGAAATTTCCACCTCTTGTTATTGTGGCAATGTCTTTTAATTTAACAAACAAATATCCAAAAACATATTGCAAAAGCCTAATTATGCTCTGTCTGTCTGTCTGTCTGTCTGTCTGTCTGTCTGTCTAGGCATTATCTCACCCGTCTCGGCAAATGTCAATAGCAAATCTCTATAATATTCATATTGTTTTTGCCTTGCTTCAATCTCCGCCGGAAGTCCAATATTTAAGTCATTACAAATTTTTTCAAAGTTATCTAATACATCTGCATATCTTTTCTGCACTTCCATGGATGGTAACGGTATTTCTATGGCTTCAATAGCAGGTACGCTCGAATGAACTACCTTGCTTTTTATTTTTCCCTTACTTTTTTGCTGTCTTGCCTTATATGTAGATAGAACGTGTGCTAAATAACGAGGCTCTTGATTATGTTTAAGAACAACAATATCTCCACCTGCAAGGCATTTTTCATTGCCTATATACACCACAGATTTTGCAATATCTTCGACGCTCTCTCCTGTTATTGCAAACAAAACATCTCCATATTCAAAATACTTTGGATTTGAAATATACTCAAGTTTGGTGTGTGATACACAGGTGTCAAACCAAGTATTATATGTAGTATAAATTTCTCCATAGCGAACACAAGGTATACCTGTTTCGGTTACTTCCTCTCTTTTAATACCTGAACCCCGATATATATCGACAGCAATATCTTTCAACTTTACTTTTTTAACTGTACTATCAAACGAAAGTAAACTATCCCTATAATATTCATACTGTTTTTTTCTTGCTGTAAGCTCTGCTGTAAGCTCTGCTGTAAGCTCTGTGAAATTGTCCAAAATTCGGACAATTTCACGTTGTACATTCATTTCTGGTACAGGTATTTCTACTTTCTTTATCATTGGTGCTGTAAGTTGTGGAATGCCTGTTGTTGGTATGTTATACTCTTTTCCCTGAATACAATAATACAAGTATTTTGTGTCAAGTTCTTTAATATCTTTGGGAATTAACGAAAGCAAACGAATAATAGGAACATATGGATAATCACGATACTCCGCATATCCAATTGTCCCTCTTGCAGCTACTGTTACAGCAGGTTCTACAACCCTTGCTTTATCAGTGTAACCATATATTGCATTATTTCCTACACCATTACTGATAATGGGTATGGTATATTCATTTGTTTTTTCTTTTGCCATAGCATCTTTAGGTACATCTCCCCCTGCTAATACCTTACATAATTTTTCTATAGACTTTTTGGGAACATCTTTATCCTTAGAAAGTAATATATCCAATTTACTCATTATTTTCACCACCCATTTCACATATACGCTTTACTTCTCTGTCAAAGTCCGATGTTATTTTCTGCGTTATGTTAAATTGAGCATATTCTCCCTCTGCTTTAAGTTTTGCATCCTTAGCTGTGATTTTACCTTTATCCGGAAGAATTTTATAACGCCGAAACTCAAGAAACTCGTTTATACTTGCGGCAAATTCCTCCATCGTAAATGTATTTTCTCTTTCTATCAGATCTTCAACGTAATCAAAATAACCCGAAACAGTCCTTTCAAGCCGACGTATTTGTTCTTCATCAAGATAATTTTTTGCAATAGAAACATCGGATTTTAAAATTCGACCATCGGGTGCATTTTTCCATGTTACAAGCCCCATATTTTCTTTGTTGCGGTCTGCATGAGAGTATACAATTTCTGCGGCAGTCTGCCCTGTAATGGCATAATGAAATTTATTTTGCACCATAGCATAAAAATCGTGGGTAATTTTTGCGTTCTTGTCATAATCAATACTGCACTCCGCAAATATATCTGTTACTTGCTGCCAAATTCGGCGTTCACTCGCACGGATCGAGCGAACCCTTTCCAACAATTCACGAAAATAATCCTTGCCAAAAGCTGTATTACCTTGTTTTAGGCGCTCATCATCCAAAGCAAATCCTTTTATCATATATTCTTTTAAGATACCTGTTGCCCAAATACGAAAATGTGTAGCGCGTTTGGAATTTACACGATAGCCTACGGAAATAATAGCGTCAAGGTTATAAAAGTTCGTTTCTCTTGTTTGAGTTTTCCCCGCAATTGCGCCATGTTGAGTGGTTGTTTCAATTTTTGCAACAACCACTTTTTCATCTAATTCACCCTCTGAAAAAATGTTTTTCAAGTGTCTGCTAATAGAAGATTTATCAACTGCAAATAATTTAGCCATTGTGCTTTGCGTCAACCAGACAGTTTCATCTTTGATCACAGCGTTAACTGTAATATCTTCGCCTGCAACTTTATACACTAAAAATTCAAACTCTCTGTTCATTTATCCACCTCAATATCTGCTATGATTTTTGCTATCTCATCTCGTAAAACTTGTTCGCGGGCAACTATATCTTCAATCTCGGCATTGAGCTTAACAATATCGATTTTTTCGCGTTTGTCCTCTTGTTCCACATATGTACTTACAGATAAATTGTAATTGTTTTGTTTGTTCCCTATCTCACTGTTTGCTACAAGATGTGTAAAATACTGTTTGTCTGTACGCTCAGAAACGGCTGAAACAATACGCTGTATATTTTCATCGAAAAGCCGATTATTTTTTGTAACTTTAACAAATTCATTTGAAGCATCCACAAACAATACGGAATTATCTGTTTTGTTCTTCCTCAAAATCATGATATCAACAGAGATCGTAACATTTAGGAAAAGGTTAGCCGGAAGTTGAATAACGGCATCCACATAATTGTTATCTATAAGATATTTGCGTATTTTTTGTTCTGCTCCGCCACGATACATAATACCGGGAAAACATACAATAACTGCTGCTCCGTTAGAAGCAAGCCATGCCAAACTATGCATGATAAACGCCATATCTCCCTTAGATGAAGGTGCAAGCACTCCCGCAGGCGAAAAACGCGGGTCGTTTATTAAGATTGGATTTTTGCTGCCCTCCCACGGGACAGAAAATGGTGGATTTGATACTATCAGTTCAAAAGGTTCATCATCCCAATGCTGAGGACTTATAAGAGTGTCCTCACGAACAATACTGAATTTATCGGAATCAATATTATGAAGAAACATATTTATTCGGCAAAGGTTATATGTGGTAAGATCTATTTCCTGACCGTAAAAACCTCTCTCAATATTGTCCCTGCCAAGCACCTTTTCTACTTTAAGCAAAAGCGAACCGGAGCCGCAGGCAGGATCATATACTTTGTTAATACTTGTCTTCCCAATCGTACCAAGACGAGCAAGTAACTCGGAAACATCGGCAGGCGTGAAATATTGACCGCCTTTTTTCCCTGCATTTGCAGCATACATACTCATCAAATATTCGTAGGCATCACCAAACAAATCAGTGTTAACACCATCTGTGGAAAGCAACGGCATTTGAGCAACACCGTTTAAAAGTGCAACCAGAACCTTGTTGCGCTTTTGTACCGTTTCTCCGATAGCCTTACTGTTCACATCAAAATCATCAAACAAACCTGCAAAACTGTTTTCAGCGTAACCACTTGAGGCACTGCTTTCAATGTGATTAAAAACTCGCTCTAAGGTTTCGTTTAGATTTTCATCTTTATCAGCTTTTGCCAAGACATTGCAAAACAACTCGGAAGGCAGAATAAAAAAACCTTTTGACCGTATCAGATCCTCACGGGCGGGTTCTGCTTCTTTGTCAGACATTTTTGCGTAATCAAAGTCTTTATTTCCTGCCGCATGTTCACCTGAATTTATATAAGCAGTAAAGTTTTCCGAAATATAACGATAAAACATTGTGCCCAAAACATATGATTTGAAATCCCACTCAGCAACATGCCCAGCGTGAACAAGGTCGGTCGCAATTTTATAAATACGGCGAAAAAGCTCCTCCTGTTCCTGAATTTTATTTATATCAGCCATTTTTTCCTCCATTTTACCATTATGTAAGATATATTAAAAAATTCCGCAAGACTATTCAAATCTTGCGGAAAATTTATTTTTAATCAAATCTGCCGCTTAAAGACAGTTTTTTTTACATAGTATTTTTAAAAAACATCGCATATCTGTTCGCCGGGTATCCTATCATTATACACATAGCTGTATATCATATCCCTGTAGGCGTAGACTTTATCCGTGAGCTCCTTTGCCTTTGCGGAGTCGGGAACGGTCAGGCTGAGGTCGCCGGGAGCATTGGGAGTTGATGTGTTGCTTCCTTCTATGCTGTAGAACACGCCCTTCATGCTGTTTGCCTTCATTCTGTCCATCCAGTAGTTTTGGGCATTGTTAAAGCTCAGCGCATTTTCTATGTCATAGCCCGAGCAGCCGTTGTTTTGGTCAAAGCCCTTTGCAGGCGTCTGATTGGGCGTGTTGGCATGGTCGAAGGCTATACAGTTCTTTATATATCTGTATGAGCTTGACGGCGTTGAAGCCGAACCGAACTTGAAGCCGTTGGGATTGCCCGCCCAGCTTCTGCTGTGTATATTGTTATAGCTGTTGCTCGTGCCGAGGAGCTTTACGGTCACATTAGGCCAGCTTGTAACGCTGTGAGAGTTATACTTTGCCTCGAAGTCGGGGTCGTTTTTGAGTATTTCCTGCACATATATAAGGTTTTTGTCAAGCGGGAAGCCATGCTCGTAGTCATATTCGCCCGTGAAGGCATAGGGGTTGCCGTTATTCCATGCAAGACATTCCTCATAGTAAACGCTTCCTATATAAGGTCTGTCTCTGTCGTAGCTGTCCCAGCCGTCATCGCTGTTTTCCCATGCACGGCAGTTGTAGAATCTGTTTTCCTCGCCTGCGCTCAGCTTAACGGAGAAGCCGTCGGCATCCGCGCCGTTTTTCTGTATAAGGTCGGCATTTCTGTAGCTGTCCACAAATCTGAATGTGTTGTGCGCGCCGCCGTTTGTAACGGAAACGCCCGAATTGTTGTTATATCTGAATACGCAGTTTTCAAACGTGCAGTAGCCAGAGCCGTTGCCCGATATTCTTATACCGCAGTCGCCTGCGTTCTGTATTATTATGTTGCTGAAGTTGTAGTAGCTGCCGCCGATCGAAATACCCGTTCCGCCCGAGCCGCTGCTCTTCAGGCTGTCCCTGTACTTTGCAAAGTCAAGAGTCGCCGCCGTGCCGTCGGGATTTGTAATTCCCACTATGTCGACATTTGCGTTGGGATCCGAAAGCCTTATCCTCTCGGTACATTCTATCGTACCCTTCACATAGACCTTGTTGTTTTTCTTTGCAAGCTCTTTCTTAAGGTCGGCAAAGTTGTCTACCACAACGCCGTCGCTGTAGTCGCCCGTAGTGACCTCGGTCGGCTTATCGGTAGTCGCTTCGGTCGGCTTTTCGGTAGTTGTCTCATTAGCCTTTTCCGTAGTTGTTTCCGTTGGCTTTTCGGTAGTTGTTTCCGTGGGCTTCTCCGTGGTTGTTTCCCTTTCGGGCACAGCCGAGGGCTTATACTCAGCGTCAAGTATCATCTGCAGTATTTCCGCAACATCCGCGGAATCAAGCACCTTGTCGCCGTTCACATCCACTATATCCATATAGTTTTCCCTGCTCTCAACGGGCATCTTTTCATCCTTGAGCACCTTTTTGAGCACAACGGAAGCATCGTTTACTTCAAGCCTTCCGTTGTTGTCCGCATCGCCGTAAACAGCTGTGTCGGCATTGGCAAGAGCCGTGAATGAAGCTGCTGCGAGCATCGCAGAAATTAAAATAATAAACTTTTTCATGCTTTTCCTCTCCTTTGTGATTATTCCTTCTCATAAAACGCCCTTACGCCCTTTATATATCCTGCCGCCGTTTTATCGAAGGCAGGCATAAGTCCTATCTCCTCGTCCTCTGCAAGCACGCTGTGCGCAACGGCCGCAATGCCGTCGAAGGCATTCTTAAGACTGCCGTCCCTGCAGAAGTCCACCACTATTACATAGGTAGGCTTTTTTTCGCCTTTTTTTACAGTCTGCATAAAATATGCCGACTTTATGTTGTCCTGTGAGGCGAAGTATTTCTTAAGCGCTTCCGCAAGCCTCTCGGGCGGATTATATGCAGGCAGAAGTCCCGAGTTTCCCTCGGTCTCGACCCTCTGTGTGTGCAGTGTATCACTGCCGGGCGAGAGCCTTTCAACATTTTCCATAAGCTCGTTTCTCACTGCTATGTTACAGCCCATAGGGTCGAGTACAAAACCGTCGTAGTGCTCCCTGTTTGAAAGCACAAGATGCTTTATGCTCTCATAGCTCCTTACAAGATACATCTTGTTGGGATTTTTGTTCCATTTGCCCATTTCCTCAAGGCTTGAAAAAACAGCCAGATATGTCTGCCCGGATCTTGTCTGCATTGAAAAATAATTGACCGTAGCGTCCTCGGGTATCTTGTTGTTCACGGGCTGAGGGATTATGACTACGGGCAGTATAAGCTCCGCATCTATAAGCTCGTGCAGAAGCCAAAGCCTGTTCTCCTGCGTGGGCGCGGAACGGTGTCTTTCTATAGCCTCCTTAAGTGAGGCGTTTTCTATGTCCTTATCCATATTTTCTCCTTAAAAAAACATTATGCCTTCCTGTCAAGGACCTCGTCTATTATGTCCTTTACGGTCGAAAGCCTGTCTATTTTATACACGTTCTCTCCGCAGAACACAAGGGCGTTGTCTATGTCGCCCTTAGCGGCGTTAAAGAGCGCCTGCGATATGCAGTAGGGCGTGGTGGCAGGGTCGCAGTGGTAAAGACAGCGGAAACAGCGCGTCACCTTTATGCCCTCGGGCACTATGTTTTTTATGAAGTTGTTGTTGAGCGCTCTGCCTGGCATACCCACGGGACTTTTAACTATCTTCACATCCTCGAGCTTAGCGTCTATATATGCCTGCTTGAATGCCATATCCGCATCGCATTCCTCGGTAGCCACAAAGCGCGTTGCCATCTGTACGCCGTCAAGTCCGAGGTCGTCAAGGCAGTGCCTTACGTCCTCTCTTGTGTACACTCCTCCGCCGAAAACAACGGGTATGGTCTTGTTGTATTTTTCCTCAAATTCCTTCTTTGTTTCCTTTATTTTGAGTATTTCATCGTCAAAGTTATCTATGTTCAGCACCTCTTCCGCCTTGAAGCCGAGGTGTCCGCCTGCCTTTGGACCCTCTATAACGAGCAGGTCGGGGAGCCTGTTATACTTCTTTATCCAGCGTGAGAATATCACCCTGCATGCCTTTGCGGATGAAACTATGGGAGCAAGCTTTATGTCGGAATCCGAGGCAAACTTGGGAAGATCCATAGGCAGTCCTGCGCCCGAAACTATGAGATCTGCACCGTTTTCTATACAGCAGTGTACAAATTCCTCGTAGTGTGTAGCGGCCACCATGATGTTTACGCCTATTATTCCGCCGTTTGACTGCTCCTTTGCAAGCCTTATCTCTCTTGAAAGCGCACGCATATTCGCTTCAACTGTATTGGTGTAGAAATCGGGCTCCAAAAAGCCGGGCTGAGCCGCAGAAATGACACCTATACCGCCTTCCCTTGCAACTGCCGCCGCAAGAGAATGCATACTTATGCCTACGCCCATTCCGCCCTGTATGATAGGGATATTTGCAGTTAAGTCTCCAATAACCAGTTTTTTCATAAGCTACCTCTTTTTATATAGTAAATTCCCCGAAAAGCTGTCATCGGGTGAAGATATACTTTATTTTAAAAATCAAAATTATAACACAGCTTAATTATAACATTAAAAAATCCTTTTGTCCATAGATTTTTAAAATACCTTTAAGGCATTTTGACATATGCGTAATTATGTTGTATACTTAATTAAAGGGTGATATAATGGAAAAAAGAAAATTTTTCAATAAAAAAGATATTGTCATAATTGCTCTTATAATTCTTTCGGGCACAGCTCTTATGTGTTTTATGCCTAAGGAAGAGGGAAGCAGGGCGCTTGTGATATACAACGGGCGTGAGATAGACTCTCTTCCCCTTGACAGGGACTGCATATACCGCCCCGAGGTGAACGAAAATATAGAAATAGAGGTAAAGGACGGGCGTGTGCGTTTTTTAAGCTCCGACTGTCCGGACAAGATATGCGTCAACACGGGCTGGCTCGGCAAGGCAGGGCAGAGCGCCGTGTGCCTTCCCAACAGGCTCTCGGTCACCGTGAGCGGAGGAAAGGACGGCATTGAAGGAGAAATATAGCATGAAAAACGGCACAAAGGCAAAATATATATCATATATGGCAATAATGCTTGCGCTTATAGTGGTGCTCTCCGTATTCGAGGGCGTCCTGTGTACCGCGCTTCTGCTTCCGCCGGGCGTAAAGCCGGGGCTCGGGAACATAGTCATAATGTTCGCCCTTTTTTTCATAGGCAGGAAAGAGGCGTTCTGCCTCAATGTTCTGAAGGGTCTTTTCGCCCTCATCACAAGGGGAGTGACCGCAGGCATACTGAGCCTTTGCGGAGGGCTTCTGTCAATGGGCGTTATAATACTTCTGATGCTTATTTTCAGAGAAAAAATCTCTTATATGCTTCTGAGCATATCGGGCGCCATAGCTCACAACATGGGACAGCTCATTATGGCAAGCATAATAATTAACAGCAGCTTTGCGCTGTACTATTTCCCCGTTCTGATAGTGTCGGGCGCAGTGATGGGCAGTCTTACGGGAATACTCTTAAAGACGCTTCTGCCCGTACTCAAATATCCGCTTAAGGAGGTAGGAAAATGAAAAAAATAATTGCGCTTATATTTTTATCCGCGCTCATGCTCACGGGCTGCGCAGGAAACAAATACACCTATTCATACTACGATGTGTTCGATACATTTTCATCAATAACGCTCTACTGCGAGGATGTAAAGGAGGCAAAGAGCGTAAGCGATGAGCTTCACGAGGAGCTTCTGAGGCTCAACAGGCTTTTTGACATATACAATGACTACGAGGGCGTAAACAACATAAAGACCATAAACGACAATGCAGGAAAAGCGCCCGTTAAGGTGGATGAGGACATAATAAGGCTGTTGTCCGAGGGCAGGAGGGCATATGACGAAACCGAAGGCGCGGTAAACATAGCGCTTGGCTCCGTGCTTGAAATATGGCATAAATACAGGGAAGACGCCCTTGAAAACGAGATATACGCCGTTCCCTCCGATGAGGAGCTGAAAACCGCCTCACAGCATACCGACATAAACAGCATAGTGATAGACGATACAAATTCGACCGTATATATAACCGATCCCGAGGCCTCCATAGATGTGGGCGCCATAGCAAAGGGCTATGTTACAGACTATGCAAAGGAATTTCTGAGAGAGAGGGGCATAGGCGCAGGCATGGTGAACCTGGGCGGAAACCTCATTGTGTTAAACGATGAGAACAAAAAGAGCTTCAAGACGGGCATTACCTCTCCCGAGGGTGACGGCAAGTATTCCGACATAATATTCCTCTCAAATTCCTCTGCCGTAACAAGCGGCAGCTATCAGCGATATTATGAATACAACGGCAGGCGCTACAACCACATAATAGACGGCAAAACGCTTTGGCCTGCGGAAAACAATAAGTCCGTGACGGTAACAGGCGAAAGCTCGCTGAAGGGCGATATATTCTCAACGGCGCTTTTTATACTGCCCTATGAGGAGGGAAGGGCCCTCGCCGAAAAGAATGATGTGGAAGCCCTCTGGATAACGAGCGAAGATGAGAAATACGAAACGGAAAATTTCGGGAAATAACGGGCTTTTGGCTGCGGGCAAAAGATAGGTATAACCGATACCCTTGCCTCTTGGCGCCCCATTGGGGGGAGCTGTCGCCCGAAGGGTGACTGAGGGGGATACAAACATTAACATTTTGGGGACAGTCCCGGCGGATACAAAGCTCTTTGCTCAATAAAGCTTGTACAGTGCCGTTAAAGACAGCAAAACAGCTGCATTCGGGACAGTCCCCGCACTAATGTTACTGTGAGGTTGCCGATACGAAGCCAACAAGCGGGGACTGTCATTGCACCGCAAAGATATATGCGGACAGCCGAAGGC
>CANROO010000014.1 GCA_947632235.1 uncultured Clostridia bacterium
AGAATAACTCCTTTCTTGGATGGTGGATTTTAGTTTTGGGTTAACTCTATTATACCATATCCTGTGAGGAGTTATTTGTTTTTTTGTAGTAAAAAATGCCGTATTTATGCGGCTTATGGCGTTTCGCAAACGCCTAAGCTTTTGTAATTATGAAAGGAGAACGCAATGGAAAGATTCAATAGAGCAATGGAGGAAGAAAGCCGTAAGAAATTCGGAGAACGCAGGGTGGTTTTCGGCGACGGCAGAATAAATGCTGAAATCATGCTCATCGGCGAGGCTCCCGGAGGCGAGGAGGAAAAGCAGGGCAGACCCTTTGTAGGCAAGGCGGGAAAAAATCTGGATGAATTTCTGGAGATAGTGGGCCTTGAAAGAGAGGATATATATATATCAAATGTAGTCAAGCTTCGCCCCTTTAAGCTCAGTCCCAAGACCGGCAGACCCGTAAACAGACCTCCCGACAGAGAGGAGCTTGATTTTTTTGTGCCGTATCTTCACAGAGAGATAGAGCTTGTAAAGCCCAAGCTTATCGTTACTTTAGGCAACTTCGCTCTTAAATATGTGCTTATGGACAAGTCTGCCGTAATAGGTGACTGTCACGGACAGCTCATAGAAAAGGACGGAAAAAAAATATTTCCCTTGTATCATCCCGCGTCCGTCATATATGACAGGGCAAAGGGACCCGTATATATCGAGGATCTGCATAAGTTGAAGGAAATACTATGAAAAGAAAGCATTACATATTTATTCTGACAGCGCTCATTACAGGCGCTGTGATATTGAAATTTACAACAGAATTATGGCAGCCTCTGGTGCCTCAGTGCGTTATATATAAAAACACGGGACTGTATTGCCCCGGCTGCGGAGGCACAAGGGCGGTAATAAGCCTTTTGAACGGACATATAATAAGGGCCCTGCTGTATAATCCCGGAGCCGTTGTGCTTGTTGCTGTCATATTGCTGGCGCTTGCAGGCAAAATAGCGGACAAAAAAATACTGCCCGAAAAAATATCCTTCTGGGCAGTATTGCTCGGTATAATATTTATATATTATATAATGAGGAATTTTACATTGTTTTCGGCTGTATTGCGGCAGGCATATTGAATATTGCGCCTAGGCTTCCGAATATTATCATGAAGGCTCCGTAGAGCAGGAATATTGCAAGGCCTATACAGCATAATATAATTCCCACCGTTGCGGCTGTTTTGTTGGCTGAATTGTTCTTAAGAGCAAATATGCCCACTATAAGACCGATTACGGATGAAATTCCTGCAGGCACAACGGTACAGCAGCATATGACAGAGAAAATGCCTAAGCCAAGACATACTATGCTTAAAAGCGAGCTTTCGGCATATATCGTGCTGTTTGTATTCTTTGCGTTATTTTGCTGAGAATAAGAGCCTCTCTGTTCCGTGCTCGGGATATTGCTTTCGTTTATATTACGGGTATTTTCGGGTATGCTGTCGACAACCTCGTCATTCTTGTTATTATATTCGTCTGCCATAGCCATGCACCTCCTTATTAAATAATATCACATTTGCAGGCATAATTCAATAAGCTGATCACAAAAAATATCATTGAGGTAAAAAAATATGAAAATGACAACGCTTTGCTATATCGAAAAAGACGGCAAATATCTTATGCTTCACCGCATATCAAAGGAAAATGACATAAATAAGGACAAATGGATAGGAGTGGGCGGACATTTTGAGGAAAGAGAAAGTCCCGAGGACTGCCTTATAAGAGAGGTAAAGGAAGAAACGGGACTTACTCTCACAAATTATTGTTTCAGAGGCATTGTCACCTTTATGACCGACACATATGAAACGGAGTATATGTGCCTTTACATTGCCGATAAGTGGACAGGCTCATTGAAGGAATGTGACGAGGGCAAGCTGGAGTGGATAGACAAGAAGGATGTGCTCAAGCTTGAATTATGGGAAGGCGACAAAATTTTCCTAAGACTTCTGGACGAAAACCGTCCGTTCTTTTCGCTGAAGCTCAGCTATGTGGGAGAAAATTTGGTCAGTGCGGTGCTTGACGGCAAAGTTTTGATTTAATTATATTGCAGACAACAATATTTTGTTATATAATGTAAATAAATAAAAAATTATGACCAAGGAGGTAAATATTATGGGATTAATCAAAGCGGCAGCGGGCTCTCTCGGCGGTGAGCTGGCGGATCAATGGAAGGAATATATCTATTGCGATGCAATGGACGGCGACACCCTTATGCAAAAGGGTGCAAAGAAAACCAATGACAGAAGCTCCAACACAAAGGGCAACGACAACATCATAACAAACGGAAGCAGGGTAGCCGTTAACGAGGGGCAGTTTATGCTCATTGTAGAAAACGGCAAAATTGTCGACTTCACATCGGAGGCAGGAGCCTACACATATGACACCGGCACGGAGCCTTCGCTTTTTGATACAGGCTTTCAGGGACTTAAGGACAGCTTCAAGCAGGTAGGAAAGCGTTTTACCTACGGAGGACAGCCCGAAAACGATCAGAGGGTCTATTTTGTAAACACCAAGGAGATCATGAACAACAAGATAGGCATAGGCGAAGTGCCCTTCAGGGATTCCGAATTTGGTTTTACCGTTAAAATACAGGGCTACGGCAATTATTCATACAGAATAACAGACCCCGTTATGTTCTATACAAACGTATGCGCAAATGTTGAAGAAAGCTTTAAAAAGTCAGCCATTGACGAACAGCTCAAGGCTGAGGTGCAGTCATCGTTACAGCCTGCGCTCGGGAAAATAGCGCTCAAGGGCATAGCCTACGATCAGCTCCCTCTCTATACAAAGGAGATAGCCTCAGAGCTTAACACGGAGCTTTCGGACGACTGGACAAAGCTCAGGGGAATTTCAGTAGTTTCCGTTGCCTTTGCTTCGATCACCGTTGACAAGGAAAGCGCAGACAAGATCGCACAGTTCCAGGAGTCCAGAGTATATACAAATCCTCAGATGATGGGCGCAAGACTCGGCTCTGCTCAGGCTGCGGCTATGGAAAAAGCGGCAGACAATCCCAACGGTGCTATGGGCGGTTTTGTAGGCATGGGTATGGCTATGAACGCAGGCGGAACAAATGCGGCGCAGATGTTTGCTATGGGCAATAATGCGCCTCAGCAGCAGAGCGCCTCCGCAGGCTGGAAATGTGAGTGCGGAGCCGAAAACACGGGTAAATTCTGCTCCGAATGCGGAAAGCCGAAGCCCGGAGCCGACAAATGGACATGTGAATGTGGTGCCGAAAATACAGGCAAGTTCTGTTCGGAGTGCGGAAAGCCCAAACCGTAAGGAGGTAATGAGCCTATGGCTAAAAAAATATTTTTTATCTTTCTTTTGATATTTTCCGTTATGGCTTTTCCTCTTGTTTCGGATGCCGATCTGGGCAATTTCAATAATTACAGCTCCGATTCCGGCGGTTACAGCGGAGGAAGCTACAGCGGCGGCTATGGAGGCGGTTACAGCGGTTACGGCGGAGGTATACATGTTGTCCCGAGCGGTGATTCCGACAGCTCTATCATGGAGTTTGTACAAGCTTTAATAGTTGTTAT
Organism: uncultured Clostridia bacterium; assembly: GCA_947632235.1. Taxonomy (GTDB): domain Bacteria; phylum Bacillota; class Clostridia; order Lachnospirales; family CAG-274; genus Gallispira. Next base: position 3,557 of record CANROO010000014.1, read on the forward strand.
TATTTTTGCTGCGATCATTATTTTCAATGCAAAGCGCAATAAAAATAAAAATACCGGAAATTCCGGAAAGACCGTGCGTCAGGGCTATAATGTAATTGTTCCCGACCATTCGGAAGAGATCATTGCCGAAATACACAAGAACGATCCAGACTTTTCTTATGAAAAATTCATAGGCTGGGTAAAAGAGGTGTTCATCACTCTCCAGAGCGCATGGAGCAACAGGGATTTTGAAAAGTGCAGACCCTTTGAAAAGGAAGAGCTTTATGCTCAGCATATCTCTCAGATACAGGAATACAAGGATAAGGGCTGGATAAACAAGCTTGACAGACTCAATGTCAATCAGTCCTATCTCTTTAAATATACCCGTGACAGCGAATATGAATATCTCACGGTCTACATTCAGTCCAGAATGTCTGACTATATCATAGACGAAAAGACGGGCAATGTCTTAAAGGGCAGTCCCGATGCCGAGTATGAAATGAAATATCTCTACACGTTTATAAGAAAGAACGGTGTCAAGACCGATCCCGCCAAGAGCAATAATTCCGTTGTTGCCTGTCCGCACTGCGGAGCGCCCACACAGATAACAAGCGCAGGCAAGTGCGAATACTGCGGATTCATTGTGACTACGGGCGAATATGATTGGGTACTCTCCAATATTGAGGCTATACACAACGAAACGGGCGTAGGAAAAGGCGGAGTGATCATAAGATAATAATTAATATAAGCAAAAGCCTGTCTTTTGACGGGCTTTTGCAGTCTAAAATGCTATACATAAGAAAGGAAATATATTATGGGAAAAATACTAGGACTTGACATAGGCATAAACAATGTAGGCTATGGAATAATAGGCGGCGACAGCGGTGAAATAATAAAGGCGGGCGTAAGGCTTTTTGAAGAAGCCACAAGAAACGCAAATGAGGATCGTCGTACTTTCAGATGCATAAGAAGGCAGATAAGAAGAAGACAGCACAGACTTGAAAGAATAAAGAAATGCTTTTCAAAGTATGGGCTTCCTGTTGATGCGGTAAGCACAAATCCATATGAGTTAAGACGAAAGGCGATTTATGAGCCTGCAGAGCTTTGGGAGGTATCTGCAGTGCTTCTTCACATTGCCAAAAGAAGAGGCTCTGTGCTTGATGTTCCCGAAGAGCCCTCAGCCGACACTAACGGATTTTCAACTAAGGAACAGATAAAGGAAAACGACAAGGCCCTAAATAATAAGTATGTATGTGAGGTACAGCTTGAATGGCTCCGAGACAGAAACAAAATAAGAGGGCATGAAAATGTATTCCGTCTTGATGATTATGTTAAAGAAGCAAAGGCAATACTGAGCAACCAAAGGCAATACCACAATGAAATTTCGGATGATTTTATTAATGAATACCTTGACATAATGCAATCGCGCAGAATGTACTATGACGGACCCGGTTCGGAAAAATCGCCCACTCCGTACGGACAGTTTTTCTACGATGAGCAGGGCAAGCTTCAGCACATAGGTATGATCGAAAAAATGAGGGGAAAGTGTACTTTTTTCCCGAATGAATTAAGAATTGCAAAAATGACCTATACCGCTGATTTATTTAATTTACTCAACGACCTCAATAATATAAGATTTAATGACAATAAATTGTCATTTGAGGACAAACAATACCTTGTTTCGGAATATGTTGACAAAGGAAAAAATATCACGCCCAACATAGTTACAAAATACATTAAGTCAAAATATAAAGATGATATGAGTGATGAAATAGACGAGCATGCTATTGTGGGCTTCAGAACTGATCTAAAAAATCAAAAACCTATACTCACTGAGTTCAAGGGCTTCAAAATATTAAAAAAATATATAGACAGCGAAGGTCTTCCGACATTTTTATACGAAGATAAGGCTATAGCGGATGATATTATAGAAATTCTGACATCCTACAAGGATATAAAAAATCGTGGAGAAAAACTCCGTGCTTTGCTGAGCGAATCTCTGAACGGTGAAGATATGAAAAAAACTATCGAAGTTCTGTCGGAGGATACCAAGTTTAAGGAGTATCATTCGCTGTCAAGAGCCGCTATAGAGTGTATTTTGGATGATTTGTGGCACACAAATAACAATCAGATGCAGCTTTTCACAGAAAAAGGCTTTTTCGAGACCAAAAGCAAGGCAAATAAAGGCAAAAATATCATGTTTGATGATACTGCAATATTGAGTACCGTTGCCAAAAGAGCGCATAGAGAAGCTATTAAAATAATAAACAAAGTAAGAGAAACATACGGAGAATTGGATGGAATTTCCATTGAAATGGCAAGAGAGAAAAATTCCGAAGATTTGAAGGATATGTATAAAAATATGCAGAAACAGCAGGGAGAACTCGAAAGCTATGTCAAGGAGCAATTCCATGAAAGCGACCTGAGCAAGCTTGCGCTCACCTCTAAGCAATGGCTTGCCATCAAGCTTTTAAGACAGCAGGACGGAATGTGTATATACTCGCATAAGCCTATAAATATCTATGATATTAAGGATAATTTCAGAAGGTTTGAAATAGACCATATTTTACCTCTTTCACTGTCTTTTGATGACAGTTTAAACAATAAAGTGCTGTGTTACAGAGAGGAAAATCAGGCTAAAGGGCAGAGAACACCTTTTGAATATTATTCATCGGGAAAAGCTAAAATAAGCTATGCGCAGTTCAAAGCGGAAGTCCTGAGGCTTTATAAGGGCAACAAGAGTAAGCTTAATAATCTTCTTGAAGAAAGAGATATAAAATTCAATGATGAGCTTCAAAAGCAATTTATAAACAGAAACCTTGTTGACACAAGATATGCTGCCAGAAGCCTCATGTCGACTTTGAAGGATTATTTTAAAGCAAACAATATAGACACAAAGGTATACAGCATAAGGGGAAGTTTTACCAATTCATTCAGGAAGGCGTCGGGTATAAAAAAGGACAGAGATGAATCCTATGCCCACCACGCTATTGACGCTCTTATTGTGGCAAGCATGGCAAAACGCATTCCTTCATTCAGCCAAATCAGGAAATATGCCATAAATGACAATGGAGATATATTTGATAGGGAAACAGGAGAGATTTTTGCCGATAATACATATTTTGACAATAAAACTCTTCGCTATATACATGAGCTCTCATCTTATGATAATATATGTTTTTCCCATAAAGTTGACAGAAAGGTAAATAGGGCAATTATGGGTAAACAGACCATTTACGGCACAAGAACAAAGGATAATGACGAATACATAATAAACAAATATTCAGACATATACAGCCTTGATAAGAAATCCTGTGCGGAGCTTATAAAGAAATTGAAGGATACACCCGATAAGTTCCTTATTTATGAGAATAACAGGGAAGTCTATGAACTTATTATGCGTATAATTGACGAATATAAAGACGCAAATAATCCGTTCTTGGCATATAAAGAGGAATACGGCTATATCCTTAAAAATGGCAAGGTTCCCGTAAAGACTTTGAGATATTATGACAGAAAGCTGGGAACTTATAAGGACATATCAAATAAATATATAAATCCCAGAAATAAGGTAGTAATGCTTCAAATGCAGTATATCAGAGTTGATATATATAAATGCGAAAAAAGCTATAGAATGGTAGCGCTTCCTTATATGGAATTTTTGCCCAAGGGTAAAGAGTATATTATAAGCAAAGAAAGCTATGAAAGACTTAAGTCTGAATCAAGGATAGATGATAAGGCTGAGTTTTGCTTTAGTCTGTACAAATATGATGAATTTATGTACAAGACTGCTGTAAATGATGAGCTTGTCGAAAATGAAGCTATATTTATTGCTGTTGCAAACAGACTTATAAACAGAATAGAAATCGACTTTGTTGATAAAAAGAAAGGTGAACAGAAAGAAGGCCTTAGAACTCTTAGTACCTTTGATGATATTGTTAAAATCAATACGGATGTCCTCGGCAATAAATATTATATAAAAAAAGAAAGTGGTCCAAAATTTACTTTACAAGAATAAAAAAGTATGCTATAATATTATTGCAGTTTGAGAGAGACTGCTGCTATACCTAATTTTGGGATAACTACTAAAATAAGGGTTTATCCCGAACTCGCCCCTATTATTAGGGGCTTTTTCTATTTCTGATAAGGAGATGATTTTTTGAGCTGAAGGATAGTATACATTGAAAAATCTGACTCAATGCAGCTTTATCTGGATAATCTACTTGTAAAAAAAGATAATGAAAGAGCAATTATACCCTTAAGTGACATTTTTAGCATAATAGTTGATAAAAATGATGTAAGCATAACAGGCAGACTAATTAATAAGCTGGCTGAATACAGAATAAGTATAGTTTTTTGCGATGAAAAACATATGCCCTGCAATTATCTTATGGGACTTAATTCTTATTTTAAGACATCACAAGTATTATTTGAACAGGTAAATTGGAACATTGAAAATAAAGAGGCTATTTGGCAAAAAATTATTAAACAAAAAATACATAATCAAAAGGAATTATTGAAGTATCTTGACTGTGATGCAACTGCGATAAATTATCTTGACTCATTTGAAAACACTGTAGAGATAGGAGATAAGACAAACAGAGAAGGTCTATCGGCAAAGATTTATTTCAGGGCGTTATTTGGTGATGAATTTATTAGAGATGCTGATAGTTTTTCGGGATATAATTCAGCGCTGAACTATGGATACGCCATATTACGAAGCTGTGTTGCCAGACACATTGCAGGTAATGGACTGCATCCATCGCTTGGAATATGGCACTCAAGCCAGTTTAATCAATTTAATCTTGCTGATGATTGTATGGAGATTTTCAGACCCGTTATCGATATGTGGACTGTCTTGAATTTTGACAACGGTGTTGTATTGGACAGACAGCATAAGCTTGAGCTTGTAAATTGTATGAATAATAAAATTATTATAAATAATGAAAAAAGAACCCTTATCAATATTATCGGTATGTATGTATCTTCTTTAATAAAAGCTATGTCATCGGGCAATGAAAATGATCTGTTGTCTATGGATAATGCAATCTATATATAGATTTATGAGGTTGATTTTGATGTTTGACTTGCCTATGACAGAAAAAGAAGATGTAAAGGTTTATACTGATTTTAGAAAAAATTTATTAAATCAAGGGTACGTTATGCTTCAATATTCAATTTATGTCAAGTGTTATCCTAACAAAACCTCAGCTATGCAGGGTATGCAAAGAATAAAAAGTATTGTTCCCGGCAAGGGAGCTGTAAGAGCAATAATAATAACCGAAGCACAATATCAGTCAATGGCAATATTGGTAGGAGGTAAAAGCTTTCAAGAGGACAATGTTACCTCTTGTCCGCTTACTGTATTATGAGGACGCTTTCAATTATAAAAGATAAAGAGGAATATACGCTTGCATTTTCAAAGCTTACTATTTTATACGGCTATAACAATATTTGGTATGATATTGTAAATTGCATAAAAGAATTTTTTTATGGTAAAAATTCAGACACAAAGCTTTGTTTAGACACCGTTGCAATTAATAAAAAAGACTGGGAATGTATTTTTTTGAGTTTTTCTGATTCAATATCATTTTCAGATAAACTTACATTAAAATCTCCTATATATTTAAAGCTTTTGCAGCTTGTAAACGAAAATACAGATATCCTCGAATATACTATACTCCGCAATTCATGGATTGATTTCTGTGATACGCTTACAGACATATTTAAAAATCAAATGAACAGTCTTGACTTAAATCTTAATTTACAATACAATGATATTCCTGTTTCTGCCATAGTTTCTAATCTTAAAATAGTGTCTGATCAAGATTTATCGTTTTTTGACAAAAGACTCATTCTTCTTAAATGGTTTTTATCTTCATCGCAGACAAAAAGCAGAATTATAATTATTGAATATCCCGAAATATATGCAGACAGTAAACAGATGAAAAATTTACTTGGTATAATAGATCATAACAGTAAAAATGAAACTTATTTTATTTTGGTATCGGGATATGAGTTTAAATGTGAATACTGCAAAAATATAATATTAAATGACTCAATCTTAAACGAATATTATATTAATTTGTTTTGTGATAAAGCCAAAGAAAATTTACCGTTTATGTTCTATGAGTATGAGTTTACTTCTTCTGCAAAATTTCTGATTGATTTTTTTAACAGTAGTTCCTTTTATTATGAATTTAATAAAATTAGTATAAAATGCCAATATATCATAATATTTTTATGCAAAGCAATTGGAATAAATATTAAACTTGAATACATTGAAAATAACGATGTGAAGGATTTTTATAATAATATTTGATTTTTCTGTCTTTATGATGTATAATAAGTTTGAGGTTTTAGTACTCTCTCAAAATTAGGTATAGTAAAACAAATGTGAGATGTCCTTCAATCAGTTTGTGTTTTAGTACTCTCTCAAAATTAGGTATAGTAAAACACAAAAGATATATAAGTCTTCTTAGTTCTCGTTTTAGTACTCTCTCAAAATTAGGTATAGTAAAACGTAGTTGTGGTAAAACACACATATCCGAATGTTTTAGTACTCTCTCAAAATTAGGTATAGTAAAACTTTATATATATGTGTACCGAGCTTATCCCAGTTTTAGTACTCTCTCAAAATTAGGTATAGTAAAACCTCCGATAGCATCATTTGTGTTGAAAGTTTGTTTTAGTACTCTCTCAAAATTAGGTATAGTAAAACACATATTTATACTGCAAATGCTAAAAGTGAGTTTTAGTACTCTCTCAAAATTAGGTATAGTAAAACCCTAAAGCCTTTCCGACTGCCCCGACCTTAGTTTTAGTACTCTCTCAAAATTAGGTATAGTAAAACTGGGGGTGGCAGAAAAGATAATACGTCTTTGTTTTAGTACTCTCTCAAAATTAGGTATAGTAAAACTTTTATGCAAAATTATCAAGTCTGTGTGCAGTTTTAGTACTCTCTCAAAATTAGGTATAGTAAAACGGAACTCTGACTGAGATCCATATAGCAGAGTTTTAGTACTCTCTCAAAATTAGGTATAGTAAAACATTTGTCCTATCATTTATTTAAGCTCTCCTGTTTTAGTACTCTCTCAAAATTAGGTATAGTAAAACCAACAAATATATAAGAGATTAAGGTATATTGTTTTAGTACTCTCTCAAAATTAGGTATAGTAAAACATTGCCGTTACAAATTGTTTAAGCAATGTCGTTTTAGTACTCTCTCAAAATTAGGTATAGTAAAACTTTCTTTGGTCAGATTTTAGACTGGTTCAGGTTTTAGTACTCTCTCAAAATTAGGTATAGTAAAACAAGATTATTTACAAGTGCAGGAACACCACTGTTTTAGTACTCTCTCAAAATTAGGTATAGTAAAACTTTGGAGCAGCAAATACAAAACTTCTAGTGTTTTAGTACTCTCTCAAAATTAGGTATAGTAAAACTGAACAAGTTGCGGATATTGTGGGCGAAGTGTTTTAGTACTCTCTCAAAATTAGGTATAGTAAAACTAACTGGGCTAACGAATACGCAGAAACAGCGTTTTAGTACTCTCTCAAAATTAGGTATAGTAAAACTAAAATCATTATGAATAGTGTACCTGTTCGTTTTAGTACTCTCTCAAAATTAGGTATAGTAAAACAAATCAACTTCATGCAAAGAATAAGCCAACGTTTTAGTACTCTCTCAAAATTAGGTAAAATAAATCAAGAGGTGAACCATGAAGACAAAAAAATTTATTTCAATAATATTATCTCTCAGCATTTTTATGGCAGCGGGGTGCGGAAGTGTCGACACATCCGCGCAGGGTCAGAGCTCGGCTAAGGGCTTTACCGATGTGGCAAGTACGGCTTGGTACTACGGCACCGTTACGGAAATGGCGCAGAAGGGAATACTTTCGGGTTATGATGACGGAAGCTTCAAGCCCGGCAATACAATAACATCGGCGGAGTTTACTACCATACTTTGCAGAATAAAAGGTCTTTCGCCCAAAAGCGCACAGACCTCGCATTGGTCGGCTCCTCTTATGCAGGCGGCTCTGGATGCGGGCTGGTATGATTATGACGAAAATCCGCCCACTGGCGAAAAATACGATCAGCCTATTATAAGACAGATCGCTGTAAAGATACTTATGAAGGCTCTTGCGGATAATTTCAGCTATGACTACAATACCGAGTCGGCAAAGATGAAGGACTTTTCAAAGCTTAACGGAAGATATTATGATACCGTTCTTGCGGCATACAGCGCAGGTATCGCAGGCGGAGACAACAACGGCAACTTCAATCCCGACAAACCGCTTACAAGAGCTGAGGCCTGTACGCTTATAAAGAGGGCAATGGATAAGTATAATACGACTGTTTCATCGCAGCCGCAGACAGAGCAGACAACACAGCCTGCCGTAGCACAGCAACAGACGGCTCCCGTTTCATCCGAGGCAAGGGCAGGGGGAGTGAGCCAAAACGGCCGGCTCAAGGTCGTAGGCACACAGCTTTGCAATGAAAGCGGTGCTCCCGTTGTTTTAAGAGGCATGAGCAGTCACGGCCTGCAATGGTTCCCGCAGTTCGTGTCAAATGAATATATAAAGGCTGTCGGCGACAGAGGCGCAAATGTGATGAGATTTGCAATGTACACATCCGAGAACGGATATATACAGAATCCCTCCGTGAAGTCAACGCTTACGACTGCTGTTGACAACACGCTCAAAAACGACATGTACGCCATAATCGACTGGCATATTTTAAGCGACGGCAATCCCATGACATATGCAAACGAGGCTGAACAGTTCTTTAAGGAAATGGCGTCAAGATATAAGGACAGCCAGGGAATCATATATGAAATATGCAACGAGCCTAACGGCGGTATAAGCTGGAGCGGAAATGTGAAGCCCTATGCGGAGAGAATAATTCCTGCGATAAGAGCTATAGACAGCGATGCCGTTATACTTGTGGGCAATCCGCAGTGGGATCAGGACCTTGACAGCGTTGTTTCGGACAGATTGAGCTTCGACAATATTATGTACACCTGTCATTTCTATTCGGGTACTCATACACAATGGCTCAGAGACAGAGTTTCAAACGCCGTTAAAAACGGCATACCCATATTTGTATCCGAATGGGGCACGAGCGATGCCAGCGGAAACGGCGGAGTATTTGCAGATGAAACACAGAGGTGGATGGAATTTCTTTCTGCAAATAACATAAGCTGGTGCAACTGGTCACTTTGCGATAAAAACGAGACCTCCGCGGCTCTTATACAGGGCTCAAACGCTTCGGACGGCCTGAGCGACAGCGAATTGAGCGCCTCGGGCAAGATAGTTTTCTCATACTTCAATAAATAATATATATTTTTAATTTCATATAATATTTATTTTTCAATTTTATCCTCTCATTTTTATGGGAGGATATTTTTTGGAATTATTTTATATTTAGTACTTGACATTACATAGTAGTTGGTGTAAAATAATAGCTGAAAGGAGGAATAAGATGAATGTACAGTTTAAAAAGGGCGTTCTGGAGCTTATTGTTCTTTTAAGCGTTGTAAAAAAGGATATGTACGGCTACGAGCTTGTGGCAGAGGTGTCCAAGATAGTGGATGTCAACGAAGGCACTATATATCCCTTGCTCAAACGCCTTACAAATGAACATTACTTTAAAACATATCTTAAGGAATCAACGGAAGGACCTCCCAGAAAATATTATCATCTTACGGAGGGCGGTAAGATATATATGAATAATCTAAAAAGAGAATATCTGGATTTCTTCGGCAGGGTAAGCAAATTTATAGAGGAGAGTGATATTGATGACTAAAAACGAGCTTGTTACATATCTTGAAAACAGACTTTCGGTGCTCAACAAGGCGGAGAGAAGCGATATAATAAATGAATACCTCCAGCACATAGAAAACAAGCTTTCGGAGGGAATGACGGAGAGTGATGCAATAAATACGCTTGGCAGCATAGAGGACATGGTGAACGAAACGCTTTCTGCGTATAATGTAGATCCGGAATATGACAGCAATGCGGTACAAGCCTCGGAACGCAAGGGCTATGATATAAAAGGCTATATTTCAAACGGCATCGTTAAAATAAGAGCTGTCCTGAGAGCATTTGCCGATTACATACTGGGACAAAAGGCATCCGAGCTGCTTTTGTTCCTGCTGAAGGCTATAGTTTTATTCTTTGCTCTGTGCGCTGTGTTCAGCCTTGGACTTTTGGCTGTTGAGCTGATTATTGAAGTTCTTCACGCTCTGACGGGAACCAGAGATATATTTGAAGGCATACTGTATGTTTTATATTTTGTGATCGTTTTGCCGACATTTGTATATATATTCATAAGATATATTTCCATGCATATCAAGAAAAACAAAAAGGCATCGGATGTTAAAACGGATTTTTCCGCTATTAAAAAGACCATAGGTGAAAAAGCCGATGAATATAAGCGAGAGCGAGAAGAAAAGCGCCGGACAAAAGATACTTCAGACAGAAGCTTTTGTAAAGACATATGTTCATTTGTCAGAAGGCTTATTGCATTTCTCATAAAAGCGACAATATTCTGCGCAAAGCTGTTTTTTGTGGTTTTCTGCCTTATACCCGCAGCATTTATGCTCATGGGCAGTATAGTGCTTTTTGCATTTTTGCTTGTGTTTGCCGTTATGGGTTATCCCTGCATAGGCTTCTGCATTGCCATGCTGGGCTTTGACATGTCGGCTGTTTCAATATTTATAATTATTATAAAGCTTCTGTTTTTCAGAAAAAAGGAGGTTGCCTTAAATGAGTAAATTTTATAAAATTATGCTTATTATCCTTCTTTCAGGGCTTGTCATAACGGGTATAGGCACTGCCGTTGCCGTTATGGAGGTATACGGCTTGGAATATAAGGGCGAAAAATATGACAATACGGAAATTGAATACACTCAGACCGAGCTTGAACTGCCCGACAATTTGGCAAAAATATTCTATACAGATTTCAATATGGAATTTACGGAGGATGAAACTCTGCCGTATAATAAGGTCATTATCGAACTTGGACACAGAGCGGACTATGAGGTAGAGCCGAATTGTAATATACAGACAGACCTGTACCTGTATAATTTTTCTACGGACAATAGGTCAAAATATCCTGTCAACAAGCTTGTTATGGGCTGGTCGGCTCACAGTGACTTTGAGGAGTTTGATATATTCAAGTCCTTTCTTGAGGACATAAAAAACGGTGAAATTTATTCCTATGACAGACCCTTGTCCATGAATGTTACAATAAGGGGTTCGAAGGCATCGCTTGAAAGATTCAAGCTTCTTCCCGACAACTACGAGCTTCGCTATTATGATAAAGAAGCGCTTGAAGAAAGCGAAGAAATCGTTATTGACGAGGCTGAACAGGAACAGATAAGCGAAAACATAGAGGCAAGAGACGGCAGCGCGGTTATTGAGTCTGCGCCCATAATAAACAGCGATGACGGCGCGAGCGTATATACTGCGCCCGAATACGAGGACGGAGAGTTAAAGCTTGTGCCGTCGGAGCAGGATATGCCCAAGGGCGGGGAAGAAACAGTGAAGGTCGTTCCCGTGGAGCCTGTTGCTCCAAACACCGAAAAATACGCGTATTCATATACACAATAATTAAATTGGTTTAAAGGGAGATACAGCTTTATCTCCCTTTAAATATTACTTTTACATTACATTTCGGGGGGGGGTAGATTATATATTTGATTTGTGCTATAATGTACTCAATAAACAAACGAAAAGAGGTACAAATAATGAAAAAATTATTTTTGATTTTTGCGCTTACGGCTGTTATGGCTGTTTCTGCCAATGCAAGCGAGCTTAAGCGTATAGGAAATACGCCGTATTATCACTATATCGATGACAAAGGTATGCTTGAATTCTGTGATGAGGACGGTAAGTTTATAAAGGAGGCTCCCTATTTCTGGGCAGAGGAAGAGGGAACGGGCATAGTTTTTAAGGACAAGGAAAAGCTTAAGTGCGGTATAATGGATATGGAGCTTAATATTGTTGTGGAGCCCATATATTCCGAGATAGAATATAATGACAACACCGGCGCCTTCAACTGCCGTATCGATGATGACGACACATATGAAATGGACTATTACGACAGCAATTTCAACAAAATACCGCAGCCCTTGGACATAAGCCCTATTGATTCAACCCAATATTATGCTCTCAAGGTGATAGGCGATGGTCACCCGCATACTTACTATATTTGCGATAAGGACGGAAACAAGCTCATAGACGAGGGCTATTATTCCCTGGAGGGCGCAGGAGGCAGTATAATTGCCGAAAAAACAGACAGCCATGATAAGGGCATATATGACGACAAGCTCAATGTTGCCGTGCCCTTTGAATATGCCACGGTGTCATTCAGGAACGACAGATTTTATTGCGATAAATTTGTAGATCACAAAAAGGAAACATTATGCTTATACAAGGATTTCACGCCGGCAGTCGAGGTTGAGGATATATATTCCACGCCGTACTTCACAAAGAAGGACGAGGACGGACTTTATTATATATGTGATGAAAAGGGCAATGTGCTGAAGGAGCAGGGCTATGCCGAGGTATACTCCGCAGGAGGCGGTATAGTTGTGAGGAGCGACAGCACTTTCCCGTATTATTACGGACTTCTGGACAGCAAGCTCAACAATGTTATAGACGAGAAATACTATTATATAAGCACAAACGGCTCGGGCGACTATCTTTGTTACCTTGACGGCAAAATAGATATATACAACAAAAGCACAGCCAAGCTCACGGGCACCGAAGATTCCGACATGGTTTTTGTGAAGCCTCTCAGAGGATCGGACGGAAAGTATATTTACGATCAGACGGCTTACAGCAATGAGTATTTGGCAAAAATTGTGCGCATTATAGACGGCGAGGGCAAATCATACACAGAGTCCGGCTACATGGGCATAGACGACACCGTACAGCCCGGCAATACCGTCATTGTGCACGGTATCATGGGACATTCCGACCCCACAACGGGTGTTCTGGGCTCAAATTATAAGCTTATATGCGGTATGAGCTACGGCGACAAGTATGTTAAAGAGGAAAACGGCGTTGTATATATAGAGGCTGTATGGGAAGGCTCTGAAACCGAATATTATGACCTAAACGGCAAACAATATAAAACAAAGGCGGAGGTAATTTCCGCAGGCAATATATCGGAACCCAGCAGCTGGGCAGTGCAGAGCATAAAGGACGCCGTAGAGCTTGGTTTTGTACCCGAAGAGCTTCAATCCGATTACAGAAAGAATATAACAAGGCAGGAATTTTGCCGTCTTGCCATGGAGCTTTATTCCTTAAAGACGGGCTATAAGGTGGACATGACGGCTCAAAGTCCTTTTGTCGATGTTTCCGACCCCTATATTACTGCGGCATACGGCTTTAAGATAACCTCGGGCACGGGCGATAGGCTCTTTTCTCCCGACAAGAACATAACAAGACAGGAATCCGCTGTTATGCTCCGAAATGTTGCATCTCTGCTTGGAATAGAGAGCGGCGGCAACACTGCACAATTTGTGGATGAAAGCTACTTTGCGTCATGGGCAAAGGATGCAATATATTCCGTAGCTTCCATGAAGAGCGGAGATACCTTCGTTATGGCAGGCACGGGCGAGGGCAAGTTCTCACCGTGGATGAATTATACAAGAGAACAGGCCATAGCTACAATGCTCAGACTTTACAACTGTGACAGCGCAGACAAATAAATATGCTTTAAAATGCTCCCGTATACAACTCGGGAGTATTTTTTATTAAAAATTATTGTCATTGAACGACTGCCGTGATATAATATAATCAAGTATATACCATATGAATTTATCGGAGGCATAATATGTTTTTCAGAAAAACGGCATACATTATATTATGCATAGCGCTTGTTTTTTCCTTCCCGGCATACGGAGTAAGCGCGGGTGTTGATAAAAACGAATTGCAGGACAGCGTTAATATGACGGCTCAGCCCTCGCGGAGCAGAGTTTTTGCAGAGCAGTTCAGCAGCATAAACAGGCAAATAAGCCTTTTATCCGCAGCCGAAGAGCCTGAATCCGTAGACTTCAGAGCGCTTTACACTGACGGATCGGGCAAAATAAAGAGCATACTTCTCATATATACGGGCGAAAGCCTTAACGGCAAAATTTCCTTGAAAATAAACGGAGTTTTGCATGATGTCACATCAGTGCCCGACAGTATAGGTTATATTTATGAGGACCTCTCGGCGGATAATATCACGGCGTCCGATGATATGGATATAACCGTTTCATTTGACGGCAGTGAAAGCACTGTAAAAGCAAAGCCTGTCATTATAACGGAGACCTCCGATGAATGGCTTGCTTCTGAGGACGGTCACAGCCTGTATTACTACATGGGCAATAATGCCGATGTTGTTGTGCCTAATTTCTATAAAGGCATTCCCATAACTATTGTAGGCGGTGCTGTAAATTCCGATGACGAATACGAAAATATAACGGCTAAGAACGAATTTAAAGATATTAAAACCGTCAGACTGTCCGAGGGCATACGCACGGTAAGCTTTTATGCCTTCAGCGAGACGCCCGTTTCCGAGGTCAGCTTTAATTCGGACCTGAAAAATATATGTGTAGGAGCCTTTGCCAAGTGCGCCTCACTCACTTCTCCCGTGTCATTCCCTAAGGGGCTTGAATATCTGGGAGACTACGCCTTTTACGAATGTACGGAGCTTAAAGGCGGTGTTACGCTTCCGGGCAGTATAGGCACTGTGGGCGAGGCAACGTTTTACAACTGCCGTTCCATGGACGGCACTCTTGTGCTTGAAGAGGGCATTACAGACATCGGATTTCTTGCCTTCGGCTCAAGCTCCTCCTCAACGGGCTTTACATCGGTCTCTCTTCCTTCCTCGCTCAGAAGGATAGGTCCCTATGCCTTCCAGTTCTGCTCGAATATAAGCACTCTTACGCTTCCCGAAGGCCTTGAAATAATATCCGACGGCGCGTTCGACCATATGACGGGCATAACGGACGAAAAATTTGTTATTCCTTCGACAGTCCGCACCATAGGCGGTGATTATGACCCAAATAACGGCGGAAGCTTTACAGACAAAAACACGGGCTACGGCGGACATATATTCTACGATATGGGCAAAAACGAGAGCTTTAAAGCCTTTGAGGTCGCGGACGGCAATCAATATTTCAAGGCTGTTGACGGCGTATTGTATTCAGCCGATATGACGCGTATGCTTGCTTATCCCAGAGGCAGGGAAGGCAGTATATTTGAAATTCCCGAGGGCGTTACACAGCTTGACGAAATGGCATTTTCAAGAGCCTGCAATCTGGACGAAGTGGTGCTCCCAAATAGTTATGTTATTGACAGAAGCTTACCCGAAAATATACTCAATCAGGATGCAAACACACTTTCTGCCGCGCTCTATGTATATACATCCGTCAAGAGCGTAAATGTAAAGCCCGATAATCCCAATTATATTTCTGTTGACGGCCTGCTCTATTCCAAGGACAAAAAAAGCCTTTGGTATATCCCCACCCGGCACAGCGGAGATGTTACTGTTGCAGACGGCACAGAGCGCATGGAAAAGGGCAGTATTTTCACGGGCAGTAAGGGATCAACGGGCTGGGGAAATATTATAATTCCTTCGAGCGTAAGCTTTATTGACAGTGCGGTCATTGATTTTATAAATACTTACTACAAGGACAGTGTCATACTTGAGGACAATGAATTTTATTTTACGGATGCCGACAAAACGCTTGTGCTTTTCGGCGATGTTAACGGCGATGCCGTGCTTGATAAGGCCGATGCATCGCTTATATTGAAGTATGTGAGCGGAGTGGATATAACGGCTTACAGCTTCAACAAAAACGCCGCAGATTTCAACAAAAATGGCAAAATCGACATTGTTGATACGGTAAAAGTATTAAAAAACATATGACTGTTTAGTGCAAATATACAAATTTAATCTATATTTATTGACTTATTTCGTTATTTATTATATAATATTTGTGGTATTTGGTGAAATTGTGTATTTTTCGTTAAGAAGGTATGATTTTATGAAGTATGAAAACAGAAATAAAGGTTTTACGCTTATAGAAATGATAGTTGTGCTCATGATTATTGTTATCGTGTCCGCAGTCGGCACTGTGGGTATGCTTCAATATCTCGACTATTCTATGTTCAATCAGAACGAGGAGTACGCCCGCACAATATTTTCAACCACGCAGACTGCGCTCACTAATCTTAAAAAGAGCGGAGGATTGGAGGATATACAGAAGAGGCTTGAAAGCGAGATATCAAACAGCTCTGTAGCGCCTAAAGAAGATTGGTACGACACAGAGAGCAAAATAAGCGATACTAATCTCAATCCCAGATATTATTATCTCAACAGTTATTATTATGATACACCCGATGTGTCTATATCAGATAAACTTACAGAACGTATTTTAAAAGACCTTATTGGAGAATACATATATGACAACGATATATGGAATCACGCTTTGAGTGTGGAAATAGACCCTTACGACGGCGTTGTGCGCAGAGTTTGGTACTGCAAGCAGACTATGGAATTTTCACGCACCGAGCCCGATTTGGGCGCAGATGACGGCGACGGAGGCAATGACGGCACCGTGCGTATGAATATTGGCAAAGGTTCATCCCCCATAAGCTATGAGGATAGGCGTGAAAAGAAGATAGGTCTTTATCCTTCTTCGGACGAAACTGTTGCTACTATGCCGGAGGATAAGCTTCCCGATCCCGTTCAGAATGTTATATTTGAAAACGGTGACAGGCTTATTTTAAAATGGGGCATTCCTGTTAGTGTTCCTTCCGAGCCATATGAATATGATAATATCGTTGAGCTTAGTGATGAGTCGAATAATACTGCAAAAATCACTATTTCTAAAAAAACTATCAACGAATTAAATGGCGATCCTACATTTCATAATAAAGCTGTATCTATTAACGGTTCAGGCATTAAATTACTTATGCGTAAAGTAGATAATAGTATAGAATTATCACTTGATGCAATAGATTACAACAAAAATGTGCTTGATGGCGACTTTACAGGCTTTACAACAAGCGCAATGTGCTTTACAAAGTACGGCGGTCTTAAAATAAGTGATAAGATACATGCCCGTGTTTATTCTTATAATGGCACAAAAAAGAGTGAGCCTGTCGATTCGGCTAATGATGATTATTTGCTTTTTGATTCGTCAAGCAGTAGTAATAACTATAAAATCAGCAATTTCAGACATCTTCATAATGTTAGGTTTGCAGATAAAGCCAATATGGGTACCTCAACATACACTATAACTAAATCGCTTGATTGGAATACATCGCCTAAGCTTATATATGATTCGGAAAGTTCAAATGAGCCTATTAGTGAGCCGGAGCGACTTATATATAAGCCAACGATCGTAGGAACTGAACAGACACTTGACGGTCACTCTGATTCCGGAGATATAACCGTATCCAATCTAAGAGTGGGCAATGAGGGTGAACCTAATATCGGTCTTGTCGGAATTAACTATGGCACTATTCAAAATATTCATTTGGAAAATCCTACTGTACGAGGCGGTCAGCATATTGGCGCATTCTGTGGTGAAAACCACGGCACTCTTAATAATCTGAGCACCTCGGGAGGCAGTATAAAAGGTTATGACTCTGTTGGCGGTATTGCAGGTTCGAGCGGCACTGTAAACAAGCTTAGTGGGCTTAATAATAGCACACCTGTTTCCGGAGTAAAAAATGTTGGTGGTATTGTTGGTCATGCCTCAAATGGTGGTGTTGAACCATCACAAGGCAATATTGAAGCCTCACATAATTATGAGACAGTTAAATTTGACGAAGATTCTACAGGATGTATGTATCTTGGCGGTGTTGTAGGTCTGTGTGAAAGTATTAAATTTACTGACTGTTCTTCGGAATTTTATAATCCTAATAATGTACAAAGCATGCTTCACAGCATTGTTACAATCAATAGTGATGGAACATTAAAGACAAACGGTGTGCCAAATGAACTTACTTTACTTCTTAAGGGCGATTATGTAGGCGGATTTGCAGGTAAGGCTGTAGACAGTACAATTATAAAAGGCAATAGTGTAACAACAGATTATATACTTGGCAAAAGATTTGTAGGAGGTTTAGTAGGACAATTTTCAAAATATTCTGAAACAGGTAGTGCTGAAATGCAAAGTCTCGAGAATAGAGCAACCGTTATAGGACACTACTGTGTTGGTGGCATCACAGGTTCAAATAGTGCTATTGATGATAAAGGCGCCGGAAATATTAATCCAGATTTGGCGGGCAATGACGATTGTAAAATATCTTATTGCAATAATTTTGGGTTTGTAAGTTTGGCAGGCAATCCAAGCACGGGTGAAGGGAGTTACTGCGGTGGAATTACAGGCTTTAATAATGGTATTGTAAAAGCTTGTGTAACCGATAATTCGGCGCTTATGTATAATAATATGGGTTATTATTATTTAGAAATGCTTAGACAACTTAGTATATCTATGTGTAAGTATAGCGGAGGTTTGATAGGTCATAATAATTATATATTGGACAACAGCGGATTTAGCAATAACGAATTATGTAAAAATGCAAATGATAATCCATATGTTAATCCTATCATTGCTTCGTTTGATTCAGCAGGCGGTGTTTTTGGTCGAGCAGGCGAAAAATCAAGCCAAATCGGTAATATTGATGTAAAAGGAGGATACATACAAGCTATTTCTAATGCAGGTGGATATATTGGCACTTTATATAAAAAAAATTATATAAATATGACGGGAGGAAATATGGAGTGTTCGCCAAATTATATAAATGGCAGTTCAAATGTAGGTGGCTTTATTGGCAATGCGGAAACTGAAACAATAGAAAACATTCGCAATCTTACTTTGGGTAATGGTTCAACTATTATTCGTTCTAATGGTGCTGTTGGCGGTCTTATAGGTACCTGTAGTTCATCATCTGTTTCGCTTGAAAATTTAAATGCTAATATTGCAGAAATTTCTACAGTAAATAATGCGACCGGTGGTCTTATAGGTTCATTTCTCGGAGAAGATTTTTCTATGAAAAATTGTTACAATGTTCATATAAATAATATAAATGGACATGGTGGTGCTGCTAGTAATGCAACAGGAGGTATTATAGGAAGCGGAGATGAAAAAAATAAGAACTTTAATTTTAACAATGTAAACTTATATATAGATTATATTACATCTCAAATTTATTTAGGCGGTGTTATTGGAGATGATAATATGTTAAATACAGGAAAATATACTATAAATAATTTTTATTGTCAGGTGAATGGCTCTTGTAACGGTGCTAATGCTGGTAGATTTATAGGTTGCAAAGAAAAACAACCTTCATCAGCGATTGACTTCAGCGGTTTTAATTTCAATGGAAATATTACTTCACCTAGTGGATCTGTTACCAAAAATATAGGTAATCAGTAATAATAAAGGAGGGAGAGCAATGAAGCTACTACACATACTCAAGAGCAAAAAAGGCATGGCGGCAGAGCTTGTGGCTATTAGTCTTATGTTTGTGTTCACAGTTTTGAGTGTTTCGGCTCTCCTGACTGCCAATTCTGTGCTACGCGGTGTGCAGTCCGACTACAGCGAGGAACAGGCAAAGATATATGCCATAACACTAAGTCAGGCGATAGGTAATCAGCTCACTATGTACAACAGCATCTATGCCGATGCAGACGGCAACCCTATGCCCGATGTTTACACTCAATATGATAATGACCTAAATAATCCTTATGGCAGTTCGGTTTCAAGTAACCTGTCATCATACTTATACGATAAATATTTTGCCAATTATGACAAATCAAACACATTGGTTGATGTCAGCTGTGTTACAGATTTAAATCCTTCGCTTAAACCCGACTGCAAGTTTGATATTTCGGCTCGTTTTTACAGCCCTTCAGCAAGTTGGGATGATTTTTACATAACTATAACAACAAAGGCTACATACAAGGGTGCATCATATTCTATAAAAAAATCCTATACGCTTGTATCTGAGGATCCAAGTGTTCCATTGGGAGATAAAGTTCCATGTTACTGGCATGAAGTTTAGGAGGTGCTCTATGTTTAAACTGTTAAAAAATAATTCAGGCATGACGATCATCTCCGTAGTTGTAGCCTTCGGCATACTTGTTACGGCTTGCATACTTTTCACAAAGAGTATGCAGTTTGCCACAAACATGGTAATTATGGCTGATGACGAAAAAGACGGTCTTGAAGATTCTGTCGCAAAATATTACAACGAAAAAGCTACAGAGACTACCTCCGGTGCAATTCTTGAATTTAAAGATAGTTCGGACCATGTCGCTTTTAGCTTTAGCACACCCATTGCAAACACAAAGCCCAAAACTAAAGCCTCAGGTAAACCCGAAGAGTATCATTATGGCTTTGAGTTCTTTTATACAAAGGAGCCCGAAACTGTTCCTCCCGCTCCGGAAGGAGCGTAACACAAATTTAGTTTTCTGTCGCAGTAATTAAGAAGGTTGATATTATGTTTAAAAAGCTATTTCGCACAATTAAAAATAATGACGGCTTTTCACTCGTAGAGCTTATAGTTTCGTTTGCTCTGTTGTCTATATTTATGACGGCTGCCTGCACTTTGCTCACAAACTATATGAAGCTTTACACTCAGATAAACACTATGGCTCTCGGTGAAAATGTGGCAGAAACAATTATGAACACTATTGAGGATTGTCTTTCTGACAGTACATATGTAAAAATATTAGAGAAAAAGCGTTCTCCTCGCCCCGGCGAAGGTGCTGATATGATTCCAAACGATATGGTAGTATACAAAACACCAAATGGCAACGCAGTTACCATTTACGCCTATGATCCAACTATACCCGAAGAAGAAAACGATGGTATTCTTAGGCTTTTATATAATGAAGCAGACTTTGACGATGGATCGGCAGAAAAATGGAGCTTAGGCAAAGAAACATATATGAAGTATAGAATTAAGTCTATTGATTTTGAAACTGAAACTGCTACAGCCGATAATCTTGTATCGGTATTGTTGAAAATTCAAAATACACAGACGGGCTCTGTTACAGAGCGTAAAAAACTTATTGAATGCTATAATATTAAATCTGAAATAGAAAAAAAGGCTTACTAATACAAAAGAGCGGCGCTTGTCCGCTCTTTTTATGCAAGCAGTTCCCCATCGAGATAAGAACATCTCAAATAGTCGGGATTGCTGTAATATACATTTGAATTGAAATCAGAAATTTCATCGCTTATAAAAGACGAAAAAACATCCATAATAGTCTGTGCTATATCTCCGTTTGTCACGGAGCAAATCAGCATCTGATATACTCTGCCTATCGCAATATAAGACGGAACGGTATATTTGCATTTACTTATTGTGTCATAAGAACCGTCTGATATTTTGTGCATTTCTATCAACTCGTCAGCCACCTGTTCAAACGGCAGACAGTGGTTTACATCTGACACTTTTAGTTGATGTATGATTTCAGCCTTATTGAAACGCTTTATCACGTCGCCTCTGTGATTTTTTGTAATTCTGGCTATATATTCAATGAGGGAACAAAAATAAAAAATCGAGTCCTTTTCCTTATCATTCATATACTTCTTCGCTCCTTTCGTAACTCAGGCTGGCAAGAGCTTTTATTGTGTGAAAACTTATTATCCATATAATCACCGCCTTTATATCTAACGCTATACTTATTATAATAAATTTCCCATACAATTTCAATAATAATATTAAATTTGCAGGCTGTTAGAATGATCCGTTTTATTATAATTGAATTTCTCCTCATAGTATGTTATAATACAGATAAACAGAATATCAGGGAGAGGATTTTTATGTACGGCGATTTATCTGAAAAACTGAAAAATGAAATAATATCCTTCGCCAGAAGCAATGGTGTTGACAAAATTGTGCTTTTTGGCTCGCGGGCTAGGGGCGACAACACAAGGACCAGCGATATTGATTTGGCAGTCTGGGGCGGAGATATAGACAGCTTTTACAGCGATATTGACGAAAAAACAAATACTTTACTTATGTTTGATGTTGTGGACATGAACAGCAGTATAAGCAATGAATTGAGAGAAGAAATAGAAAGAGACGGTGTGGTATTATATGAAAAAATATGATAATTTTATTTCCGCTTTGAATGTTCTTAAAAAGGCGGATATTGAGAGAGCAAAAACGGATGAGATATACAGAACGGGTATTCTGGGGCAGTTTAATCTTACATTTGAGCTTTCGTGGAAGGCTTTGCAGGCGGTAATGCGCCTTCATTCTGTGTCGGGAGCGGACACAGGCTCTCCGCGCGAAATATTGAAGCTAGGCTACAAGGTAGGCTTTATAAAGGATGAAAAGGCTTGGTTTGATATGCTCAGGGATAGGAACAGCTCTGTGCATATATACAGCGAAAATGAAGCCGATGAAATTGTGCTTAGAGTTGTAGAGGAATATGTTCCTGCGTTTCAGACGCTTGGTGATATGTTGAGGGAAAAGCTGGCGCAGGCGTAGGATGAAAATCAGTAAATATAACTGCCTATTTGAAGTTTTCAGAACTTGACATCGCTATATTTACCTTGTATTTTTAGTATTATTGCTATATAATAATTATAGAAAATAAAGTTTTATGAAAAGGGAAGTGATTTTTATGTCAAATGAAGCTATATTGAGCAGCAAAAATGATTATACGATATTCAAATTTGGCGAGCATATTATTCGTTTTAAATCGCCGTATTCCCTCGAAAAATACACCAAAATAAAAGAATGGGACTCCGGATATATTGTAGTTATGGCGAAATATCTGCATAATTCCGAGGAGGAAGAAGAATATATAGATTTGGTGCCCATACTTAAAAAATTGTATTATGATGTTGAAAGTTTTTTAAAGCCTATAAAGAAAGTGAGGATATCTTATGATTGATATTACAAAAGCTGCCGACAGTGCAGATATGATAATCAATGGCTATGCGTATACTCAAAACGGCAATGAAATTCAAGTTTTGAACCTAAACAATCCTAACAAAGCCGTTGTGCTTGATAGGTCGGGTACAGTTATAGAAACTTCGAAAATAATTAAAATATAAAATATGAATGCCTTTTGTTCAATCTGCCCAAAAAACACTTTTGAAATTTGTTGAAAACATAAAAAACATATAATACAAGCCACAGATTTGAAAAAAATACTTTACAATGTTCACAAAATGTGCTAAAATAAATGCAGATAGGGAAGGGGAAAGGTCGTACCTGCCTTTTCGTCCCGAAGGCGTTAACGAAATTTTTATATTATAAGGAGGCTACATAATGTTAAAGTCTATGAAGAAAAAGTTAAATGAGACCAAAGGTTTCACACTTATCGAAGTTATCGTTGTACTTGTTATCATTGCTATATTAATGGCGATCGCTGTACCCAATGTATTAGCTTATATCAACAGAGCTAAGGGCACATCAGAGCAGGCTGCTGTAAGAAGCGTATACATGGCTGCTACTGCTGAATCAGCTGAAATTTTAAAGACTGAATCATCTCTTGAAGACGGTGATGATACATTAACTACTCACCTTGATAAGGTATGTGAATTGTGTGGTTTAGATCCTGACGATGATCCTATCACTTCTGTTCAAAATAACGATGATCCAGATGGCACTGCATCAACAAGTTTAGATCCTCCGGGAGATGGTAAATTTGTAATCTATGTTAAAGGTGCAGCTGTTACAAGAGTTGCTTACAAGCCTACTACAGATTTAGGTTATGGTTTCCTTGTTTATGAAGCTGACGGTGATATAGTAGAGGTTCCAGCTGCTTCTGCACCCTGATAATAATGTATAATATTTATATTTGTTTAAATACTAGGTATAATAGGTACACTAAAAGGCAGGTCAAACCTGCCTTTTATATTACAAATTTATTTTATTGAATATTTATGCTTTACATCATTTCCAAAATATGATATTATAATGTTAGATTAATGTGTATAAAATTTATATGTGGAAGGGATGAATATATATATGAAAAGCTTTAAGGAAGAAATGAGGCAGCATCTTGAAGTCAGGGGCAAAGGATTTACTCTTATCGAAGTGATAGTCGTCCTTGTTATTATAGCTATACTTATAGCAATAGCAGTCCCCAATGTTTTAGGATATATAAACAGAGCTAAGGAAACGGAAGCTCAAGCAAAAGCAAGAAATATGTATTTGGGCTGTACCGCGGAGCTTGCACTTATGATGGGTGATATAAAGGGAATACCGGGATATAATTTAGGTGATTATAATGTGGTAGACCAGACAATAGTATCATTCTACAGCAATGATGAACATTTAAAGCATATTTATGAGCTGACAGGCGAAACAGTAGATGAATCCTATTTTATGGCTTTACCGCAGGGAACTTCGGGTTATGCGGCAACGGGTGATTTTGCCGACAGTGATATAGGTGAATTCAGAATATATATAAGCCGCGGCGTTGTCGCTTATGTTGTGTATTATGCTGATAATGGTTCATTTGCAACATATAACGGTGTAACGGGCAATGTAAGCTTAGGTGAAGATGCTGTATTATATGATTATGATTATAATTAAACATTGTTTTTAAAACAGGGCGAAAGCCCTGTTTTTTTGATGTGCTGACAGGCGGTGCCTGCAGTAATAGCGGGCAAGCAGGGATACGAAGCTAACAAGCGGGGACTGTCATTGCACCAAAAGATTTATTGGCCAGCCGAAGGCTGGTTTTCGGCGAAGCCGAAAATGCTGACCTAGAGTAACATTAA
>CANROO010000015.1 GCA_947632235.1 uncultured Clostridia bacterium
GCATTTCTTTTGAAGCGGCAGCAATGCTGGAGCCTTTGTCGGTAGCAGTACACGCTGTTAAAAGAGCCGATATAGAAAAAGGTGAAAAGGCGGCTGTCATAGGCACCGGTATGATAGGCTTTGCTGCAGCTCGGCTTATAAAGAGCTTATACGGAGCTGAGGTCTGTGTTATAGGGCACAGTGAAGCAAAGCACAGACTTGCGGAGGACATAGGCGTTGAATATGTATTGGGCAATGAAGCCAAAACAGGAGAATTTGATACAGTTATTGAAGCGGTAGGCAGTGAAGAGGCTGTAAATAAAGCCGTTGTCTTGACAAAAGCAGGAGGAAAAACCGTATTTATGGGCAATCCTGCCGGAGATATATGCTTCACACAGGATAACTACTGGCGGATATTGAGAAAACAGATAAACATAACGGGAACATGGAATTCCTCTTATGAAAGGAATAAAAGCTCCGACTGGACAGATTCGCTCGAAGCAATAGCATCTGGGAAAATAGAGCCAGAAAGGTTTATAACTCACAGCTTTGAACAACAGGAGCTAAAAAAGGGGCTTGACCTTATGCTTGAGCATAAAACGCCGTATTGTAAGGTCATGACGCTCTGGAACAGATAAAAGGAAGTATACAAATGAGCAACGAAAGAAAAGCAGTACATAAAGGCATTGTATCGGCATCAATGATGTGCTCAAGGCTTGTTGAACTGCAAGAAACTATTAAAATATTTGAAAATGAGCATATAGATTACTTGCATATAGATGTCATGGACGGTTCTTTCGTGCCCAACTTCGGCTTGGGATGCGATTATATGAGAGGTCTGCGCGAGCTTACGGACATACCCCTTGATATGCATCTTATGATAAGCCGACCCGAACAGAAGCTTCAATGGATGGATATAAGAAAGAATGATGTGGTTTCAATACACTATGAAAGTACTCCTCAGCTTCAGAAGGCAATAGACATATTGAAAAATTACGAGTGCAAGCGATTTATTGCCATTAATCCTGCCACACCGATATTTGTGCTGGAGGAAGTATTGGAGCATATAGACGGAATAAACCTGCTTATGGTCAATCCGGGCTTTGCAGGACAAAATGCAGTGCCAAGCACGATACATAAGGTAAAAAAGCTAAGAAAATTTTTAGACGACAGTAATAAAAAAAACATCATAATCGAGGTAGACGGAAATATAACAAATGAACGCGCTAAAATGCTTAAGGAGTACGGCGCCGGTATGTTTGTTGCCGGTTCGTCAAGTTTGTTCAGAGGAAATATAAAGAATTATTCGGATAATATAAAGACATTTATACAAGCTTTGAACTGAGATAACGGAGGAATATAAATGAGTAAAGTCAGTATAATAGTTCCGATATATAATGCAGAAAAGTTTTTGGATAAATGTATAAATAGTGTATTAAATCAAACTTACGACGACTATGAACTTATACTTGTAAATGATGGTTCAACAGACAAAAGCGAAGAAATATGCAGTAAATACTGTAATACTAAAAAATATGATAAAAACGCAAAAATAAAATATATATTTCAAACAAATTCGGGTGTATCTGCTGCAAGAAATAAAGGAATAGATATTGCAGAAGGTGAATTTATTACATTTGTTGATTCTGATGATTATCTTGATGAAAAATATCTTGATACAATGATAAAGGCACAGAATAACTATAATACAGATTTAACAGTTTGTGCCTATGTAAATTATTCCAATAATGAAAATAAACATATATGTAAAGCATTCCCGCAAACCACATTCTATTGTAATGAAGAAATACAAAAAGAAGTTGTTCCAAGAATCTTTTATAATAATGCTTTATCTGCTTTGGCAAATCCAATTTGCAGACTGTATAAAGCTGAAATCATTAAAAAAAATAATTTAAGATTTAAAGAAAACTTATATTATAATGAGGATAAACTGTTTAATTACATATATTCACAATATATCGTAAATTTTGTTTTTTTAGATGTTGTTTTATATTACAGATTGATTCATATGCAATCAGCAATGCGCATATTCAGGGAAAATATATATAATGATTCTTTAAACGCATATATATATTTCTTGGAAATAACAAAAAAATATAATGTTGATATGCCAAAAAAAACTCAAAACAGATATTTTATAGAACTCTTCATACAGGATATTATCAAAACAAATATTTGCCATATAAAAAATTATAAAGAGCATAAAGAAAAATGGTCAGAATACTATAATTACATAAAACAAGATAAAATTTATGATATTTGGAATAATTTGAATTTATCGGATTTTGAAAACTATAACAAGTGGAAAATAGTTTATTTATTTTTGAAATTACATATTCCATTTATGATAGATGTAATGTATAAAATAAAAAGTATAATAAAGTAAATTTTAAGTTATAATTTAAATTCTAAAAAGAGGAAAGGATTGTATTATATATGGAAAAAATAATCACTTTTTCTGTAGCCGCTTATAATATAGAACAATATATTGATAAACTTTTGCATTCCATTTTGGATAGCAGTGTTGCGGATAAAATAGAGATAATTATAGTCAATGATGGGTCTAAAGACAAAACCGCTGAAATTGCACAGGATTATGTAGATAAATATCCTGACACAGTAAGGCTAATAAATAAAGCCAATGGAGGACATGGTTCCACAATAAACTGTGGTATAAAGGAAGCCAAAGGAAAATATTTTAAAGCTATAGATGGTGATGATTGGGTCGATACGGAAGCTTTAAATTTTTTGATAAATAAATTGAACACAGTTGATGCAGATGTTATTCTAACAGATTACAAAAAATGTTTTTTTTGTGGAAAAGAGGAAAAGGTAACCTTTTCCCAATTTGATGACGGAAGTATATATACATTTTCGGAAATAGCACCAACAGTAGGTTGGATGAAGTATGCTAATACCATTTTTAAAACAAGTATATTACAACAAAACAATATAAGATTAGATGAGCAATGTTTTTATACTGACACTGAGTTTATGGCTTTTGTAGTACCTTACATAAATTCGGTTGCTTATTTTAACCAATATCTGTATTGTTACAGACTTGGCAGAGATGGGCAGTCGGTAGCACCTGAAAGCAGAATAGCTCATTTAGAAAATAGTCATAAAGTTGCCATGACTTTATTGTCTTTCTTTGATAAGAATAAAGACATCCTATCTCGGGATAAAATTAATTATTTGATAGGTGGTATAGCAGGTCATTGTCTATGGCATATAAATTCCTTGCTTTTGTGCAAACCTTGTAAAGAAAAAAAACAAGAATTGATTACTTTTGATAAGCGTATAGAGAGTTGTTCTGAAAAAATGTATATAAAACTTGAGGATTCTTCAAAAATGATTAGTTCAGTAAAATTATTAAGAATAACAAATTACTTTGCCTATAATCTTATATCTCATTATAAAAGAATACGTTGTTTTAAAAAATTTTGATGACGTATTTTGTATATTAAGGGGTCGATATAATGAAGATCAAAATATCTGCTATATTTAGTATAATAATTACTTTTTTGATAATAATCAATCTTCACATATTAGATTTTGGTGATTACAGCGGATTTTTTCGTAAATTTACAGCTGTTATTTCTGTATGCATGGGATGTATTTGTTTTTTTAGTGAAACTATATATAAACATATAAAAGAATATTGTAAGTGGTATAATATATGGATGATTTTTTTTATTTTATATATTTTTTTAAAATCATTAACTGCTTATTATGTCGGAAGGAGTTTTTTATATACATTTTTAAGCTATTATTTATATGCAGATATTCTTTTATTTTATCCTATAATTTTTGTTTTGACACAACAGAACTCAAATAAATTGATGCGTACAATTTGTTTTCTCACTATATTTGCGCTTATATTAAAAAGTATAGTCTGGTGGTTTTATAATTTTAAAGGTCTGGATATAATGCATTATTTATTATATGAATTTGGTGCAAAATGGGTAAGAAACGGTAATCAAAGGATTCCTGCTGCTTGTTTTTCAGGTGTTTTATTTTCAGCAGCAGTTTATATGTTTTTTTTACCTAAAAAATTTTTATATAAGTTAATAGGGTTAATTTTAATAACATTCAACTTCTTATATGCTGAATTAGTATTT
This sequence comes from uncultured Clostridia bacterium, assembly GCA_947632235.1. Taxonomy (GTDB): domain Bacteria; phylum Bacillota; class Clostridia; order Lachnospirales; family CAG-274; genus Gallispira. The sequence goes on from CANROO010000015.1 coordinate 4,122, forward strand.
CAATCAAGAGCGCAAATATTGTCATTTCTTTTATCTTTATTTGTTGTAATTTTACTATCTTATAAATATATAAATATAAAAAGGATAAAAGCCATTTCAAAATTATTATCGTTATTATTATTAATAATAATAATTTTTATAGTGGTGAATAATCAAGATTTTCAAAATCTGCTTCATAGTCTAAATGATAGATCTATTGCAATAAGATTTGAAGCATATAATTATTATTTAAAACTATTTGCAAAAAACAAATGGTTCGGCATTGCATCTATATATGATATAACTACAATAAGAGGTTCACAGGGAAATTTCTATACATCGGATCTAGGCTTGTTAGGAGAGTTGTTTAATTATGGCATTATAGGTTTTACAGTTGTTATTTTACCCTTTGTAAGATTTTTTTATATACTTATAAGGAATAAAAGAAACAATACGATTTTTTACATATTTTTAGTTTCACTGGCTGTTTATTCATTTGTGTCATCGTGTTTAAGTAATAGTATATACTCATTTAGATACTTTTTTGCGATGCCATTTATAATTGCTTTTTTTGAATATTTTGCTAATGCAAAAGAGAAATTATGTAAAAATCAAAATAATATATGTTAATTCCCTTGTTCTTTATATAATTATTGTTAAATTACATATACGAGTTAATTATCATAAAAAATCTTAATTATTAAGAAAATAATTTTGTGGAATCAATTAATACAGGAATACCGGTTATTTGTTGGAAAGAAGCAGGAATTGCAGATTTTATTTTACAAAATAATTGTGGATTTGTAATAAATTCACTGTATGACATAGCTGAAATTATTCGGAATATGTCTGGTACCGATTATAATGAAATGAAAAAAATGCCGAACAAATTGGGAAAAAACTAAGAAATGGTGAATTCCTAAAAGAAGCTGTAGGCAAAATTAATATAGTATTTGGAGGTAAATCATGAAAACAAATATTATTGTTGGCTCCGGCATAGCCGGTTCTGTATTGGCACGTAGATTGGCGGAAGAAAACAACGAACAAGTATTAGTAGTTGAAAAACGTAAATACATAGGTGGTTATTGTTATGATTATCGTGACGAAAATGGTATATTGATACACAAACATGGACCACATATCTTTCGTACAGAATCTAAAAAGGTATGGGAATTTCTTTCTCGTTTTACAGATTGGGAGGACTATCAGCACAAAGTACTGACTAATGTAAATGGTCAGTTTTATCCTATGCCTATAAATCTTGATACGGTAAACAGATTTCTCGGAACTAATTATACCGCTGAAAATGTGGATGATTATTTCAACTCTCATAGGACAAGTCCCACAGAAATTAATTGTGTTAAAGATGTAATAGAAAGTCAGATAGGCTCGGAGTTTTATCATGCCTTCTTTGAAAAATATACCGAAAAACAGTGGGGGCTCCCATGCGAGCAGCTACCACCTGAAATTGTTGCCCGTATACCGATAAGAAAAAATCGTGATGACCGTTATTTTACTCATCGTTATCAGGCATTACCTAAAGAAGGATATACTAAGATGATACAAGGTATTCTTGACCACTCTAATATTCATATTCTTCTTAATACAGAGTATAAAACGATAAAAGATTCTATAGACTGTAAGCATATTTATTACAGTGGAGCCATTGATGAGTACTACGATTATTGTTATGGAAAGTTGCCATATAGAAGTGTGACCTTTGAGTTTGAAACATATCCTATTGAACAATACCAACCTGTTTCGGTTGTTAATTATCCTAATAATTACGATTATACAAGAATTACAGAGTTTAAGCATTTTTATCATATTAAAACAACAAATACTGTAATTGCAAAAGAAATACCACACGCAGATGGTGATCCGTCTTATCCGATCCCGACAAATGAAAACAAGGAACTTTATAACAAATATGCAGCCATTCCAAATGATAATGTGACATTTATCGGTCGCTTGGGTGAATATAAATATTATAGTATGGATCAGATTATAGAAAAAATGATGGAGTATGAGATATAAGCAATGATACGTTCTAAAAATAATTCTTCGCTTAAATTTAATTTTTTTATGAACGTCATTCTTACGATGTCGTCCATAGTATTTCCGTTGCTTACTTTTCCATATGTTTCTCGTATTCTATTGCCTGAAGGAACAGGAAAGGTTGCTTTTGCTACTTCCTTGATTTCATACTTCGCCCTGTTTGCACAGCTTGGTATCCCTACATATGGAATTCGGGCTTGTGCAAAAGTGCGTGATGACAAAATTGAACTTTCACGAACGGTACAGGAACTTATGATTATCAATCTGATAATGACTGCCTGTGTTTATATTGTTTTGTTCGCTTTACTTTCTTTTAATCTTCGTCTTCAGGCAGAAAGAACATTATACTTGATTATAAGCCTTACCATATTGTTTAATGCTATTGGTGTGGAATGGCTATATAAAGGTTTGGAACAGTATACTTATATTACTGTTCGCTCTGTTGCATTTAAATTACTCGCTTTTGTTGCAATGTTTGTTTTGATACACAAAAAAGAGGACTACATAATTTATGGAGGTTTAACAATATTGGCTGCTTCAGCATCTAATATTATGAATTTTTTTCATGCTCATAATTATATTACTATGCGCCCACTTGGTAATTATCATTTTGCAAAGCATTTAAAGGCAGTTGCAATCTTCTTTGCTATGACATGTGCAACGACTATTTATACGCATCTTGACTCTACTATGCTTGGATTTCTTATTGGAGATGCAGAAGTTGGATATTATGATGCTGCTGTCAAGGTACGTACTGCTTTATTAGGTGCTGTAACTTCACTTGGTGCGGTTCTGTTACCTCGTTCATCTTATTATATTCAACAAGGACGAATGGATGAATTTAAAAGAGTATCAAGGAAATCATTGCATTTTGTATTACTGTTATCTGCACCGGTAATTCTTTATTTTATTTTGTTTGCTGTTCCTACTATAGATTTGCTGTCAGGCATTGCATATATAAAAGCGGTTACACCATTGAGAATTATAATGCCTACACTTTTCTTAGTTGGATTAACCAATGTATTAGGCATACAAATGCTTGTCCCACTCGGAAAAGAAAAAATTGTCTTGTATTCTGAAATTGCAGGCGCAACAGTAGATATTATCTTTAATGCGTTGCTTATTCCAACGTTAAAGTCATCTGGAGCTGCAATAGGGACACTGGTAGCGGAAATAGCTGTATTTGTTGTACAGTTTTACGCACTTCGGGAAGATACTTTAGCTATGCTAAAGTCTATTAAATATTGGAAGATTTTTACAGCAACTATATTATCATCAGGGTGTGCATCATTAATATACTTTATGCATTTAAGCAGCTTTATAACACTTATTTTATCGGCAGTTATATTTTTTAGTGTATATGGTGTTTTTTTGTTAATTTTAAAAGAATCTTTTGTTAAAGAGCTCTTTATGCAAATGATAAATAAACTCAAAAAGATATAACAATAACTTTTGCTTTAGTTTATTTATATAAGCTGCAATCAAAATTTGGATATTATGGTTATGATCTCGTGGGAATAGCTATCAGGAATTTAACGGAAGATGTTTAGATGATTATATTTAAAAAGCGTATGCGTAATACAAATATCTTTGACTATTTATATTAATAATAAGAAGAGGAATAAAAATGTCAATATTAGTTACCGGTGGTGCCGGATACATAGGAAGTCACACTTGCATAGAGTTATTAAACAACAATTATGATGTTATTGTTGTGGATAATCTATGTAATTCATCGTTTGAAGCATTAAAACGTGTGGAAAAAATCACAGGTAAAAAGGTTAAATTTTACGAAACCGATGTATGTGACAAAAACGCTTTAACCAATATATTTAAAGAAAACAAAATAGACTGTGTTATCCATTTTGCAGGGTTGAAAGCCGTAGGAGAATCCGTTAAAAAGCCTTTAGAGTATTATTACAACAACCTATCCTCTACTCTTATGCTTTTGAAGGTAATGAAGGAGTACAATGTCAGAAAAATTGTTTTTTCTTCTTCTGCTACGGTATATTCATCGGACAATGAAATGCCACTTACGGAAGAATGCAAAACAGGAAATTGTACAAATCCCTATGGTTGGACAAAATATATGGGCGAACAGATATTCAAGGATATTGCCAATTCCGACAGTAAGTGGTCAATAGTATTATTACGATATTTCAATCCTATAGGAGCACACAAAAGTGGCTTGATAGGCGAAAGCCCAAAGGATATACCCAACAATCTTATGCCTTACATATCGCAGGTTGCAGTGGGCAAGTTAAAGGAATTGAGCGTTTTCGGAAATGATTATGATACACCTGACGGCACAGGTGTGAGGGATTATATACACGTTGTGGACTTGGCGAAAGGTCACGTTGCGGCAATAGACTACATAAACAAACATAATGGATTGAATATTTTTAATCTTGGCACAGGTGTCGGCTACAGTGTCCTTGATATGGTAAAATCCTTTGAGGAAACAACAGGTCAAAATGTTCCGTACAGAATAACGGAAAGACGTGCCGGAGATTTGGCTTCGGTATATTCCGATCCGTCAAAAAGTGAAGAATTTTTAGGTTGGAAAGCTGAAAACGGTATAAAAGAAATGTGTTTTGATGCTTGGAACTGGCAGAAAAATAACCCTAACGGTTATGATGAGTAATTGAATACAAGGAGAATTATTATGTGCGGTATAGTAGGTTACATAGGTAGCGAGCAAGCTGCTTCCATATTATTGGACAGCCTTTCCAAGCTTGAATATCGTGGCTACGACTCCGCAGGAATAGCTGTCAGAAATTCAACGGAAGATGTTCAGGTGGTAAAAGCCAAGGGAAGGCTTAACATTCTTGCCGAGAAAACAGACGGAGGTAACGCTGTTAAAGGCACTATCGGCATAGGTCATACTTGTTGGGCAACACACGGCGAGCCTTACGAAAACAACGCTCATTTCCACATTGCCGATGACCGCAATGTTGTCGGTGTACAAAATGACATAATTGAAAATTATCAGGAACTGAAAGAAAAACTCACAAGGCATAGTTATTCTTTTTACAGCCAGACCGATACGGAAGTTGCTGTAAAATTGGTAGACTATTACTATAATAAACATAACGGCGATATATGCCTAAAGTTTATGAACACTTTATAGTAAGTAAATTTAATATGTTAAACTAATGAAACTTATTTAAGATAATAACATACTATAGAATTAGAAAAAATGATATTTAAAGATTTATATAATAGATTTGGGAGGTATATACTAAAGTGCATAAGATTATCAAATTTATAGTTGGATTACCTAAAACATTATATGTGAATTTTTGCTCCTGTCCTATATATCAAGCAGTAAAATTACCTATATGGGTGAATCATCGTACAAAATTCAAGTCATTAAAAGGGAAAATAATTTTTACCAAACCGGTTCATTCCGGAATGCTTAAAATTGGTTTCGGCGGCAGCGGCACAGCATCATTTTTGCCTGTGGTAATAGAAAACCATGGAACTATATATTGCGGTGAAAATGTCAGTTTCGGGGGGGGCTGTCAGGTGTGTACGGTATCTAATGAAAGTATACTAAAAATAGATAGTGATGTTTCTTTCACAGGCGAGTGCCATATAGTTGCAGCTGATAATATTTTTGTAGGGAAAGGTTCTCTTATTTCTTGGAATACCCAAATAATGGATACCGATTTTCATAAAATTATTGATAATAACAAAGAAATTATAATAAATCGAAGTCAAGCTATAGAAATTGGCGCTAATGTTTGGATATGTAGCAGAGTAAATATATTGAAAGGTACTGTAATATCAGATAACTCTGTTATTGCTTCGGACAGTCTTTTGACGGGATGCATACTTGATAAAGAAAACTCAGTGTATACTGGGATGCCTGTTAAAATAATAAAAAAGGATATCTCATGGAAAATATAGCTATTAATATCTAAAGGATATGTTTATATGAAGCAAAAATCCATAAAGCTCAATTTCATAATGAACATAATTCTTACTCTGTCGTCAATGATTTTTCCTTTGATAACATTCCGTTATGTTTCAAGGATACTGCTTCCTGTCGGCATGGGTAAGGTATCCTTTGCAAACTCATTGGTATCTTATTTTGTGATGTTTGCACAGCTTGGCATACCCACCTATGGCATAAGAGCCTGCGCAGCGGTCAGGGATGACAGAGAAAAGCTTACACGCACGGCTCAGGAGCTTATGATAATAAATATTGCAACCTGCTTTATAGCATATATAGCCTTTGCTTTTGTGCTGATATTTACTCCAAAGCTTCATGAAGAGAAAATACTTTATATTGTCGTAAGCTTATCCATATTTTTTAATTCCATAGGTATGGAATGGCTTTACAAAGCATTGGAGCAATATACATATATAACGGTGCGATCGATAGCGTTCAAGTTTATCGCTCTTGTTGCGATGTTCGTGCTGATACATACAAAGAGCGACTATGTTATTTATGGCGCTATAACTATATTTGCGGCTTCTGCTTCAAATATATTAAACCTTATACATTCTCACAAATATATAGGCTGGCGCCCCGTAGGAAATTATCACTTTAAAAATCACCTAAAGGCAGTGCTTATATTTTTTGCCATGGCATGCGCTGCCACCATATATACTCATCTTGATACGATAATGCTGGGCTTCATGTCGGGCAGCGAAAATGTAGGCTATTATGACGCAGCAGTCAAAATAAAGGGCATATTGGTGAGTGTAGTTACATCTTTGGGCGCAGTTCTCCTGCCCAGAGCGTCATACTATGTCAATCAAGGCAATATGGAGGATTTTAAGAGGATATCCGGCAAGGCATTGAATTTTGTGTTTCTCTTGGCAGCACCTCTTATGGTGTATTTTATACTATTTGCAAGACAAGGTATATATTTTCTTTCGGGTCCCGCATATGCAAATTCCGTACTGCCCATGCAGATAATAATGCCTACGCTTTTGTTTATAGGCATTACAAACATATTGGGAATACAGATACTTGTACCTTTGGGAAAAGAAAAAATAGTCCTTTATTCGGAAATAGCAGGCGCTATAGTCAATCTGATCATAAATTCGATCCTTATACCGAGATTTGTGGCAGAGGGTGCAGCCATAGGAACGGTTGTCGCGGAATTTGTCGTACTTATAGTGCAGTATTGTGCTCTTAGGGATAAAGTAAATGAAATATTAAAAGCAATACATTATTTTAGGATAATGTTTGCCATACTTATAAGCTCTGTATGCTCTCTGTGGCTTATAAAAACCGGAATGGACAACTTCCTTCTGCTTTTGGTTTCGGCAATTGTGTTCTTTGGTGTTTATGGAATATATATGCTTGCAAGGAAGGAAGAGCTTGTTATTCAATTTACAACACAAATATATAATTCAATCAAAAAAGTTGTAGATCACCGATGATAAAGAATTTACATTATTGGGAGTAGAACATGGAACAAGTAAATGTAAAAAGGAATATAGTAGAATATGATGTTCTAAGGTTTGTATTAACAATATTAGTCATAATAGGTCATTGTTCGTATTATCAGATAAAAACTGAATTCGGAGGAATAGATTATACTGTTTATGCCGATAATAATCTGATATTATATAATGTTTTTGGTAAAATAGTAAAGTTGATATATTTATTTCATATGCCTTGCTATATTGCACTAAGTGGCGCACTTTTTCATTATTCATGTACACATAAAAGAAAATCTATAGACGATATTATGTTGTCTAGATTTAAAAGATTGCTTATACCATTTCTTCTAGTTACATTCTTTTATTCTGTACCGATAAAATATATTTCCGGATACTGGGCTAATAGCAGTAACACTGTAAAAGATATTTTGGTTGGTCAAGTTTTACTTCAGGGAAACAGCCATCTTTGGTTTTTACCCACTCTATTTTTTGTGCTTATAATAACATATGTTCTTTTATATAATTTTAAGCTCAATATTTATGTTTATTTGTTTGTTGCTTTTGCAATGCATATTGTAAGTTATATTATTCCTATACATTTTTTAAAATACATATTTCAGTATATGTTATGGTTTGGAATAGGATATTGGTTTGATATAAAACGCACTGCTGTAAATAAATCTACATCTAAAAAAACTATATTATTAGATTTATTGTTTTTTATTTTATCTGCATCAGTCATTGTAGTTAATGACAGTAATATATTACATATAAATTTAATTATGAAAATCATAGCAGCAATAACAGGAAGCTATATGCTTTATTGTTTTTCATATTATTTATCAACCGGCAAAATTGTTCAAAATAGAATATATAGAGTGATTTTAGACAACTCATTAGGCTTGTACTTATATTCTGATCCGATTAATTATTTTATACTGTACGCATCTTTAATATTGTTTGGAAGCGTTGTGTTTAAAACAGAAAGCAGTACTGCTATATTATTTTTCAGCCGTTTCATTATTACGACAGCTATTGCATTATTTGTGTGTAGGCTATTAAAAAAATTCAAGTTTAAATATGTTTGTTAAATAAATAAAAAGGAGAACCAAAATGAAAAAATACGACTATCTCATAGTAGGCTCTGGTCTGTATGGCTCGGTATTTGCACAGCAGGCAAAAGAAGCAGGCAAGAAGGTGCATGTAATAGACAAGCGTTCCAACATAGGCGGAAATATTTACACAGAAAAAATCGAAGGAATAAATGTACACAAATACGGCGCGCATATTTTCCATACCAACAACAAGGAAGTATGGGACTATGTGAACCGCTTTGCGGAATTCAACAGATTTACAAATTCACCTGTGGCAAATTACAAGGGCGAGCTTTATTCTATGCTATTTAACATGTACACCTTCAACAAAATGTGGGGTGTTGTTACTCCCGAAGAAGCAGCTGCTAAAATAGAAGAACAGCGTAGAGAAATAAAGGGAGAGCCTCAGAATCTTGAAGAACAGGCTATTTCTCTCGTGGGCAGAGATATTTACGAAAAGCTTGTGAAAGGCTACACCGAAAAGCAGTGGGGACGCGATTGTAAGGAGCTTCCTGCATTTATAATAAAGCGCCTTCCCGTAAGGTTGACATTTGACAATAATTATTTTAATGCCCTCTATCAGGGAATCCCCATAGGCGGATATACCAAAATGATAGAAAATATGCTTGAGGGAATAGAGGTAAAGCTTGATACTGATTATCTAGAAAATAAAGCAGAACTGAACATGTTTGCGGATAAAATTGTTTATACAGGCGCAATAGACGCATATTTTGGTTATAAGCTGGGCTATCTGGAATACCGTTCAGTAAGATTCGATAACGAAACATTGGATAAACCCAATTTCCAGGGAAATGCAGCTGTAAACTATACCGACAGAGAGACTCCTTGGACAAGGATAATAGAACACAAGTGTTTTGAGTTCGGCAAGGACGAAAACGGCAATGATTTGCCCAAAACCGTAATAAGCCGAGAATACAGTTCCGAGTGGAAGCCCGGCGATGAGCCGTACTATCCTGTGAACGATGACAAAAACAATAAACTTTACGAGGAATACAAAGCTCTTGCAAAAAAAGAAGAAAATGTTATTTTTGGCGGCAGACTTGGAGAATATAAGTATTACGATATGGATGTTACTATTGCCGAAGCTTTAAAAATGAGTAAAGAAAACATTTGATACAGAGGTTTTATATATGATTTTGTTGATTCTTTCCGACCTACACGGCAACCTATCAGCCTTGCGCAGTGTCCTTTCCGGAACAAAAAAATTTAATATAGATGCCTGTTTGCTCTTGGGGGATATTATCGACTACGGTATGCATTCCAATGAAGTGATAGAAGCTGTCAAGACCTTGCCTTATCCCGCGCTTTGCAACATATGGGGCAATCACGAAAAGGCCATTGTATCGGAGGATTATAGCAGATTTTCCTCCGAAAGAGGACGGGAGTGCGCAAAATATACCCACAGTCTGTTGAATGATGATTCGTGGGATTATATAAAAAACACAATGACAAATGACGGCAAGTATGAGTTTGAGATTGACGGTAAAAAATGTCTTGCCGTGCATGGCAGTCTTGAGGATATTTATTGGAAAAGTATAAAGCCAGGCATAAATCTGTCGGCTTACAGCAAATATGACTATGTGTTTTCGGGACATTCACACCTTCCTCATTTTTTTGAGGTATTCTATGAGGTCGATCGCCCGGAATACAGAAACAAAAAGAAAACTATATTTATTAATCCCGGGTCTGTGGGGCAACCGAGAAACCATAATCCTATGGCTCAATTTGTACTTCTTGATACTGATACCGAGGAAGTAAAAACGATTAAAGTAAACTATAACATTGCGAAGGAGCAATCGGCATACAACGGCGCTGTTGACGACTTCTACCGCAAGAGATTGGAGGGTGGAGTATAATGAGACTTTTTATAATAAGCGGAGTAACGGGAATGACGGGAAATGAAATTGCCAGACAGCTTACAGCCAAAGGCGACAAGGTCATAGGCTTTGACAACTTTTTTGCTTCCTCAATAGATACCGTAAAGGATCTGCTTGGTAATAGGCTTTTTGAATTCTATGAATACGACATAAACAACAAAGAACAAATGACAGCTCTCAAAAACGAAGTTATGAGTATAAAGGAAAATTATGACAGTCTGGTTTACATAAACTGCGCTGCCGTTGTTCATACGGAGCATTTTTATCACATAGACCGCACCTTTGAAACCAATGTATTGGGTATGAAGGACTTTCTTGAGCAGGCAATAGAGGTTGGTGCAGATACATATATCAATTGTTCTACCTCCGAGGTATACTCTATGGCTTCATGGTGTGAGGGGGGGGTAAAGGAGTCCGACTATATAACCATGGCAAATGCCGAGCACAGTCAAAGGACAAGCTATGCCACGGGAAAGCTTTTAACGGAATTTTTTATGAAAGACGCTGTGGACACAGGCAAAATAAAAGGATGCTCCATACGCTTTGCCAATGTATACAGTAAAAATGAGCTTTATCCCAAGCACATAATTCCTCATATTCTTAACTCTCTTAAGAATAACGGAAATGTCGAACTTCTTGAAAACTCCAAGAAGAATAAAAGGACATTTCTGCACAATGAAGACAGTTGCTCTGCCGTCATTGCTCTTGTAAATTCCGAAAAGGCTCTTGACGGTTCTGTTTACAATGTTGCTACGGATGAAGAAATATCTATCATAGACCTTGTGAAGCTCTGCGGTAAATATCTGAATATTGATTCTCCCGAAATCATTTTCAATGGCTATAGAGCTTCTGACCCAGAAAGACGTCTTCTGAATACGGATAAGATACGCAGCAGAACAGACTGGACGCCTAAGGTAACGCTTGATATGGGTATAAAGGAATGTGTTGAGGAGATGACAAAGTGAAAGTCCTTATAATCACTGTTGCAGGTACTTCAAGCAGGTTCAGTGAATCTATAGGTAAGCCTTGCCTTAAGTGCATATATTCCCCTTCGGGTATTGAAAGCTCTTTGCTTTACAGAATACTCCATCAGCCTGTAAATTTTGATAAGTACATTATTGTAGGCGGATATATGTACGATTCTCTTAAGAAAGCTGTTGAAAAAGATTTTTCCGAATACAGGAATAAGATAATCCTTGTAAAAAATGATAAATACATAGAATACGGCTCAGGCTACAGCCTGTATGAAGGGATAAAGGCTGTTATCGATAAAGCTGTTGATGAAATAGTGTTTGCCGAAGGCGATCTGTTCATAGATACGGAAACATTCCTGAGAGTGTGTAATTCGGACAAAAGCGTTATTACCTGTAACAATGAGGATATATTGGCAAACAAGGCAGTAGCCTTTTACTTTGATGTAAATAACAAGGTTCGCTATATATATGACACAGAACATAATACTTTCAAAATAGACGAGCCGTTTTTAAGCATATTCAACTCAGGACAGATATGGAAATTTGCCAATGCTGAGCATTTACACAAAGTCTATGAAAAAATGAACGAAAATGAGTGGCAAGGCACAAATCTTGTGTTTATAGAAAAATATTTCAGCACTTTAAGCTCGCAGGAATATGAAATACTTAAATTCAAGCGCTGGATAAACTGTAATATAATACAGGATTTTGAAAAAATATAAATTTTTTTCGGAGGGTAGTTATGAAAACAACTAATGAAAAACTGAACATATTAAAGGCACAGCTTAGAAACAGAAAAGCAAGAATAATGATAATAGGTCTTGGAAGCGTAGGCAATTACCTCCTGGATTATCTTGTTTCAAGCTGCGATGAAAACATTGAAATATGCGCTGTGGGACGTAATAAAGAAAAAATGACTTCCGATATAAACATTGTAAAGGTCGCATCTCTTATAAGAGGACAGAACAGATGTAAAATATCTGCCATAAGTGACTGCGATTTAAACAATGTAGACGATATTACAAAAGCTATTTCCAAATATAAGCCCGATATAATAGTAAACAGCAGCAGAGCTTATTCAGGGCTTAAGTACGGCAGTATATCATGGGCTAATGTAAGAGCCTACGGTATATGGTCGCCTCTTGCCATAAGGTATACAAAAAACATTATGGAAGCCTATGAAAAAGCAGGCTCTGATGCAATAGTGATAAATACGTCCTATTCCGATGCCGTTATCCCATGGCTAAAATCAGCGGGAAAGGCTTACCCGGACTTTGGCAGCGGCAACATAAATCATCTTATACCCAGAATAAAGCTGGCAGTTGCCGAAGAACTTGATATTGAGGATTTCTGGAATATTGATGTTACTTTTGCCGTATCTCATTTCCACGATGTTGTTATAAGCAAGGAGGGTCACACCGAGAATGTGGATATGCTTATAGACATAAGATATAAGGGAGAAAAGTTAAATGTGGATATTGACAGAATAATATCAAAGTGCGCTATACCTATGCCTGTTGACAGCAAAAGAAATATGATGAACGCCTCAAGCAATTTCGACATAATAAAGGCTGTTCTCAATGCGGTCACAAAAGGCGAAAAAACAAAGCTCCACTGCCCCGGTGTTTTTGGCGAAATAGGCGGTTATCCCGTTATAGTTGATGGAACACGGGAGGAAGTAAGGGCATATATCTGCGAGGACTATTTTGATGCAGACACTATGCGCCGCAAGAACAGGGAGTCTATTTATTTGGACGGCATCGAAAATATCGAAAACGGTACGCTTACATATACAGATGAGCTTATTGCAAAGGTCAAAAAAGTCTTTGGCGTAGAGCTTGTGAAAAATGTTTCATTTGATGATATAGAAAAAACTGCAGATTTTATAATCAAAGAGATAATAGAGAAACAACTAAGGAGATAAATTACTATGAAAACAGTTTATACCTGCTTTTGCACGGATGTTATACATGAAGGTCATAGAAATATAATCAATACGGCAAAGCAATATGGCGAGGTTATAGTGGGTGTATTAAGTGACAAGGCTATGATACGCTTCAATAAATTCCCCACTCTCAGCTTTAAGGAGCGCTTTGAACTTGTGAAAGGATTAGATGGTGTGAACAAGGTTATTGTTCAGGATGATGTTATGTATGACAAGGTGATAGCGGAAATACATCCCGACTATGTTATACACGGTGACAACTGGAAAAAAGGCTTCATGAAGGCTATAAGAGATAATGTAGAAAAATTAATTACACCATATGGTGGTCAGATAATAGATGTGCCTTATACATATAACGAAAATGTAAAGAGGATTGATGACCAGATAAAGGAAAAGCTGGCTATGCCCGAATATAGGAGAAAGCGCTTAAGACAGCTTATAGAGCTTTGCCCTATTGTAAAGACAATAGAGGTACACAGCGGTCTTACGGGACTTATTGCTGAGAAGACTGTCGTAGAGCATGATGATGGTCTTGATCAGTTTGACGCCATGTGGATAAGCTCTCTCTGCGACTCCACAGCTAAAGGAAAGCCCGATATAGAGCTTGTGGATATGACATCACGCTTCAGGACTATAGATGATGTTATGGAAGTTACTACAAAGCCTATCATATTCGACGGCGATACGGGCGGACTTACGGAACACTTTGTTTACACAGTGCGTTCTCTTGAAAGAATGGGCGTTTCTGCCGTTATCATAGAAGACAAAACAGGTCTTAAGAAAAATTCACTCTTCGGTACGGAAGTGGAACAGACACAGGATACCATAGAGCATTTTTGCGAAAAAATACAGGCAGGCAAAAAAGTTCAGCTTACCGATGACTTTATGATAATCGCCAGAATAGAAAGCCTTATACTCGAACAGGGTATGGAGGACGCCATAGCTCGCGCAAGAGCTTATGTTAATGCGGGCGCAGACGGCATTATGATACACAGTCGTAAAAAGGATCCTGCGGAAATACTGGAATTCTGCGATATATTCCGCAGCGAGAATACAGATACGCCCATAGTTGTAGTTCCTTCATCTTTTAATTCTATCAAAGAAAAGGAGCTTGCGGCTCATGGCGTAAATATCGTTATTTATGCAAATCAGCTTACAAGAAGCGCCTTCCCTGCTATGGAACAGACTGCAAAGGATATTCTGAAATACCATAGAGCACAGGAGGTAGATGACAGACTGATGCCTATTAAGGATATAATCAGTCTTATAGATGAGCTGTAAGAAGGAGAAATTTATATGAAAGCAGAAAGCTTGGTAAGAATAATAGGCTCGGATTTTTACACGGGCGTACCCGATTCGCAGATAAAGGCGCTTTGTAATTATCTCATGAATACATACGGCATAGACCCCAAACATCACTTAATAGCGGCAAATGAAGGCAACTGTACCGCTCTTGCGGCAGGCTATCACCTTGCCACGGGCAAAGTGCCTGTTGTATATATGCAGAACAGCGGCGAGGGAAATATAATCAATCCCGTTGCCTCGCTTCTCAATGACAAGGTTTATGCCATACCCTGCATATTCATAATAGGCTGGAGAGGCGAACCCGGTATACACGACGAACCTCAGCATATATATCAAGGAGAGGTAACCGTAAAGCTGCTTGAGGATATGGATATAAAGCCTTTCATAATCGACATGGATACAGCCGATGATGAAGTCGAAAAGGCTATGTCCGACTTCAGAGAGATACTTGCAAAGGGCAAAAGCGTTGCCTTTGTGATACGCAAGAATGCTCTGACCTATGACGGCAAAGTCAAATATGAAAACAATAATACTATGGTCAGAGAGGAAATAATAAAGCACATAGTAAGGTATACGGGCGAGGATCCCGTTGTTTCGACTACCGGAAAGGCAAGCAGAGAGCTTTTTGAAACAAGAGTTGCAAACGGTCAGAGCCACAAGTACGACTTCCTTACGGTAGGCTCTATGGGACACAGTTCCTCTATTGCTCTTGGCATCGCCATAAATAAACCCGATACAAAAATATGGTGTATAGACGGCGACGGCGCAGTGCTTATGCATATGGGCTCTATGGCGCTCATGGGCGCAAATACTCCTAAAAATATGGTGCATATAGTTATAAATAACGGAGCGCATGAAACCGTAGGCGGTATGCCGACAGTGGCAGAAAAGATAAACCTTGTTGAGATTGCAAAAGCCTGCGGTTATCCAAACGCAGCGTGTGTTGATAACTTCAATGACCTTGATAAAGAGCTTGAAAAGGCTAAGAAAAGAAATGAATTGAGCTTTATCGAAGTCAAATGCTCAATAGGCGCAAGAGAGAATCTGGGCAGACCTACGACTACCGCAAGGGAGAATAAGGAGAAGTTTATGGGGTATATTAGTCAGCTATAAAAAAATCACAATAATTTATGGAATGGTAACTATGAAATCAAAAAAATATTTTTTAAAGATTTAATGCTGTAAAGATTTTTGTTGAAAAAAAGAATCAGACTGAGGGGCTGAAATATTTATGCTTACAAATGATAACAAAGCTATATTGCAATTATCGAGGATTGCTCTTTTTGATCTTGAATGGAGTGATTTGGGATTTACTCCTGATTGGAATGCTTTATGGGATAAATGTCAGGCGCAGAATATAACAGGATTGATAGCTTCTGCTGTTTTGAAAATGCCCGAAAGCGATTTACCGGAGAATGTCAGCGATTGGAAAACAACAATGCTTCAAACGATTGCAGTAATGGCAAATAAAAATAAAGAATTCAGCAATTTAGCCAAAGCTCTTTCGGACAAAGGAATAACGCCGTTATGTCTTAAAGGCTGTGTAGTCAAGGATCTGTATCCCGTACCGGAGCTTCGCACTATGGGAGACTTCGATATTTTGGTGGAAAAGCAGCAGCGCAAAGATGCTGAGCATATTTTAATTTCAATAGGTTATGAAATAAAAAAAGATACTCTTTTTACAGCGCTTGATAAGGGCAAAGTGCATGGTGAATTATTTTTTTCGTTGGAGGATGATTTCCGTATTGAGCCTGAAAAATGGGATAATGAGTTAAAGTCACATGTATATAAAAAAGAAAATAAACTTTTCCTCAATCCCACATATGAATTTGCCTATTCAATTATTCATGCTGCAAAGCATCTTTTAAGAGAGGGCTGTGGAATAAGAAATCTTTTTGATGTTGTGCTTTTGCTTAAAAAGCACAGCGATATTATAGATTTTAAAGCGGTTGAAAAAATGTGTATGGCACAAGGCTATGAAAAGGTGCTTTATTATATGGTGACAGCTGCGGAACAATGGTACGATATAAAGCTAAAAACCGATATCACCAGAACTGAACCTTCAAAGACAGAAGCCTTTTTAACCTACCTTTTGGAATACGGTATATTTGGACGTTCCATAGACGGAAATGTCTTATCTACACAGGTTGCAAGACGCGAAGGCAGTACAGTAAGTACATTCAGGCGCATATTCTTTCCACCTAAACAAATGATATGGCATAAATATCAGTATCTCAAAAAAACTTCTTTATTACTTCCGGTTGCATGGGTACATAGATTGATCTCAGCTGTGTTTGTTAAAAAATATTCAATAATTAATATGATCAAGGGAGTAAATGAAAGTATCGATTATTCAAATGAACGCGAAAAGTGGTTAGATGTACTTGAGTTAAAATAATAGTTAAACTAAACTTATTTTTTAAAATATATTTTTATGTAAATAGTATATAAGGTCGGTATACAGCAATTCAAACTGTATACCGACCTTTCTATTTACACCATTCTCAACTCTCCATCATACTTATAAACATTATTACTCAGTACCTCCTGCCTAGCCACAATGCTCCTATTCACATTTCTAAGCATAGTTTTTGTATATTCGGCGTCTATTGTGTTGCACGGCACGATGATGACCTCATTTATTGACGATGGAATAACATAAAAATCCTCTCCCAGCTGTATTCTTATATCCTTCAGTATATCATCATACAGGATGTAAGATGCGCCTTCCATGGCTATCTCATTTGAAAGTATATATATAGGCACAGACTTATCATTTTGTATTGGGTCATTAGGAGAAAGGCGATTTATCAAATCGACTATGTTCTCAAACCTAGGTTTATATATTCTCCTTGTGTTTGCCTTTGCGATGTCGAAAAGCTCATCTGCCGTGAGCTTGTACTTATCGGCTATTTCGTTAGTAATGATGGCTCCCATAAACTTTTCATTATCTCTTTGAATAAGCCATCTGAACACTATTGCAAGGTCAAGGAATTTTTTATGCGGTGCATTTGATAGCAGAGATTTATTGTTTTCGGCATTGACTAATACAAATATAGTGTTCTCTTTGAGATTTTTACAGTCCAATGTTGTGTCTATGTCAATATTGGTATTTGAAATGGTTTCGGCAGCTGTCTTGAGTATATCGGGCAGGCTCTTGTTATTCTTATACTCTTCATACATATGGTTGATATACACTACCGGGGAAAAATTGACCTTCACATCGGGATTTATTATACACAATGCCTCCAATTCCTCATTTATCTTATTGCGCTTGTGTACTTCAACGGAATAGTCCTTATATTTTGCCGGCAGATAGTCCTTTATTCTGTTCATGACTGTTTCCTTGAATTCATCATATCTCAGCATATAACTCCCCCTCATGCAGACAATAATACATCAGCTCGGGGTCATAAAGCATATCCTCAATGTCCATGTAATCATAACCCATATTCAAAAGCTCATATATGACCGTTTCACTGACGCCTACGGTCTTGGCATATGAAATAAGATCTTTCAGATAGCTGTCAGAACCGTTTTTGTTTTTCTTCCTGCCACAGCCATAATAATAAGGCTTTCCGCCGTAATCGTACCAGCCATAATCATAGCAGTAATTCATACTAAAATTATCCTTTTCTCTGCTGCCGTCGGCATTTATTTTAAGTATCTCACCTTCCTTTATACTTACCTCCTTGTAATCCTTAAGACCAAGCCTTTTTAATGCTTTGGTGAGTATCTCTTTTGTAGAGGCGTATACATAGAAGCCTTTAAAGTGAGCTATACACATGGGATTATTTCCCTTTACGAAGTAAAGCTCGTTATCCTTGCTAAGCACAGTAAAACAAAAAGAACCCTCTATCTTCTCAGCCATGTATTTAAGGCTCTTGAAGTTGAGGGTATTTTGTTTATCTATTAACTGTACGGCAATGTATGAATCCGTTTCTATGTCTGTATCGGGCAGCTTTTCTGTTTTTCTTATATAATCTTCCCCGTGAAGTACACCGTTATGTGCAAGAGCAACCCCCAGCTTTTCTGAATAGAACGGGTGGTTATTGGCATTTATCTTTTCGCTGCCCTGTGTAGTCATACGGGTATGTCCCATAATTACCTTTGGATCGCTGTTAAACTTAAATTTCATCTTGTGAGCAGGTAATGCCTTTTTGTATATTTTCATACTATTCCCTGTAAGATAGGCAACTCCCGTAGCGTCAATGCCTCTGGCTTCACATTCATTAGCCAATACCTTTATTATTATCTTTTTATCCCATGCAGATAAACAATTCTTATAATCTATCAAACCAAATAAGCAGCACATTATTAAATTCCCTCCTTTACTTCCGGCAGAAGATTTCTTTCGCCCAGATATATAAACAATTCCTTATTTGAATTTTTATTGATACCATTTATAAAATCAGCCCATGTCAGCTGTGTCATCTCGTCATCGGACAAAGAAACAGCCACATTGCAAATCTCATTTATGAGCTGCAGTGTGGCTATGAATGTGTTATATTTCAATGTACCTCTGAATAAGCGAAACTCTATTGTGTTGTAGTTCTGTATGTTTACACATCTGTAACGGGTGTAATTGTTTTTCTTGGCATCGTCCATAAGCTCTTTCGGCTTGCCCTTCATGCCGTATCTGGCAGCCCATCTTGCCATCTGTCCTTCTGTTCGTCTTGAAAATCCGAGCATTTCGTCCCAGTGATGCTCTACAAAGTAAAGTATCCTTGCAATGGCTTCCTCCTGTTCCTCATAGCTGTCTCCAAAGGCTGAACGGTTTATATGGCAGTGCAGACCGCAGGTAGAAGTCTTATGGCTTCTGTAACCCATATCCACAAGCTCATCCATTATATCCTGCCATGGCATATCGTACCTATGGTAATCAATAGACATGGGATGAGTAACTATTTCAAAGCCGTTGCTTATGCTGCCGTCATGCTTTATGTATATGCGTTGATGATTACCGGTATTGGCTATATCAAGTACATTTTTGGCATTGTCGCTATAGTCTCCTCCACAGTCGACCTCAAGCTCAACGCCGAAATATCTCCTATTCTGTCCATAGAAGATAGGCTCGGGCTTATAGCCGTAGTCGTGTATTATCTTATGATCACATTCATAGCTGTAGCAGGTAGGACAATAGGGATAATCGTCATTTTCGTCCATGTAGTAAGCATCGTCTATATGCACGGCATTACCGCAGTTTTCACAACTAGTATAACTGTATTCATAACAGCTTTGGCAGATCTCATGAGAAGTAGTGGTCGTTACGGCGTCTCTTCTGTATATCCTTCTGCCGCAGTCGTAACATTCGACAGTAAACTCATGAAAACAGTCTGAGCAATAGGTGTTTTCCTCAAACTGATATGCATCTTCCGGTGTCAGTTCCGCACCGCAATGACAGCAGATTAAGTTTGTTTCGCTCATAAAATTTCCTCCTTTTTTAAATTCGTGCAACAAATTTAAAGTTAATAATAATTTTTAAGTAGCTTATAAAATGTAGTCCTTTTAAGATTTGTATTAGCCATGAATTCTTTGGCAGTTATACTGCCGTTTTTCCACAGCTTGAAATTTTCTGCCCAGTCATCGGGATATGTAGCAGCTGTCCGTCCCAAGTGTTTACCTTTCTTCTTTGCTGCTTCTATACCCTCTCTCTGCCTTTGGCGTATAGTAATACGCTCCTGCTCGGCAATAGAACTCAGGACTTCGATAAGAATGTTGTTTATCATATCGAATATCCAGCTCTGCTCCGATGGAAGGTCAATAAGCGTTGTAGGCAGATCCAACACCTTGAGCCTTATACCTTCGGACTTAAAATACTCAAGCTCATTCTTGATGTCGGATTTGTTCCTTGATAACCTGTCAAGGCTTTTGATGACAAGAGTATCGCCCCTTCTGAGAATAGTTGACTTTAGCGCCTGATAGCCTGTTCTTTCGAGATTTTTACCGCTTGCTTTGTCGGTGATAATATCCCTGCTGTCAGCACCCATGCTTTTAAAGGCTTCAAGCTGTCGGTCAAGATTCTGCTCCGTAGACGATACTCTTGCATAGTAATAGGTTCTGTTCATAACATTCCTCCTGTTCGTAAAGGTCGTTTCACTTTACGAATATATCCGCTTGCTGATTTTGGTACTTTACGAACACGATAACGGGCTGTTTTTATGTGTCCGTAAAGGTACACTTTTCCGAATACCTCCTTTCAGGCAATAAAATAAGGCCGGCTTTTCAGCCGACCGACTTCTGCGTTCCTCTATGTTACTGACAGGCATTATCAGGCATATCCTGATATATGCGCATTTATTATATGCAATTGAATGTGGGGACTTTTGCTTACTTTAAGATAAAAAAATAAGAGCCGATCCGCATAGGACCGACTCTTTGGTTTATAAGTATATAGTTTATTGTCCCCAACAAGATTTAACCTTAGCTTCTGCTTCTCCCTCTGAAAGATTGAATTCATTTGATATTCTCTTTATAGCATCTGCTAATGAAACACCAAATTCCTTACACATTTTGATTGTTGTAAGTATGCTGCCTTCTTCTCTGCCTATAACAATTCCTTCTTCTCTGCCCTCTTTTGCCACATCGTTAATATATGTGTTCAAAACATATTCCTTATCAAATAATGTCATCATAATTGATACTGCCTCCTTTTCTTTTTCGGAAAAGAGCAAGAGCCGATTTGGTTCGGCTCTTATACAACTTAGCTGTTTATTACCAACAAGCTTTAACCTTAGCTTCTGCTTCTCCTTCTGAAAGATTAAATTCAGTTGATATTCTCTTTATAGCATCTGCTAATGAAACTCCGAATTCCTTACACATTTTGATTGTTGTAAGCATGCTTCCTTCTTCTCTTCCTTCTTCTCTATTTTCTTTCGCCATGTCTTTAAGATATGTGTTCAAAACATATTCCTTATCAAATAATGTCATCATAATTGATACTGCCTCCTTTTCTTTGCTAGCCAGATAATCCATCAATACTCCCTCGTCTTTGCATATCCTTATTGTCTCCAGAACAGCCTTGCGTGTTCTGCCATGCAGCTTCACCTGCTCATTGTATATCTTGGTAAACATAATATACTGGCTTATTATATCACCCTGTTTACTGTTATATATGACCTTGACTCTTACATCTATACTGCTTTCTTCGCCATTGAGAAAATCATCCTTAAGGGATATGATCTCCTGTGTCTTGTTTGTATCATCCCCTGTGTAGAGCATATATAACTCAGGCTTAGGAAAGTTTGCCTTTTTTGTGCTATATAAATTAATTTCATTCTCTGTATAATAATTATGGTAAGTGTTAGCCATATACAGAAGCATCCTTATTACTATATTAGAAGTCCATACATTCTGACACTCCATAAGTATAATAAGCCTGTCGTTTACTCTGAAACCGAGGTCATTGAACTGCCCTGCCATGAGTATATTTTCAAGGGTTACGGAAGTGATGTCGTCCTCTGTAATGTCTGTTTCTTCGGGATGAAGCGCTTTATACAGCTGAAGTATATATTTCTTATCACTAAATAAGCTTGTAAACACACTGTCCTTTATCGTATACTTTGCCATATCGTCTATATGATAGTTCTTTTCTCTGTCCATAGGCACATCCCTCACTTTATTATCTTCCGTAATTACATTTTACCACATACGCTATATATTATCAAGAAAGTTTATATTAAATTTTTATGATAGAGTTTGTCATTATGGCATCAGACAGTAAAAAATAGCCTGTATGACAAAACAGTTTTCCATAAAAATCTTTAAAAGTCCATTTGACAGAAAAGCCTTTGTTTATGCCCTTTTAGAGCATGTCATAATATCATGATTTTTGTCAGACAGGCACATTTGTGCTTATTTATGTATATCAGACAAAATAAATCTATGTCAAATTTTACGGTTCATCCGCACCAATGTTTTATATCATATCTTACCCGGTATTTAACTTTCTGCCAAAGAAATACATCCTTATCCCCATATTTTACTATATAATATCCCATCTACCAAATATTGATATATAAATCCACATATATGATGTTTGTCATTCTCCTATAAATTCTTCCAAACCATATCCCTATGACAAAAGGTAAATGTCTATAAATCCTATCAAAAGCAGATTGTTAAAAAGTCGCTGAATATGCGGCTTATCAGTCTATACACATGCATTCTGTTTTTGTCTGAAAAACTTTGCCCTTATATATAATAAACCACGCGTCTGACAAACCATTCTACTCCTCACACACCCACAATAAAAATACCCAAATGTTTTTTACACATAATAACATAAATGTAGGAGGTGATATAAAGCAATGAACGCTGTAAAGGTATCACTGGACTACAAA
>CANROO010000016.1 GCA_947632235.1 uncultured Clostridia bacterium
ATAAAATCCCAAAAACATTTATCCTATCTCATAGGCATCATATCCCCAAGAATTATGTAAAAGTGAGGAACAACCGCATAATCATTTCCCTTTGTGAGATCAAGGCTTCCGCCTATCCCTACATCCATTATACCACAACAAAAATTTTTTTCAACTTTTTTGCCCCATTTCCCTTTCAAAAATTTCATTTTTCTGTTGTAAATGCGCGCGTTTTATGCTAAAATGAATAAAGCAATCAAATAAAGAGGTAAACTGATATGGACAATAATATTTTCATTGCCTTTGACAACAAAAAGACGGCTGCGTGCATAGCCAAAATACTTGTGTCAAACGGCAGCAATGTTGTTTCCGTCTCAAGGTCGGCTTCGGAGCTTATGCATTCACTCTCGTATTATCATGGAGGAGTGATAATAACGGGATGCACCTTCGGCGGGATAACTATGGAAAAAGAAAATTTGGGGATATCAGACGATTTTACATTCATTATAATAGGCAACAGGGCACAGCTTGACAATTTCCCGGAGGAAAACGCCTTCAAGCTCTCAACGCCCCTGCAGAAAAACGACCTCATATGCTCCGTGGATATGCTCATGGCAATGGACACGGACGCATCGTTCCACAGACAGAACGCCCAGCGCTACGAGCAAAAGCTCATACTGCGTGCAAAGCACATGCTCATTGACCGCTATTCCATGACGGAGGCGCAGGCGCACAGATATATGCAGAAAAAAAGCATGGATACCGGCAGAAAGCTCTATGAAATAGCCGTCATAATTCTTGGCATTTAGGCATACATATTTTTGCATAAAAGGCATATTTTCATTGACTTTTAAAGCGTATTCTAGTATAATTTATAGAGTTGATAAACTCACAGTCTATGTTAAAAAAATCAGGGAGTGAAAAAAATGGCTGAAGAAAAGAAAATTATTTTGACAAGCGAGGGTATGGCAAATCTCAAGGAAGAGCTTGAAAATCTCAAGGTCGTAAGGCGTAAGGAGGTTGCCGCAAAGATAAAGGAAGCCAGAGCTCAGGGCGACCTTTCCGAAAATGCCGAGTACGATGCGGCTAAGGAGGAGCAGGCGGAGATAGAGTCCAGGATCGCGACAATTGAAAAGATGATAAGAAATGCCGAGGTGATAGGCGAGGACGAGCTTAACACAGGCAGAGTGAATCTGGGCAACAAAGTCACCGTGCTTGACGAGGAATTTGACGAGGAGCTTACCTATACAATAGTGGGTCCTGCCGAGGCAGATCCTGCGGAATTCAAGCTCTCAAACGAGTCGCCTCTCGGTCAGGCGCTCATGGGACGCTCCGTAGGCGATGTTGTGGAAAACAACGCACCGGACGGCATTCTTAAGTTTAAAATTTTGGATATACAGTAATACAGCGGGAGAATAATTATGGCAGACAATCAGAATAAGCCCCTCGAGGGAAAGGCTCTAAACGAAATATTGAAGGTCAGGAGAGAAAAGCTTGCCGCCCTGCAGGAAATGGGCAGGGATCCCTTTGTAATAGTCAAGGCCGATGTCACTGAGCACAGCATGCAGATAAAGGACAACTACGGCGATTTTGAGGGCAAGGCTGTCGCAATAGGCGGAAGACTTGTGAGCAAGAGAGTTATGGGCAAGGCCAGCTTCTGCGATGTTCAGGACCGTGACGGCAGGATACAGTGCTATGTAACAAGGGACAACCTGGGCGAGGAGGAGTATAAGCTCTTCAAAAAGCTGGATATAGGCGACATCGTTTCGGTAAAGGGTACTGTTTTCAAGACCAAAATGGAGGAAATTTCCGTTTCCGCATCGGAGGTCACACTGCTTTCAAAGAGCCTTCAGGTGCTTCCCGAGAAGTTCCACGGCCTTAAGGACCCGGATCTCAGATACAGACAGAGATATGTCGACCTCATAGTCAATCCCGAAACAAAGAGAAATTTCATCATAAGAAGCGCCGTTATACGCGCCGTAAGGAGCTATCTTGACAATCTGGACTTCCTTGAGGTGGAAACGCCCATTTTACAGACTATACCCGGAGGCGCCGCCGCAAGACCCTTCATAACGCATCACAACACTCTCGATATAGATATGTATATGAGAATTGCTCTGGAGCTTCCGCTTAAGAGGCTTATAGTGGGCGGACTTGAAAGAGTTTATGAGCTCGGCAGAGTTTTCAGAAACGAGGGCATGGACGCCAACCACAACCCCGAATTTACCCTTCTGGAGCTGTATCAGGCTTATACCGACTATTACGGCATGATGGACATAACGGAGGGCATCATAAAGGAAGTGGCGCGCAGGGTCGCAGGCACGGACAAGATAACATATCAGGGCGTGGAGCTGGATTTCTCGAAGCCCTTTGAAAGAATAACAATGGTGGACGCCGTTAAGAAATATGCCGGCGTTGACTTTGATGAGATACACAGCCTTGACGAGGCGAGAGCTGCAGCCAAGGCGCATGATGTGGAGTTTGAGCCTATTCACGAAAAGGGCGATATACTCAATCTTTTCTTTGAAAAATATGTGGAGGATAAGCTCATACAGCCAACCTTCCTTATGGATCACCCCGTTGAGATTTCTCCGCTCACAAAGAGAAAGCCCGACAAGCCCGATTATACCGAGCGTTTTGAGCTGTTTATATGCGGTCATGAGTATGCCAACGCTTACAGCGAGCTGAACGACCCCATAGACCAGAGAAAGCGTTTTGAGCGCCAGGAACAGCTCAGAGCCAACGGCGATGAGGAAGCCAACATGATAGACGAGGACTTTATGCTTGCCCTTGAATACGGCATGGCGCCCACGGGCGGTATGGGCATGGGCATAGACAGACTTGTGATGCTCTTCACCGATGCCCCGACAATAAGGGATATTCTTCTTTTCCCCACGATGAAGCCTATCGGCGGAGGCAATGAGGAGAAGGCGGAGGAGAAATAATCCGTAAGCCTTATGTACAATTTTTTTACGGTACGCTTATAGGGAATTACGCATCATCATGAAGCGCAATAAAGCTTATGCAAAAAATGAATAATATTTTTAGCAATACGTAAAGCACTTCTTGAAAATAATACAAGAAGTGCTCAGACTGTCGAAAAAGTCAAAATATAAAAAATGTTATATACGGGCGTGCAATGCACGCCCCTACAAACCAATAAATGAGCTAATCACTCGTAGGGGCGAGCATTGCTCGCCCGCAAAATTTTATACAATAAGGTGTTTATCGACACGCAGAAGCACTTCTTGAAAATAATACAAGAAGTGCTTTATATCTTTAAGGCTGTTATTATAGCAACAATAAAACAGTGATCATCGTTAAACGGGAAAGGGAGGTGAGCCTGTGAAGGATATTTCTATACTTGACAATATCATAATCGGCAGAGTTGATCCGCATATATATGCCTTTACAACGGGTACCGTGCCTAACTATATGAAGGTTGGAGATACATATCGTCCGGTTTCCGTTCGTCTGAATGAATGGAAGGAATTCTTTCCCGATCTCGAAAAGCAATATGAGGAAAAAGCTAAGGTCGGCAATGACGTTTACTTTCGTGATTTTGCCGTACATAATTTTCTCGAGGGCGTAAAGCAGCGTATAAGATTAAAGCAAGCGGACGTTCCCGCAGGTGTTTATTATTCAAAAGAGTTTTTCAAAGAAGCAGATGTGCATGACATTATTGAAGCAATAGAAGATATTAAAAACGATTATCATAAAAACGGCGGTAAGTATCAGTTCTATAACGCTGAAACACGCCTTCCCGAGACCTTTACCTATCAAACGATACAAAAATTCAAAACGGCGGTCAATGCGGGCAGAACGAATCTTTTGATGTATGCCGTCATGCGGTTCGGCAAATCGTTCACGTCAATGTGCTGTGCGGAAGAAATGGGCGCTGACATCACAGCTGTTGTTTCAGCCAAGGCCGATGTTAAAGAAGAATGGAAAAAGACGGTAGAGAGCCATATAAGGTTTGCGGAATATGTTTTCATTGACAGCAGTGCGCTTCTTGCAAATGATAATATTATCAAGGAAATGCTTGCCGACGGCAAAAAAGCCGTAATATTTCTGACCCTTCAGGATTTACAGGGTGACAAGATCAAGGAAAAGCACAAGGAGGTATTTGAAAATCAAATAGACCTTCTGATCGTTGATGAGACACACTTCGGTGCGCGCGCCGAAAAATACGGACAGGTTCTTCGTGAATTTGAAGAGGATGAGATCAAGACTCAAGGCCGTAAGATATATACAGATGACTATGTTGAAACAGCGGATGCCGATGAACAGATCAAAAAGGTCCTGAAAGCAAAGGTTAAACTGCACCTTTCCGGCACGCCTTATCGTATATTGATGGGAAGCGAATTTACAAAGGATGATATTATAGCGTTTTATCAGTTCTCTGATATTGTAAGAGATCAGGAGGCATGGGACAAGGAGCATATCTTATCCGATGATGTGAGGGAGTGGGACAACCCGTATTATGGTTTTCCCCAGATGATCCGTTTTGCCTTTAATCCTAACGAATCCTCGCGTAAGCGCATGAAAGAATTAAAAGAAAACGGCGTTTCCTTTGCGTTTTCCGCTCTTCTGAAGCCGAGATCTGTCAAGAAATCCGATGATGACAGCTGCAAAAAGTTCGTTTACGAGAAGGAGGTTCTTGATCTGCTTGAAGTCATTGACGGCAGTAAAGAGGATAACGAGCTTCTCGGTTTTTTGGACTATGACAAAATCAAGGACGGCAATATGTGCCGTCATATCGTTATGGTGCTTCCTTATTGCGCCTCATGTGATGCAATGGAAGCGTTGATAAAAAATAACCCGGATAAGTTTAAAAACCTGAACGATTATGAAATTGTAAATATTTCAGGGCTTGATGTTCCGAGTAAGCTTGGTAAACCGCAGAAAATCAAGAATTATATCCACAAATGCGAAAAAAAAGGTAAAAAGACGCTGACTCTCACTGTAAACCGTATGCTTACAGGCAGTACGGTGGAAGAGTGGGATACCATGCTTTTTTTGAAGGACATTGCTTCCCCTCAGGAATACGATCAGGCGATTTTCCGATTACAGAACCGGTATATCAAGAAATACGTTGATGCTGACGGCAGTATAATACAATACAACATGAAGCCCCAAACGCTTCTTGTTGACTTTCTGCCCGACAGAATGTTCTCTATGCAGGAGCAAAAAGCTCAGATCTACAATGTAAATGCCGATAATGCCGGTAACAGCAAGCTGGAAGAACGGTTAAAGGAAGAATTGCGCATTTCTCCGATAATCGTTATGAACAGCAATAAAATGGAAAAAGTGAATGCAGTCGATATTCTGAATGCCGTCAGTGAATATTCCAAATCACGCGGAGTTGCAGAAGAAGTGCTTGGCATTCCGGTCGATCTGTCGCTCATGGAGATCGATGTCATACGCAAAGCTATTGAACGGGAAAATGAGCTTGGCTCAAAAGCCGGGCTGACTGTTAAAGCGGCTGAGGGTGACGGCACTGAGCTTGATATTGAAACAGCCGAAGGCGATGATGTGACCGTCAGTGATAATAACGAGCATGGAGAAGATGCCGGAGGAACGGATATATCGAATGAAGCTAACAAAAAAGATAAGAAGGATGATCCTATAAAGCAGTTCCGTTCTTATTACGCAAGAATTTTGTTTTTTGCTTTTCTGACAAGAGATACTGTCATTTCTCTTGAAGACATTATTGCCGGCATAAAGACTGCGGATAATGCCAGGATCGCAAAGCATATCGGTATTTCCAAGCCGGTGCTTGAAAGCATACAAAACAATGTTAATAAGTTCGTTCTCCGTAACCTGGACTATAAGATACATAATCTTAACAAGCTTTCGAATGATACATCCGTTGCTCCGATTGAAAGAGCAACCGTTGCGGTCCATAAGTTCGGAAAGCTTGGTGAGTCGGAAGTCATCACGCAAAAAAATATATGTGACAAAATGGCCGCACTTGTGCCGGATGACGGACTTATCGGAGCTGTCGAAAGCGGTCACAAGATTTTGGACATTGCGGGAAAAGCCGGCGAATTTACGCTTGCCGTTTATCAACGCTATACCGCGCTCGGCTACGGTATAGATCAGATCAAGGATACAATTTACACGATCCCTACATCCGGACTGACATACGAATTTACGCGTATGATATACGAAATATTAGGCTTTGATACAGCAAATATCGCTTGCAAATTTAATGTTTATGATCTGCTGAAAGTCAAAAAAAAGAAAAACGAAAAAAAGATAAGCGAGATCGACTTTGACAGGATATGCGCCATACTGTCACAGGACAAGCCATTTTGCGAAATATCGCTCGATGATGAGATCACCGAGGGAGATGAGTAAGTGAAATTTGATGCCGTATAGGGTACGCAGTATATCGGCTATGGGGTGCTTTGTACACCACATAAATCATACAACAAGCTGTTTTATCTACACGAAGAACCACCCCCGGGCTCATCCGGGGGTGGTTTTGCGTCATCCTTATACTTACCTCAGCCTATCCTCTACGAACTTTTTAAGCTCTCCTTTTTCTATTACCGTCTTATGCAGTATCTCCCTTTTTTCTATGCCTTTTATAGGCTCGGGGATTGGTGTTCCGCTCACTCTTTCAAGCTCGTAGAGTGCCTCGAAGGGCTCTGTATCCGCGTATTTTTCGCTGTCTATAGCCTTCAGAACATCCCTTGCAAATTTATACGGGCTTGCTGTGGACACTATAACGTTCGGCGTCTTGTCGCCCGTTTCGGCAACGTATTTGTTGTATGAGGCCTTTGCAACGGCTGTATGAGTGTCCATTACATAGTGCGTTTTGTCAAATGTATATCTTATAGCTTCAAAGGTCTCCGCAACGGTAGCATATTCTCCCACAAAGCAGTCGTCTATGCTGAATTTATAGCTGCCGTCAGCGCCGAGAGCCGTCATCATGGCCTTCGTTTTTTCCTCCGATCCGCTCTCGTGGTACAGAAGTCTTTCGAGGTTTGACGAAATGAGTATGTCCATAGACGGCGAAACGGTCACTATGAACTCCCTGTCCTTTATGCTGTATTCTCCCGTCTTAAAGAAATCGTAGAGCACCTTGTTGTCGTTTGAGGCGCATATGAGCTTGTTCACGGGCAGTCCCATTTCTCTTGCATAGTAGCCTGCAAGTATGTCGCCGAAGTTTCCCGTAGGTACGGTGAAGTTTATACTGTCGCCCGCCTTTATCTTTTCTGAATTTACAAGCTGAGCGTATGCGTAAAAATAGTAAACTATCTGAGGCGCAAGCCTTCCTATGTTTATGGAGTTTGCGGAGGAGAACACATAGCCCCTCTTCTTGAGCTCCGCCTTGAGCTCGTTGTCTGTAAATATCTTCTTTACGGCTGTCTGAGCATCGTCAAAGTTGCCCTTTATGCCCACAACGCAGGTGTTCTCTCCCGTCTGCGTCACCATTTGTGCCTTCTGCACTGCCGATACGCCGTCCTCGGGGAAGAAAACTATTATCTGCGTACCCTCTACGCCTGCAAAGCCCTCCAAAGCAGCCTTGCCCGTGTCGCCCGATGTGGCTGTGAGTATGACTATTTCCTCGTCAACGCCGTTTTTCTTGGCTGCCGTCTTGAGAAGATATGGAAGTATTGAAAGCGCCATATCCTTGAAGGCTATCGTCCTGCCGTGGAAAAGCTCCAGAAAGCTGTCACTGCCTGCCATTGCCACGGGAGCTATGGCGGAGGTGTCAAACTTGCTGTCATATGCCGAATTTATGCAGTATTTAAGCTCCTCCTCCGTGTAGTCCGTGAGCATGAGCCTGAGCACTCTGTAGGCAAGCTCTCTGTAGCCGTATGAGAGCATATCCTCAAGCGAAAAATCTATTTTCGGTATGCTTTCGGGCACATAAAGTCCGCCGTCCTCGGCTATGCCCTTTACTATAGCCTGACTTGCAGTTACCTTGGCCCTGTCGCCTCTTGTACTTTTAAACATAATATCCATAGTTTATTACCTCATTTTTATATTTTTTTTCAGTAAGTTATTTTATAATATTTTCTCCTCTTTGTCAATCTTTAGCACATAATTATAACTTAAATTTAACATATTGAAGTGTTTTGATAAAACATTAACAAACATTCAAAATACTATTGACATAATGAGGTATTTTGTATTATAATAGACCCTAAGTTATTTTATGTCTACTATAATAATAATGATATTTTTTTAAATGGAGGATGAGTTAAAATGGAGAGAGTTTATAACTTCTCGGCAGGTCCGTCAATGCTTCCTTACGAGGTGCTTGAGCAGGCGGGCAAGGAAATTCTTAATTACAACGGTTCGGGAATGTCCGTCATGGAGATGAGCCACCGTTCAAAGTGGTTTGACGACATCATCAAGGAGGCAGAGGCCGACATAAGAGAGCTTATGCATATTCCCGAGAACTACAAGGTAATGTTCTTGCAGGGCGGCGGCTCCACACAGTTTGCCATGATCCCTCTTAACCTCATGGTAAAGGGCAAGTGCGACCTTGTAAACACCGGTCAGTGGTCCAAGAAGGCTATGCAGGAGGCCAAGAAATTCGGCACGGTAAACGTTGTGGCTTCATCCGAGGATAAGGTATTCAACTACATCCCTGCTCTCGACAGCTCAAAGTTCGATCCCGATGCAGATTATTTCTACATTACATATAACAACACTATCTACGGCACAAGATACACCACACTGCCCGACACAGGCAATGTTCCCCTTGTAGCCGATCTTTCGAGCATGATAATGTCAGAGGATATAGACATCACAAAATTCGGTCTTGCATTTGCAGGCGCTCAGAAGAACATAGGCCCCGCAGGCGTTACCGTTGTCATAATCAGAGAGGATCTCTTGGGCAAGGCAAAGGAAGACTGCCCCACAATGCTCAACTATCAGATACATGCAGACGCAGGCTCACTCTACAACACGCCTCCCTGCTATTCAATATACATCGCAGGTCTTGTGTTCAAGTGGCTCAAGAAGATGGGCGGAGTTTCTGTTATGCAGAAGGTAAACGAAGAGAAGGCAGCCATACTTTATGACTTCCTCGACAACTCCATGATGTTCAGAGGCACCGTTGTTCCCAAGGACAGAAGCCTTATGAACGTTCCCTTTGTAACGGATGATGACGAGCTCAATGCTAAGTTCATAAAGGAAGCAACCGCGGCAGGCTTTGTCAACCTCAAGGGTCACAGAACGGTAGGCGGTATGAGAGCCAGCATTTACAACGCTATGCCTGTTGAGGGCGTAAAGGCTCTTGTAGAATTTATGAAGAAGTTTGAAACGGAAAACAAGTAATATAAGCAGGGGCTGTCCGCTGTGAAACACGGCTCGGGCAGTCCTCTGTGTTTTTGAATGAAAGGTGATAGAAATGTATAAGATACTCACATTAAACAAGATATCAAAGATAGGTCTTTCAAGACTTACAGATAATTATACCACAGCAGACGATATGAAGGATCCCGATGCTATACTCTTAAGAAGCTTCAAGATGCATGATATGGAGCTTCCTGCAAGCTTAAAGGCTGTTGCGCGCTGCGGTGCAGGCGTTAACAACATTCCGCTTGACAAGTGCGCGGACAAGGGCATCGTTGTTTTCAACACTCCCGGCGCAAATGCAAACGCAGTTAAGGAGCTTGTGCTCACGGGTCTTCTCATCACAAGCAGAAACATAATGGGCTCCTACAAGTGGGCACAGGCGCTCGAAGGCGAGGACGGCATTGCGGCTAAGGTAGAGAAGGGCAAGTCAAGCTTTGCAGGCCCCGAGATAAAGGGCAAGACCCTCGGTGTTATAGGTCTTGGCGCAATAGGCGTGCTCGTTGCCAATTCAGCCGTTGCTCTCGGTATGAAGGTAATAGGCTATGATCCCTATTTCTCTGTCAAGAGCGCTCTTGCTCTTGACAGCAGTGTTGAGGTGACACCGAGCCTTGACGACATATATGCGGCGGCAGACTATGTTACCGTTCATGTTCCGGCAACGGACGAGACCAAAAATATGATAAATGCCGAAAGCCTTGCAAAGTGCAGGGACGGCGTGAGGATACTCAACTTTGCAAGAAATGAGCTTGTGGACGCTTCGGCAGTCAAGAAGGCTCTTGCAGACGGCAAGGTAAGCTATTACGCAACAGACTTCCCCAATGAGGAAACGGTAGGCGTTGAGGGCATAATCACACTTCCGCACCTCGGAGCATCCACTCCCGAGGCAGAGGATAACTGCGCGGCTATGGCTGCAGACGAAATGATGGAATACCTTGAAAAGGGAAATATCATCAATTCCGTTAACTATCCTTCAATTTCCGCTCCCAGACCTGCAGGCACACAGAGAATATGCGTTCTCTCCACAGCCGAGGCCATGGACAGCATAAAGTCAGCCATAAAGGGCGCTGAGCAGTTCGCATCCAAGACAAGAGGAAGCTACGGCTACACCATAGCCGATGTCAAGTCGGCAGACGCCTCCGCAGTAGACGGTATAAACGGCGTGCTTGGCGTGAGGGTTATAGAGTAATTAATAATAAAAACAAAAAACCGTGTCCCATACGGGGCACGGTTTTTCTGTTCTTACTCTCCGAAATTTACTGCGCATTCCTTCAGCCTTGTTATAACATCTATCTGCTGAGGGCAGGCGCTTTCGCACTGACCGCAGGCTATACAATCGCCGGCTCTTCCGCCGTCCTTTACCGCCTCGGCGTACATCTGCTTTCCCTTTTCAAGCTGACCCCAGGCTATCTGCTGATTGCGCGCGGAAAATATCTCGGGTATGGCTATCTTCATGGGACAGCCTGCCGTGCAGTAATGGCAGGCAGTGCAGGGTATTGTCTTTATGCCGTTTATCATCTCCTGCGCCCTTCTCACCGTTTCCTGCTCCGCGCTGTCAAGGGGCTTAAAGTCCTTCATATACGAAAGATTGTCCTCCATCTGCTCTATGCTTGACATACCCGAAAGCACCGTTATTATGCCCTCGAGCGATGCGGCATAGCGTATTGCCCACGAGGCGAAGGACGCATCGGGCGCAGCCGACTTGAATATTTCCTGCACCTTTTTTGGCGGATGCGCAAGAGCTCCGCCCTTTACGGGCTCCATAACGACTATTGACTTGCCGTGCTTTCTTGCCACCTCGTAGTTTGCCCTTGCCGTAACATCGGGATTTTCCCAGTCGGCATAGTTGAGCTGAAGCTGTACAAATTCCGCATCGGGGTGCTCCGTAAGGAGCTTATCCAGTATTTCGGGTGTTGCGTGGAATGAAAAGCCCCAGTGTTTTACAAGCCCCTGTGCCTTCAAGTCCTTCACAAAGTCCCATATATGGTATTCGTCATATTTTTTGTAGTTTCCTGCCTGGAGCGCGTGGAGCAGATAGTAGTCGAAATAGCCTGCGCCCGTGCGCTCAAGGCTTGTGTAAAACTGCTGTTTTGCGCTCTTTTCATCGTGTGCGCCCATCCATGCGCACAGCTTTGTGGCGAGCGTGTAGCTCTCCCTCGGATAGCGGTCCACAAGCGCAGCCTTTGCCGCGCGCTCCGACTCGCCGTTGTCGTACACATAGGCGGTGTCGAAGTATGTAAGCCCTGCATCCATGAACATATCCACCATTTTTTTGGTGGTCTCAACATCTATTGCGCCTGTTTTGGTCTTCGGCAGTCTCATAAGTCCGAAGCCGAGCTTAGGTGTGCTTTCTCCGAAATATTTTTCCATAATTTACCTCCCGTATGTCATATTATTTATATTGATTATAAATCATAGAGCCGACTCTAAGTCAAGGCTTTTTTGCAAAACAGCGCAAACGACAACATTCATGGCATAAACGAATTTGAATATGACAAAATTTTATGGTAAAATAAAATTATAAATAAAAACAGGCATAAAAGGAGGCATAATTATGCAATACAGAATAATCGGAACTACCGTTCCGGCAGTAGAGCTCAGGCTCAACTCCGGCGAGCAGGTCTACACCCAGTCGGGAGGCATGGCTTGGATGAGTCCGAGCGTAAGCATGGAAACAAATACCAACGGCGGATTTTTAAAGGGCATAGGCAGAATGTTTGCAGGCGAATCATTCTTTATGGCAACATATTCGGCTAATGCCGATGATTCGCGCATAGCCTTTGCTTCTACCGTTCCCGGCGCAATAAGGGCGCTTGATGTTTCAAACGATGACTACATAATACAAAAGGGCGCCTTCCTTGCGGCAGAAAAAACCGTTGAGCTCGACACGGTATTCACAAAGAGGCTTTCCGCAGGTATTTTCGGCGGCGAAGGCCTTATCATGCAGCAGCTTTCGGGCTCCGGCTTGTGTTTTCTTGAGATAGACGGCGATGCCGTTGAAAAAACTCTTGCTCCCGGCGAGACCATAATGGTGGATACGGGAAATGTTGTGGCATTTGACAGCGAAGTAACATATGAGGTAGAGACAGTAAAGGGCTTCAAGAATATACTCTTCGGCGGTGAAGGGCTGTTCCTCACAAAGCTTACGGGCCCCGGCAAGGTCATACTTCAGACACAGGCTATACGCTCGCTCGCAGAGAGAATAATACCCTATATCCCCAGACAGACAAGCAGTAACTGATAAGTATTAAAAAAAGCGTACATTGTACGCTTTTTTTATGTATCAGTGTTTTTGCCTCTTCATATGCCCCGTGCGCGCTACATCTGCGCCAGCATTGTTTTTATTATTCTGCCTGCTATCACTGCGGACTCTCTGAAAAATCTCTCATAGTTCACATCACTGCCTTCCTCTGCGTTGTCGGATATAGCCCTTATTATAACGAAGGGCACCATATTCAGACAGCAGGCGTGAGCTATGGCCGCGCCCTCCATCTCACAGCAGAGCGGAGCAAAAAGTCTGCCTATCCTGTCCTTCTGTTCGGGGTCTGACACAAATTGGTCACCGCTTGCTATCCTGCCCTTGTGTACGGGGAAGCCTATAGCCTCCACCGCTCTTTCGGCTGCGGATATAAGCGCATCGTCAGCCCTGAACACACTGCTTTCCATGCGTGATATAACTCCCGGCTCGTCACCGAGCGCCGTGGTATCAAAGTCGTGCTGTACTGCGTCCGTGGAAATTACTATGTCGCCTATCTTGATCCTCTTGTCAATGGCTCCCGCAACGCCCACATTTATAACGGCGTCAACGGCAAACAGGTCTATGAGCACCTGAACGCACAAGGCGGCATTCACCTTGCCTATGCCCGAGCGCACGAGCACTATATTGTGCGCGCTGTCGTTGAGCTTTCCCAGATAGAAATCCAGCCCCAAGGCGTTCTTTGTAGTCAGCACATTCATGTCCTCGAGTATGTTAGTTATTTCCTCTTCCATAGCGCCTATAATACCTACGGTCATCATATCACACCTCCTTTTTACTCAACAGTCACGCTCTTTGCCAAGTTTCTGGGCTTGTCGATGTCCTCGCCCAGTCCCAAAGCCATGTAGTATGCGAATAACTGCTGAGGTATGTTTGCAAGCAGTGATGTGAGCATCCAGTGAGTTCTGGGTATGTATATAACATCGTCTGCCACTTCTTCTATGCTTGTGTTGCCCTTCATGGCTATGGCAAGCACCTTTGCGCCTCTTGCCTTTACTTCCTTTATGTTGCTCTTTGTCTTGTCAAAAAGACTTTCCTGCGTCACAACGCCCACAACGAGGGTCGCCTTTTCTATGAGCGCTATGGGTCCGTGCTTCAGCTCGCCCGCAGCGTAGGGCTCCGAGTGGAGATAGGCTATCTCCTTTAATTTGAGCGAGCCCTCCATGCCCACAACATAGTCAAGTCCCCTGCCTATGTAGAACACATTTTTGGAGTCTATATATTTGTGAACGAATTTTCTTATTGCAGGAACGGACTTTGTGAGTATGTCGTTTATCTGTGACGGGAGCTTATCCATAGCCTGCTTTACCTCCATGAAGTCGGCCTCGGTTATCTTGCCGAGCTCCTGAGCTATGTGCAGTGTTATGAGATACATTGCCACCACCTGAGCGGAGAATGCCTTTGTGGAGGCCACGGCTATCTCAAAGCCTGCGAGGGTATAGAGCACATCGTCCGCCTCGCGCGCTATGGAGCTTCCCACGGCGTTTACTATGGCAAGCACTCTTGCGCCCCTTGCCTTTGCAAGCTTAAGAGCCGAGAGCGTGTCCGCCGTTTCGCCCGACTGTGATATAACTATCACAAGCGTATGCTCGTCTATGAGCGGATCCTTGTATCTGAATTCGCTTGCCACATCCGAATTTACGGGTATGCGCACTATCCTTTCAAGCAGGTATTTGCCCACAAGTCCTGCATAATAAGCCGTACCGCAGGCAACTATATATATCTGGTTTATGTCCTTCAATTCTTCTTTTCCGAGCTTTATGCCGTCCAGCTCTATGTGCTTTCCGTCTTCGGAAAATCTCTGCGAAAGGTTGTCCTTTACGACCTTGGGCTGCTCGTATATCTCCTTGAGCATAAAGTGGTCGTAACCGCTCTTCTGGGCAGCCTCTACATTCCACTTGTAGGAATAGACCTCTTTTTCTACCTTGTTTCCCTCTATGTCGTATATGGTCACATTGTCGGCCTCCACAACGGCAAGCTCCTTGTCATCGAGTATATAGGCGTCCCTTGTGTATTCGAGTATAGCAGGGATATCCGAGGCTATGAAGTTTTCGCCCTTACCTATGCCCACTATGAGCGGAGATTCCTTCCTTGCCGCAATGAGCCTGTCGGGACAGTCCGTGCATAATACGCCCAGAGCGTAAGAGCCCTCTATTCTTTCAAGAGCCTTTCTTACGGCTTCGAGAAGGTCGCCGTCCTCCTTGTAGTAGTCGTATATGAGGTTTACGGCTGTTTCGGTGTCGGTCTCCGACTGGAACTGATAGCCCTTCTGTTCAAGCTCGCTTTTGAGCTCCTGATAGTTTTCTATTATACCGTTGTGTACAACGGCTATCTTGTCATCGTTGCTGAAATGGGGATGGGCGTTCATATCGGACGGCGCGCCGTGAGTTGCCCAGCGCGTATGACCTATGCCCACCCTGCCCGATACGGGGTTGTTGAGCAGGAGCGTCCTTAAATTGTCCACCTTGCCCTTTGTCTTTCTTATGCCTATGCCGTCCTCCTGAAGTACAGCCACGCCTGCCGAGTCATAGCCTCTGTATTCAAGGCTTTCAAGACCGCTTATAAGTACGGGTACGGCATTCTGACTGCCTATATATCCAACTATACCACACATATTATGTTTTTCCTCCTAGTTCAAAAGTCCTTCTATGAGCTTTGCAAGTCTTTCAGCCTCGCGCTGTATCACCTTCTGGTCTCTGCCCTCTATCATTACGCGCACTATAGGCTCCGTGCCCGAGGGTCTTATGAGCACTCTGCCCTCGTCCTTGAATTTCTTTTCGAGCTTTTCTATTTCGGATTTTATGGTCTCGTTCTTGAGATAGTCCTTCTTGCGCGAATTGTCCACTCTTGCGTTTACGAGCGCCTGAGGGAGCACCTCCATTATCTGCTTTGCCTCGTCAAGCGTCTTGTCCGTCTTCTTGAGCGTTGTCATGAGCTGTATTGCCGTCACTATGCCATCGCCCGTAGTGTTGTAGTCGAAGAATATTATGTGTCCCGACTGCTCTCCGCCGAAGCAGTCGCCGTTTTCGAGTATGTGCTCGAGCACATATCTGTCACCTACGGCGGTTTTTTCTATTGTGATGCCCTTTTCCCTGCCCATTAAGTGAAGACCGAGGTTGCTCATTACCGTTGCCACGATGGTGTCGTTTTTGAGCTTACCGCATTCCTTCATGTAGTTACCGCATATAGCCATTATAACATCGCCGTCAACAAGGCTTCCCTTGCTGTCCACGGCAAGGCACCTGTCGCCGTCGCCGTCAAAGGCAATGCCCAGATCGCAGTGATTCTGCACCACATATTTTGCAAGTCCTTCTATGTGGGTGGAACCGCATCTTTTGTTGATGTTTGTGCCGTCGGGCTCCCTGTTTATGGCGTATACCTCCGCACCCAGCTCTTCCAGTGCTATGGGGGCAGCCTTGTATGTAGCGCCGTTTGCGCAGTCTATGGCGACCTTTATGCCGTCAAGCCTTATGTCCGTTGTGGTCTTTACAAATTCAACATAGTCGTTTATGGCATCGAAGCTCACCGTCTTTGCGCCCACTCTGTCGCCTGTGGGGCGCGGAAGCTCCTCCCATCTGTCTGTCATATAGCTTTCTATTTCAAGCTCTATGTCGTCTCTTAATTTAAAGCCCTGCGAATTGAAAAACTTTATGCCGTTGTCCTGAACGGGATTGTGCGATGCGCTTATAACTATTCCGGCATCGGCATTATATGCCCTCACAAGATGCGCCACCGCAGGCGTAGGCACTATGCCTAAGCTCACGGCATGAGCGCCCACCGAGCATATGCCCGATATGAGGGCGGACTCCAGCATATCTCCGGATATCCTTGTGTCCATGCCTACTATTATCCTTGCCGTGTGGTTGGTGTGCTTAGTGAGCACATATGCTCCCGCCCTGCCCAGTCTGTAGGCAAGCTCGGGCGTGAGCTCCACATTTGCAACGCCTCTTACTCCGTCTGTTCCGAAAAATTTACCCATTTATATTTCCTCCCGAATATTCAGCACTATTATTTATTATTTGATTATAACACTAAAGATAAATTTGTGCAACCTTTTTAATTTTTAAGTTTGCATGAATATGGTTTTGTCCCTTTCCCGATTCCACGGCGGTCGTTTACGCTTTTAAAATTGCCGTTTATGCCTACATACTTTTATTGCCGAAATTTTTATGTTATAATCTGAATAAAGTAACATGGAAGAATATGTATAAAGCTTTATTAATGAGAGGAGAAGACACAATGCCTACAAACGAACCGTTACCGTTAAACCAACACATACTCACGGATATAAACGAGTTGAACAGCTTCAGCAACTGGGAACTCGTCTGCTTTATTGCAGGCATATCGCCGGATACCGCGCTTGACGATGCCGGCTTGTTGACCGTCATGAACAGCATTGCCGTGCTTCATCATGACAGAGGCGAGGAGGAGCCCGTGCCGGTATCAAACGCCGTATATGCGGAAATGCTGGGCGGACTGAGATACGAGCCCGAGGAAGCGCTCAACTGGTATGCAGGCTTCCTCAGGGAGCAGATCGTCAGGGCAACGGGGAATATTCCATTCACCGCAAATCGAACATGAGTACCCTGTTTTTAAATCCGGATGTCACCATTGAAGAAATGTCAAAGGAACAGCTTGCGGAATTCAACAAAACTGCCATGAGGCACTATTACTACACTCTGGAGACTGAAACCCCCGAGAACGAGCAGGAAAACCCGGAGAACGAACAGAACGCCCCCAAGCTTGACGATGACGGTCTTGCTAATATTCTCAACGACCTGAACGACCTATTCTCGGGCAAAGAACCAAGCGCTCAAAGTGATACCGAGCCTAAGGACACGGCTGCCGAAGGCTCCGAAAACAAGATCGATGAAATATCCGAGAGCGAGGCTGCCGAAAATCCCGACCCTCAGAATTGGGCTGAAAGCTCCGATGACGATTTCTTCGAGGATTCCGAGGAGATGTCCGAGAGCTCCGAAAGCGAGCGTTCATACAGATCCGACAGCGAGAACTCATACAGCTCGGACAACGAAAGCTCTTACAGCTCGGACAGCGATACCTATTCATCGTCTTCCTCCGACAGCGATGAGGACGAAAGGGAAGAAGAAAAAGGGGCTGAGGAAAAGCAGGATGAAGAACCTAAGCGCAAGCCTCGCAGAACGCCTCTGTATTTCAGACCGGGTATGTTTAAGGACAGCGACAGCGATGAGGACGAAAGGGAAGAAAAAAAGCCCCGCAAGGTAAAGACGGTCATAAAAGGTCCCGAAAGCTCCGAAAGCAGTGAGGAGGAGGACTTCATACCCAAAAAACGCAAAAGACCTGTTAATATGTTCAGCTCCGAGGATGAGAATGAAAAGCCCGAAAGCTCCGCCAAGGCTCCTGCCGAAAGCGATGAACACGGAAAGCCCCAAAACGCGGAAACGCAGGAGGAAAGAGAGGCAAGGCAGGACAGGGCAAACCTTGCCGCCGAGCACAGAGCTCTTATGCAAAGGGGCATAGGCTTTGACGAATTCAACAGCTTCAGGTTCGACCTCGATGCGGATATGGAAGACGAGCATCTGAAGGGAATGAAGTTCATACAAAGACTTACGGGCGTAAGGCTAAATGAAAACAGTACATATGACGACTGCATAAAGGCTCTTGACAAGCTTATAATAAACGGCAAGTCCGCCTATGAATACTTCGGGCTTGCAAACGAGCCTAAGGATATGACAGCGATAGATAACAAGGTACTGCCGGGACTTACCAAAGTTATGGACCATATTTTCAAGGGCTGGGATTATGAGAGCGACAGCCTCGAAACGCCGTTTATCTTTGTAAAGGAAGATTTGAGGATAGAGCCGCTGAAGCTCGATGTCAACCAACTGACCGAAAGCGGATATGCGGACGGCTTTGAAATAAACGGCATACCGTCAAAGAGGGTCTTGAGCAAGCAGGAGGCAAGGCAATTTGTTCTGGACGATTGTCTGAGCGAGCTTGGCAAAGATCCCAACGGCGGAGGTATAACCTATTCCAAGGGCGGCGTTGCGGAAGCCGACCGTAATGAGCTGTATCGCCAGTTCTCAGCTCTCTCATACAAATATTTTGAGGAAAAGGGCGATGACGGCATTGAAAGTGATATAGCCTATGTTGCCAATATCAAAAATATGTCGAACCAACAGCTTTTGGAGGAATATTACAACCGTTATATACCCGTGGCTATGTATTGCAAAGAAATAAACGGCCAGCTGCAGCCTAACGCGATTTTCCATGTATATGACGGAGTTGATGGTAAAATTACATATGAAACCAAGAATGAAGGAGACCGCAGAAGAGCGGTAGAGAAGTATGTTTCACAAACCAAGGACGGATTTGTACTCAGCAACATAAAGCAGGAAATTGAAAGAAGGATGTATTATGTGCTGGATGCAAAATACGGCGGTGAGTTTGGTACAGCCATAAATTACGTTATGGAGACAAACAGTGAGAATTACAATAACTATGTCAGTGTGGGTGCTTTCCGCAAGGAGGGCGAGCTTTTGGATACCCTCAGGGCGCAGGCGGAAAAATACAACGAGACGGGCGATTCATACTCAAGACTTCTCAACAATGAAATAATCGATCCCGATGCAAAGAAGGAGCTTGAAGACTCTGTCAGCACTCTGCCCGCTTTCAAGTTCAGCTTTGACGAGCTCAAGGACCCGGCAACGCTTATGACGGCGCTCAGAAGCAAGGACTTTGGCTTTGAAAACATACATATAAACGGCGAGAGCATAAAGGATATATTAAAGGGCGTGACCGGCAAGGAATTTGACCAAATGACGGATGATGACTTCAAGATAATCTCCCGCGGAGGCGTATTCAGGGAAAAGATATTCAACCAGTTTGAAAAAATATCGCACCTCGATATGTGCTTGGACAGCGCAACAGGCAAGTACAATATGCCCGTCATAACATTAAAGACGGATGCATGCGAGCTGGCTCTCCAAATGACCGAGGGCAGGAAGCTTGAACCCCTGCCCAAGGTGGATGAGCTTCCGGATTGGAGAAAGAGAATATCCAGACAGTCTACCATTGACGCCAACGCAAGGGAAGTGAAGACTTACAGTGACAGCTTAAGCGCGGCGAATAAGAGAGATCGTGAAAACGAATCGCTTGACGAAGTGAACAACGCCATAAGAGTGAATACAAGGCTTGCCCTTGATCAGATGCTTTCGTCTGCGGATCTGTTCTATGCAAGGGATAATCTCAACAATCCGCGCAGCCGTCAGGTACAGGCTACCAATCTCAGCGCATTGCAGCAGAGGAGCACATCATTCAATAACGCTCCCTCGGCGCTCACACAGCCCACTGCTTCCAACGAGAATGAAAACAGGCTCGAAAACAACATGAGCAACAACTGATATATTTAAAGAGGAAAGAAGGCAACATAATGCCAAATCCGTTACAACCGAATGAACATATACTTACAAATATAAATGAAATAAACAGCTTCAGCAATTGGGAGCTTGTCTGCTATATCGCAGGCATATCGCCCGATACTGCTATCACGTACCAAAGCCTGAGGGATGTCATGAACAGGATAGCTATATTTCAGCAGGGAAGAGGTCAGGCGCAGCCCGTTCTGGTATCCAACAATTCATATATACAGCAGCTTGACGGGTTGGGGGCAACTCCCGAAGATACGCTTGTTATATATGCGACCAATCTTAGGAGCTATATAAACGCAGCCGA
The DNA here is from genome assembly GCA_947632235.1 of uncultured Clostridia bacterium. GTDB lineage: Bacteria > Bacillota > Clostridia > Lachnospirales > CAG-274 > Gallispira. Next base: position 20,270 of record CANROO010000016.1, read on the forward strand.
CGAGGGCTTTTCTATCCATCGTATACAGGATGTGAACACTCTCTCTTCGGACTCTCCCGAGAACAACATTAACGAGGATCAAATTTCACAGATGCCCACTCTGTTTTTAGACCCGTCTGTGACCAATGGGGATATGACGGAGGAAAAATTGAATCAATTCAATTCAACGGCTATGAGGAATTATGTCAATCAGTCGCTGAGAGATTCCGACATAAGGCCTGAGGCTCTTGCAGATATGCTCGTAGGGCTTCGCTCCGCATTTTCGGGCGAAGAACCAAGCGCTCAGAATACACCTCAGCCCGAGAATACGGCTGCCGAAGGTCCCACAAGCGCAAGCACCGAGAACACGGCTGCCGAAGGTCCTAAAAGCGAAAGCACCGAAAATACGGCTGCCGAAAGTCCCGCAAGCGAAAGCACCGAGAATACGGCTGCCGAAAGCGAACCTTCCGTTGCTTCCGGCAGTGATACGGAAATTAAAACCGAGCCCGTAGTGACGGAGGAGGAGCCCGTAGTGACGGAGGAAGAGCCCGTCATAACGGAGGAGGAGCCTGTCAAGCCAAAGAAAAAACCGCGCCAAAGGGTCATTATGCCCGACTTCGATGAAGATTACAAGAGGTTTAAGGAAAATGAAGCCAAGTCGGAGAGCAAAACCTTTGAGAGATATGTCGACAGCGAAGATGAAGATCTTACCGACGAAGAGATCGCCGAAATCAATAAACCCGAAATCAAAGAACCCGTGAAAGAGGAACCGGATATCAGTGAAGAAGAGGCTGAGCTTTATACAAAAATAATTAAATTGGTAGCAGCGACAAATAAGCTTGCAGAGAACTCCGAAAGCGCTCCCGCAGGCAATCCTCAAAGCAATGAGGCTGAGGAAGAGGAAGAAATGATAATAGACAATTCCGAGGAAAGTCTGCTCTCGCGCTGGCTTGATCACGGCATAGACATGAAGACCTATGACAGCGTTAAAGGTATTGCTCTGCTCTCACAGCTCACGGGCACAGAGCTGAACGGCGAAAACAGAACATATGAGAATGTTACAAAGGCGCTCGATAAGATCGTTGTAAACGGAAAAAGCGCCAAGGAGTTTTTCAATTTTCAGGATCCCAACTCAACTCTTGACGGTGTTCATCCCATAAAAGATAACGATACCTACATGGAATATCTTACCAACAAGCTGATAGGCGATTTTTCAAACGCCATAGACAGCGTGGTAAAGGGTACGGACATAAAGGGCGATCACGCGCAGAGGGCATTTATACTCATTAAGGACGAAAACGGCGTTGCCAGACCCTTGAAGCTCGATGCTGAGGATGTGGCTCACACGGAAATGGACGAATATACAGATCATCCCATGGCGCCCAAGGACAGGCTTGTTTCCTATCAGGAGGCAAGGGACTATGTTTTAAATGAAGCCAAGCAGAAGATGCTTCAAAGACAGAACTCCAACGGCTATACATATGGCATCCGTGTGGGAGAGGACATTCCGGAGAGAATTCACGGTGCGGAATATACCTCGGCATTGAACAGAATATCTCCGAATCAGCGCTCAAGAGTAGAAGATGCCGCACTTCATATGCCCGAAATAGCGAATACCGACCTCATAGCTCTGTATGAAACGGAGTATATTCCTCTGGTGCAGGAGATAAAGAAAACAGACGAGTACAAAAAAATGTTCAATGACATAAAGGCGTCTATAGAGGAGGAGAATAAGGGCAGACCGCGCAGCAGTTCGGAATTAAGTCCGAGCGAGGCTGCCGAAAAGCAGGCTGTACAAAAATATCTTCTTTCTCTCAAGGATGCACAAAAGGGCGTGCTTATGAGCGAGGTCGCCATAGAATTTGAAAGAAGGGCGGCGGACAGAGGCAGTATCGAAGCCGAGGTAAACAAGATATTGGAAAGTAATTTGAAAAATTACAATAAATATCAGGCGGAAAAGCTTTCTATGGAAGGCGGAGAGCTTCACGAGAGCTTAAAGGAGCAGGCGGAAGAATACAACAAGCTTATGGATGTATATGCAAAGAAGGTAAATAACGGTTCTTTGAGCAACGAAGAGGAACACCTTCTTGAAAGATATGCCCAAGATAAGATACCCAATGTCAAGTTCAGCCTTGACGACCTTACAAATTCCGAATCGCTTCTTAAGGCTATGCGCGAAAAGAACATAGACATAAACGACATATCCATAAACGGTCAGGGTCTTAAGCCTCTCATGCGTGAAACACTTTTAAGCACGCAGGCAAACAGAAACAACGCAGACATAGAAAACAGGATAAATTCAATGACGGAGCAGGATGTAAAGATAATGATGCGCAGCAAGACCTTCAGAGATAAGCTCTGCGAGTGCTTTGACAAAATGATACATCCCGACAGCTATGGAGACATGCAGACAATGCCCGTCATAACCATAAAGACCCCTGCAGGCGAAATGGTGCCCGAAATAACTCAGGGTAAGGAGCTCACGGTGCTGCCCAAGGTGGAGGAATTTCCGGACTGGAGAAAGAGAATATCCAGACAGAGTACCATTGACGCCAACTTAAGGGAAGTTAAGGCGTTTGAAGACAGCTTTCTTGATAAGCTCCAGAGAGATATGGACAACGCGGGCTTAGCCGATATAAACAGCGCGATAAGAATAAATGCAAAATATGCCATGGGTAAGCCGCTCACTCCCGAAGAAATGAGTGTTGCAAGCGAATTGCGCACCAATGTTCCCAATCAGGCGGTGCAGACAAGGTCCTTGAATAACCTTCAGCAAAGCAGCGCAAACCATCAGCCCAATACGCAGGAGCTCACCGCTCCCGTCAATGAAAGCACATTGGAAAACAATAAGGGCATGAATAAAAAATAAAATAGGGCGGGGTACTCCCGCCCCGTCGGTTTGGGGACAGTCCCTGTAAATATTTATATCACGGTTATTTTTAGCTTATACATTACCGTTCAGGGCAGTTTTTTGCTCACTTTAGGGACAGTCCCCACACCAGCGTCACCGTGAGGCTGTCTCTACGTAACCAACAAGCGGGGACTGTCCCTAGAGAAACGTTAAGCAGTACTGAACGATGATGTTTTGGCTTTATATTTGTAAAAGTTAAATAAGCACAGGGACTGTCCCCAAAACGAATGGATAACATAATGGGGACAGCCCAATTTCACAAAAAGTTAATATCCCCAATTGCCCGCCCCCTGCGGGCTAATTTCCTCTTGACTTTGAAATAAATAAGTGTTAATATGTATTTGTTGATATTTCATACAGCTATGACAAGGACAGTAGCCTTCAGGCTTCCATTCAGAGAGGGATGCATCTTGCTGTGAGCATTCTATGGCGCGGAGGGTGAACACCGCCTTTGAGCTTGCTTTAAAAGAGCACGGCCGGCCCCGTTAAAGGTCGCACAAGAGGCAGTTTTTTAACTGCAATAAGGGTGGAAACGCGGTAACTCGTCCCTTTGTATGGGGATAGGTTACTTTTTTTATTTTATAATAAATAATATAAGCATAAAAAAGGAGGACAAAATAATGTTCAATATCACTTTGAAGGGCGGCAGCCAAAAGGCATATGAAAACGGCGTTACGGTCTACGATGTGGCTAAGGATCTGAGCGAGGGTCTTGCCAGAAATGCCTGCTGCGGTATCATTGACGGAGAGGCGGCAGACCTCAGAAAAGAGATAGACAAGGACTGCACTCTTGAAATATGTACCTTTGATTCTCCCGAGGGCAAGAGGGCTTTCAGACATACGGCATCGCATATACTTGCGCAGGCTGTCAAGAGGCTTTATCCGCAGGCTAAGCTTGCCATAGGACCCTCCACGGAGGACGGTTTTTATTACGACTTTGACGACATCACCTTCACTCCCGAGGACTTTGAAAAGATAGAGAAGGAAATGAAAAATATAGTAAAGGAAAATATCCCCATAGAGAGATTCGAGCTTCCCAGAGCCGAGGCAATAAAGTTCATGGAGGAGCAGGGCGAGCCCTATAAGGTAGAGCTTATAAACGACCTCCCCGAGGACGCAGTTATTTCCTTCTATAAGCAGGGCGACTTTACGGACCTATGCGCAGGCCCTCACCTCATGAGCACAAAGTACTGCAAGGCCATAAAGATAATGAGCGTTGCAGGCGCTTACTGGAGAGGAAGCGAGAAAAACAAAATGCTCGTAAGGCTTTACGCCACGGCTTACACAAAGGCCTCAGATTTAGAGGCTTACCTCAATATGCTCGAAGAGGCTAAGAAGAGAGACCACAGAAAGCTCGGCAAGGAGCTTGGACTTTTCTGCATACTCGATGAGGGCCCCGGTTTTCCGTTCTTCCTGCCCAAGGGTATGGTGCTCAAGAACACCCTTCTTGAATACTGGAGAGAGATACACAAGGAAGCAGGCTATGTCGAGATACAGACGCCCATGATGCTCAACAGACAGCTCTGGGAGCGTTCGGGTCACTGGGATCATTACAAGGAAAATATGTACACCACAAAGATAGACGATGTGGACTTTGCCATAAAGCCCATGAACTGTCCCGGCGGTATGCTCGTCTATATGCAGGAGCCTCATTCCTACAGGGATCTGCCCATAAGAGCAGGCGAGATAGGTCTTGTTCACCGCCACGAAAAGAGCGGAGCTCTGCACGGACTTATGAGAGTGCGCTGTTTCTCACAGGACGATGCGCATATCTTTATGACGCCCGAGCAGATAAAGGACGAGATAAAGGGCGTTGTTGCGCTTATTGACAAGGTTTACACTCTCTTTGGCTTCAACTATCACATCGAGCTTTCCACCCGTCCCGAGGATTCCATGGGCACGGATGAAGAGTGGGAGAGAGCAACTGAGGGTCTTAAGGGCGCACTTGACGAGCTCGGCAGGGATTATGTCATAAATGAGGGTGACGGAGCGTTCTACGGTCCCAAGATAGATTTCCACCTTGAGGACTCCCTCGGCAGAACATGGCAGTGCGGTACCATACAGCTCGATATGCAGCTGCCCGAGAGATTTCAGCTTGAATATACCGATAAGGACGGCGAAAAGAAGCGTCCCGTTATGATACACAGAGTATGCTTTGGTTCCATAGAAAGGTTCATAGGTATACTTATAGAACACTTTGCAGGACATTTCCCCACATGGCTTGCGCCCGTTCAGGTGAAGGTACTGCCCATATCCGACAAGTATGCCGACTATGCCGAGCAGGTAGAGGCTGAGTTCAACAAGGCAGGCATAAGGGTAGAGACCGACCACAGAGCCGAGAAGATAGGCTATAAGATAAGAGAGGCAAGAAACGAGAGAGTGCCTTACATCGTTGTAGTGGGCGAAAAAGAGGCGTCCGACGGCACGCTTTCCGTAAGATGCAAGGGCGAGGACCTCGGTTCCTACAAGCTCGACGCCTTCATTGACGAGATAAAAGAGGAGATAAAGAATAAGAGCAAGAGATGGTAATGTCTTTATTTTACAGGAGGATAAAATGTTGTTGAATAAGAACACGGAAAATAAGCCCAATCTTATGCAGTATATACCCGAGCTCAGGGTGGTGGACGCCACCATAAGAGACGGAGGGCTTGTAAATAATTTCAGATTTACGGACGAATTTGTTAAGGATCTATACATTGCCGATATAAAGGCAGGCGTGGACTATATGGAGTTCGGCTATAAGGCGTCAAAGGAGATATTTGACGAAAAGGAGTTCGGCAAGTGGAAGTTCTGCGTTGACAAGGATGTCAAGGATATAGTGGGCGATAATGACACCGACCTTAAGCTTGCCGTTATGCTCGATGTGGGCAGGACGGACAAGAAGGATGTACTGCCCAAGGAGGAAAGTCCCTTCGACCTCATAAGGGTCGCTACCTATATACATCAGATACCTGCGGCAATAGACCTCATAGAGGACGCCAAGGCAAAGGGCTATGAGGTGTCCGTCAATATAATGGCGGTATCAAAGGTAAATGACGAGCAGTTAAATCACGGCCTTGAAATGCTTGCAAACAGCAGTACGGATATAATGTATCTTGTGGACAGCTTCGGCGCCTTCTATCCCGAGCAGATAGAGAGCCTTGCCAAGAGATATGTGGATATAGGCAAGAAATACGGCAAGAAGATAGGCTTCCACGGTCATAACAACCAACAGCTCGCCTTTGCCAATACCATTATGGCTATGCGCTGCGGTGTGACATATGTAGACGCCACAATGAGCGGTATGGGCAGGGGCGCAGGCAACTGCTTTATGGAGCTTCTTCTGGGGCTTTTAAGAAATCCCAAGTACAATGTAGTGCCTACCATGGACTTTGTGGAGAAGCATATACTGAAGCTCAAGGAGCAGGGCATAACATGGGGCTATGACTTCCCCTATCTTATGACGGGCATATTGAACTGCCACCCGCGCTCGGCTATAAAGTTCACGCAGGATAAGAGAACGGATTATAAGAATTTCTATCATGAGATCCTCGAAATGGATTGATGGTGAAAGGCTCCCCCTTAAAACACTCTAAGCCGTCCCTCGCAGAGGGAAGGGGGTCCCGAGCGTGGCTGTTCTGTTGCCATAAATGGCATTGTACAAGCTTTGTAGAGCAATAAGGCTTGCATCCGCCGGGACTGTCCCCAATACGTTATCCATATGTTCTGGGGACAGTCCCTGTGCTTATTTAGCTTTTACAAATATAAAGCCAAGACATCACCATTCAGTAATGCTTAATGTTACTCTAGGTCAGCATTTTCGGCTTCGCCGAAAACCAGCCTTCGG
>CANROO010000017.1 GCA_947632235.1 uncultured Clostridia bacterium
CGAAGGGGGTGCTTTTTTAATGGGGCTACGATAGACAAATGTCTGGACGAAATTTTAAGTGAGTGGAAATTAATTTAAAAATGTTGTTTTAAGCTGTTTATTTTCAAGTTGATTTATCTTTTATGGGGTAACTTTAGGAAGGGCTTTTACTTGTTTTTGTGCAGTTTTACCCATAAAAATGATGAAAATATATTCGTACAGAGGGGCAGTTTGTTATGAGTATGGAACACAATGAGCTCTATGCCGATGGGGGCGTCGGTATAAGGGCTGTTATAGACAATGCCGACAGAGAGCTTGCCGGCATGGAAAAAAGAGGGGCAAGAAAAATGATATATTTCTTTATCAAAAGGGCTTTTGACATAGTGGCTTCCCTTTGCGGTATGCTGCTTCTTTCGCCTGTCTTTCTTGTGACCGCTATTGCTATAAAAATTGAGGACGGCGGTCCTGTTGTGTTTACACAGGATAGAATAGGCAAGGACGGAAAGCCTTTTAAAATGTACAAATTCAGGAGTATGTGCGTAAATGCGGAGAAGAAGTTGAAAAGGCTGCAAAAGAAAAACGAGGCGGACGGGCCTGTGTTCAAAATAAAGGATGATCCGAGAATTACTAAGGTAGGACACTTTATAAGGAAATTCAGCATTGATGAGCTTATGCAGCTTGTAAATGTGCTTAAAGGCGATATGTCAGTTGTTGGTCCTCGCCCCGCCCTGCCGAATGAAGTCGAAGAGTATGACGACTTTGCAAAACAGCGTCTTCTCGTAAAGCCCGGGCTTAGCTGCTATTGGCAGATAAGCGGCAGAAGCAATATAGGCTTTGAGGAATGGATGGCGCTTGATGTTAAGTACATAGATGAAATGAGTATTTGGACTGATTTGAAGATAATACTGCTGACTATTCCGGCGGTACTTAAGGGCGAAGGCGCTTGCTGATGTGGTGACGCTATGAAAGTTAAGAGAGTTGTGTATGGAGTATGCGTTGTAGCGGTAATGACAGTTATATTTCTTTTTTCAAGCCAGAACTATGATGAAACTATGAAAACAAGCGACTTGATCGTTAAGCCTATTGAAAACGTAATAAAGGAAAATACGGATAAAAACTTTAGTAGTGAAAAGGAAGAAGAAAGCTACTCCCAAAAAATTGAAAGCAAATTAGATGTTGTTGTAAGAAAATGCGCACATATGACACTATTCGCAATATTGGCCATATTCGTGTTTTTATGGCTGAAATTTTTTAACATAGATGATTACAATGCTGTAATGCTAACACTTGTTATTTGTGGCTTGTATGCAGGTTTTGATGAATTGCATCAACATTTTGTAAACAAAAGAAACGCAAGACTTACCGATGTATGTATTGATGAGTTTGGCGTAGTCATAAGTATGGCTTTAGATTGGCTTTATATAAAAATCAAGAATATTCATATGAAAATTTAAGTGAGCGAAAGTTTGTCAAATAGAGGTGTTGTTATGAACTGCAATGATGAATACATAGTCAAATTGTGTAAAGCCTCAATATTTGACAAAGCCCCCGAAAACCCCGAATCAAATTTAGATTGGGATTATATTTACAACAAATCCGTTGAACAGAACATCGCAGGGCTCTTATTTACAGCAGTTAGCAAACTGGATACTGAATTTCAACCCGATAAAGAGCTTATGGCAAAATGGAACGCTGCAATGCTTTCCACAATAGGAGTCATGAGCGGTCGATATAATGAATTTCTCAGAATGAACAGACTTATGCAGAATAACGGCATAACATTTATAGGACTTAAAGGCTGTGTAATAAGGAATTTATATCCTGTACCTGAGTTAAGGACCATGGGGGACTTCGACATACTTACAAATAAAAATATGCTGCCCAAAATAGTAAAGATATTTAAAGATAATGGATACAGTGTAGAAAAAGATATATATGGTGTTGTAGCTAAAAGCAATAAAGCATATTGGGAAGTTTTCTATAGTCTGGAGCAGGAATTTGCTTTTGAACCCTATGAAAACACTCAACGTGTTATGAACAACTTGAAGTTTGACGAAGTTATAACATATCCAACAGAAAGTTATTTTTTAGCCCATATGATCATACATACAGGAAAACATTATATTGAAAAAGGTGCAGGGATAAGAAATTTATGTGATATTGCATTGTTTATAGAAAAAAACAGAGAAAACATTGATTTTAAACTTACAGAAGCGCTGTGCAAAAAACAAAATTATTACAACATTTATTGCTATATTCTGAGTGCATTAAAGAACCGGTTTGATATATCAATGAATGATATAGATTTTCAATACAAACAGACGGAAAGATTTATTGAATACACTTTGTCAAGTGGTGTATTCGGCAGAATAGATAATGTTATTATTCATCAGGCAGCAAAATCACAGGATGACAGTATATCCGGAATGAGAAAGATATTATTTCCCAGTATAAAAACATTGGATTACAGATATACGTATCTCAAAAAATTTCCGTTTTTATTGCCGATAGCATGGATACACAGGTTCTTTTCAGCTATATTCAGACAGCATTTTTCAATATTTAAAATGCTTAAGGATATAAAAGGTGCTGACAAATTTTCTCGTGAGAGATTGGAATTATTAAATGAATTAGGTATCAATAATAAGCATTGATATGCTTAAAGGAGCAGAAATTATGAAAATATGTTTAGTAGGTTCGTCAGGCGGACATCTTACACATTTATATATGCTAAAGCCCTTCTGGAAAAATAAGGACAGATTCTGGGTGACATTTGATAAAGAGGATGCAAGGAGTATCCTGAAAGGAGAAAGGGTATATAACTGCTATTTTCCTACAAACAGAAATATCAAGAATCTTATACGCAATACCTTTGTGGCATTTAAGGTTTTGTTTAAAGAAAAGCCTGATGTGTTGATCTCCTCCGGAGCCGCTGTAGCAGTTCCATTTTTCTACATAGCAAAGCTTATGGGAAAGAAGCTCATTTATATTGAAGTATTTGACAGAATAGACAAGCCCACTATGACAGGCAAAATGGTATATCCCATTGTAGATAAATTTATAGTTCAGTGGGAAGAAATGAAGAAAGTATATCCCAAAGCTGTAAATCTTGGCAGCATATTTTAACGAGGTGTTCATATGATTTTTGTTACTGTAGGAACACATGAACAACAATTTAACAGGCTTATAAAAGAAGTGGACAGGCTTTGCGGCAAAGGACTTATCACAGAGGATGTTGTAATGCAGATAGGGTACAGTACATATGAGCCAAAATATTGCAACTGGAACAAACTTATTCCTTTTCAGGATATGAACAAATATATCGAAGAAGCAAGGATCGTTATAACTCACGGAGGGCCGGCAAGTTTTATTGCACCATTGCAAGTAGGTAAGATTCCTATTGTTGTGCCAAGGCAGAAGCAATTTGGAGAACATGTAAATGACCATCAGCTTGAGTTTTGTAAGGCTGTTGAGGAACGTATGGGAAATATTATTGTAGTTGAGGATATTTCAAATCTTTCGGATATTATAGATAATTATGAAAGCTTGTGTAAAGATAAAACCTTGGATTCAAGTAATCATAATAAGGTTTTTAATGAACAACTTGAAGAAATAGTTAGAGAATTAGGTTTATAACTACTTAAGAAATATTTATATCAATGTATTTAAATATAAATTGTATATGCATTAACTGGTTATATACAGCTTTTCATTTTCAATTCATGGGTTGATAATTACGGAGGTACAGCTAATGATAACTAATGAATATGGAATGGCAAATATTCAAAAGGAATTATTGTGCTTTATTAAACAATTTGATGGATTATGTAGAAAAAATAACATTCAATATACACTTCATGGCGGAACACTATTAGGTGCAATACGTGAGAAGGGATTTATACCATGGGATGATGATATTGATATAGGTATAACTCGAGAGCAATATGAAAAGTTAAAAGAGTTGATTTTGACCGATAAAGGCAAAGGAGTTTATTTAGATTGTAATAGAGACAAGATAAAAAAAATATGGTTGAAAGGTAATGAAAATGTATGGATAGATATTTTCATTTATGATTTTATTTCTGAAAAAAAATCAGTGCAAAGCTTAAAAATTCTTGGACTAAAGCTATTATCAGCCTTTACTAAAAGCAAAATTACAATGTCAGCATTCAGGATAAATAACAGGGCAAAAGGATTGTCGAAATTTGTATATGAAATTATATATATAATCAGCAAGCCTTTTCCTTTAGAATACAGAATAAAGAAATTTGATAAGTTTTGTAAATATGCATTTATAGGGAAAAAACAATACATTCATCGGTCTAATGACCAATTATGGGCTATGCCTATGATTATTCCGGTAAATTATATGACGGAATTTGCTTATGTAAACTTTGAAGACACAGAATTGATGATATCAACTCACTATGACGCTATACTTACACAATTATATGGCAGTAATTATATGACACCTAAAAAGGTTACGGAAAAAGCACAGGCAGTCCACAATATAACAAGAAAAAATATCAAAGATAAGGAGCAGATTTGAAATGTATACATTAGTTCTTCTTTCGGGTGGCGTAGGTAAGCGTATGAACCAAACTATCCCGAAACAATATATGTTGTTGGGCGGAAAACCAATGATTATGCACGTACTTGATAAAATAAATTCAATAGAACAAATAAAAAAAGTTATTGTTGTATGTGCGCAGGAATATCAGCTTCCAATCAATCTTATGTTAGATCAATATGGAATTACAAAACCGGTTGAATATGCTGATGCGGGAGATAGCAGACAAGCATCGGTATTATCGGGATTAAGAAAAGTAGAAACAGAAAATGTTATTATTCATGAAGCAGCACGTCCGTTTGTAAAGACCGAGGAGTATTTGGAACTTATAAATGAAATGCATGAAAATGTGATCACAGGAATAGACATTCCTTTTACGGTTATAAAAGGACATGAGAATGTTGAATCGTTGCTGACAAGAAACGAATTGGTAAATGTGCAGCTTCCCCAGAAATTTAACACCCAAATAATTCTCGATGCCCATGAAAAGGCAAAGTCTGAAGGTAAAGCCTTTACCGAAGATGCAAGTCTTTTGTTTTATTATAATAGTGGTATAAAAATAAAAATTATAAAAGGTAAAGAATATAATATCAAAATCACTACACGTATGGATATGCTTATAGGTGAAATTATATATGACGAAATATTCAGAAGGAGAAAGTAACTATGTCAACATGTGTAATTACAGGAATTGGTGCGGGGATCGGACGTGCTATTGCTATAAAACTAAGCAAAAAAAATTTTTATGATAATTATGCCTTATTAGGAAGAAACGTGGATGCTATTGAAGACACAATAACATTTATGAAAAAAAGCGGCGCAGAAAATATCTCATTTTTCCCGATTGATTTGTCTGAAGTAAATGAGATCCCTAAAATTATACAGGATGTACACAATAAATATGGATATATTGATGCGTTATATAATATTGCCGGATATACAGATCCACAATCACTGTTTACAACAAGTTTGGAAAGTTTTGAACTTACATATAAAATCAATGTTTTTGCACCTTTTATGTTGATGAAAGAATGTGCAAAGTATATGAAAACTAAGGGTGGAAAAATTTTAAATATTGCCTCTACAGCCGGAATGACTCCAAGACCAGGTTGGTTGAGTTATGCTTCCTCAAAAGCTGCGGTAATTGCTATGTCACAAACATTAACATCGGAATTGGCAGAGTATGGAATAAAAGTATACTGTGTTTCTCCCGGTCGCTGTGCAACAAAGCTTCGTACTCGTTTGGCTCCCGATGAAGATCCAACGACAATTATGCAGCCGGATGAAGTTGCCGATGTGGTTTGTAATTTGATGAATCCTGAAGAATGTTGTTTAGACGGACAAAATATAGTTATCAGGAAACAGATATGATTTTCAGCATTTATTTTGAAAAAAGTTTTGTATAAGTTATTTGTATGCTCTATGGTCATCGTTAAATGTATTGAATTATATTAAATAGAATTAATTAATAGTTTTTTAAAATTTTAAATTTATTTATTGAGTTTTAATAATAAAAACTTGTTGCATACAATTGTCATACGCAGTAAAAATATCGTTCTATAACGTGGGAGATAAGAATTATTATGAAAATATTGATTGATTTAACATCATTATCATATCATTTATCCGGTATTGAAAGATACGCATTGTGTGTAACTCAAGAAATGTTGCAACAAGATAAGAAGAACGAATATATCCTCTTATTCAGAAGGGAAATTTTTCCAGAATTGTTGCATGATATTAGCAGAAACAAGCAAGTTGAAGCGGTCGTATTGCAAGGAGAAAATAAATTACTCTTTTTCCAGTTAATTATTCCGATGGCATTATACAAACATAAGGCAGATAGATATATGTTTTTTGCTTTTCCCAATCCCATTTTGTTTTTTAATAGGAACATTTATAACACAATCCACGATATGGGACGGTGGGATTTTCCCGGAAAGAATAAACTGGCATGGTTCTATTTTAAGACTTCAGAGACCGTTGCTATAAAACGAGCAAAAAAAATTTTTACAGTTTCGGAATTTTCAAAGGAAAGAATTTATGTCAATACAGGTGTGGATAGAGATAAGATAATAGTTACATATAATGGAATATCCAAAAATATTTCTGAAAGCACTGTTCAAACAAAAGATATTCAAAAGAAATACAATTTACCGGAAAAGTATATTATGTTTTTATCTACTTTGCAACCGAGAAAAAATCTTCAACTCTTAGTTGAAGCATTCTCCGAAGTGATGGATAAAGTTAGCTATGATCTTGTGCTTATTGGACGAAAAGGATGGGAAGTAGACCAGCTTATTGATAAATACAGTGTAGGAAACAGGATTGTTTTTACCGGATTTGTTGATGATGAAGACATTGCTCCAATTTATAGGAATGCTATATGTTTTGTATTCCCATCATTGTATGAGGGATTTGGAATTCCTCCTGTTGAGGCTTTGGCTATGGGAACACCTGTAATATCATCAGACTCATCATGTATGAAAGAAATACTGCGAAAACAGGCCGTTTTTTTTGAAAACAATAATAAAGAAGATTTAAAAAAACTGTTGTTGCAGCTACCGGGTCTTGCAGAAACTATGCCAAGAGCGTTAGATGATTTCATGCGTCAAAACTTTGATTATAAAAAATCCGCAAAAATAATTCTAGAAGCTATTGCTGATTGAAACTTTTAAATATCAAAAAGTTTATAATTAATTTTAAGAGTTTTAAATAAGCACATTATTTAAACTGAAAGTGGGAGTAGTAAATGTTCTTCTCTTTAATAATTGGCACTTTAAACCGGTCGGAATGTATCAAGTACTGTTTGGAATCATTAAGAAATCAAATATATAAAGAATTTGAGATAATTATTATTGATCAAAGCGAGGACGATTTAACCGAGAAAGTGCTGTATGATTTTCGAGATTTGGTAATTGTATATAAGCGTGTTCATTTTAAGGGATTGAGCAAAGCAAGAAACGAAGCAATACATCATGCAAAAGGAGATTATCTATGTTTGATAGATGATGATGCATATTACAGTGATGATTATTTAAGCAATATTGAAAAACATATAAGGTCAAATAAAAAAATTATCGTATCCGGCTATCTTTGGAATACAATTACTAAAAGGGATTTTGTCAATTATAAAGTATTAACTGATGGTAAGAAATTATCATATCGTCAAGTAATCAGATATTGTCCGTCACCTGCGATTTCTTTTCCAAAAGAGATTATTTCTGTATCCGGTTATTTTGATGAAGAATTTGGAGTAGGAGCAAAATACGGAGCCGGAGAAGAAACAGATTTTATTTTGAGAGCAATGAGTAATGGCTACACTGTCAGATACTTTAATGATGTAAAAGCAAAACATCCGCACGAAAAACTGGCGATGATAACTTCATCGGTTGACATTAAAAAGAAACGCACCTACAGCTTTGGATTTGGAGCAATGTATGAAAAGCAGTTTTGTCTTAGAAATGGTATTAAAATCCTTTTACCGTTTACAGAAAAGATAATTAAACTTAAGTTAAAATGCTTATTGCACAGAAAAAAAGAATACATAGAAGAAAAGAATGCTTTTTGGCAAGGCAAAAAGGAATATAAAATAACACACTCCAAAAGGAGCATAGATAATGGATATCGAGACAAATGAAAAGGCAATGCCTTTAAAAAGGACAAAAACTTCAACAATTTCATTGACAATATTTTGCTTTGGAATTTTATATTTAATATATCTTTTAAAGAGAATATATCTAGTTACTAATAATCCACTTGTGTTTAATATCTTGGATATGGCAGAGTGGCCGTTATACATATTTGTATTTTTAAATGCAGTAATAAAGGCAAGATATAGAATTCAAGAACTTATGTTGATAGCCGGTATAGGTTCTATATTTATATTAGGATATATTACAACAGGTTATGCAGAACTTTTAAAGGCAATGATGATCATTGTTGCGCTTAAAAACGTGGATTATAAAGAATTGTTTGAGATTATGTATCGGATTTTGGTCTTTTCAATTGTACTTACATTTTTGTTATATTTGTTGGGACTCTCTGATGCCGGCGTACAGCGCAGAGGTGCAAATGCATTGGGATATGCGCATGCTAATTCTGTTGGATATGTTTTAATGGCCTTGGTATTGATAACCATTTCAAAAAAGGACAAAATCAGTCCATTAAATAAAATTCTTTTAGCGTTATTAAATCTTTTTGGATACATTATAGCTAATAGCAGAACGGGCTTCTTCCTTGCGTGTATTGCATTGATATGCTCTAGTAACAAGATGTATGCATTCATCAAAAGAAAGCGGTTAATTCAAAATATTTTAATAGTTCTGCCTGTAATATTAATGATGGCTACACTATTTACAGCTGTATTATACGAAAGTAATTCTTTTGTGCAGAATTTGGACATGCTGTTTAATGGAAGGATAAAGATGAATAATTATATTCTGATGAATAAAGGTATTACATTACTAGGTCAGTCAGTTGAATATCATGGTTTAATAAGTAAGAAAATATACAATTCAGTTACACAAAGTTGGTCTAACTTTATGACTATTGATAATGCATATATGAGCCTTATTATAGAATTTGGGTTATTGGCAACTATAGTGGTTGGCATTGCCTATTTTAAATTAATAAGAAAATTGATTAAGTATAATGCTATCAGAATAGTCTTTGTTATTATAATTCTATTTATTTATGGATTAACAGAATCATCAATTATAAGTATATATGTGGTATTTCCATTTGTATTATTGCTTAATGATAGGATGCAGATATCAGAAAGGAGAACTTTTTATGATACCTAAAATTATACATTATTGTTGGCTAAGCAATGAACCGATTCCGGAAAAATTTGAAAACTATATTTCCGGTTGGAAAAAAATCTTAAATGATTATGAGTTTATACTTTGGGATTTCAATAGATTTCCTAAAGAAAAATCAATGTGGGTAGAAGAAGCATTTGATAATAAAAAATATGCGTTTGCATGTGATTATATAAGACTGTATGCAGTTTATAATTATGGGGGTATATATATGGATATGGATATAGAGGTAATCAAGAAATTTGATCCTATGCTCAAGAAACCATATATGTTTGCGTATGAACGTCCTAATAGTCCTTGGATCGAAGCTGGGTGTTTTGGTGCAGAGTCACATAATGAGTTTATTAGTAAATGCTTAGATTATTATTCTAACCGTCATTTTGTAAACAATAAAGGAGAATTTGACCAAACTCCTCTGCCACAAATAATGTGTAAAATACAACAAGAAAATAAAATCAAATTAGATTGCTATCCATGTGATTATTTTACAGCAAAATCATTTGATACCGGTTTAATAAAATGTACTGATAATACATATGCTATTCATCACTTTGCAGGTTCATGGAAAACAGATATTGAAAAAAAGGTTATTGAAGATTCGCAGAAATTTAGTCGAATATTTGGTCGTAAGATTGGTGGGAATATTGCACAATATAAGATGGCAGCTAAAACAAATGGTCTCAACGGCATTATTAAACTAACTTCAGAAAAACTTTCTCGAAAAATAAAGTGAAATCATGTAATGATTATCATTATGCTTGTCTTTACACATAATTCAAGATGTAATAAGAGAGATAAACAAATGTTTCAGAACAACCTATAGTTTATGAGCATAAAACTGGTGCGATTTCTAACACTTCTGCTATGAGTAACGTATAAATACTCGTCTGTATTGTATATGTTTTAAAGTACACAAGTGCATATTTTTTATTTATTTGGTGATACGTAGTTACGCTTTACCGGCAGTACATTGTGAATTGAAAAATTACACTATCAAAATTAATGTATGTTGAATTTTGTGTAAAGGACGAGTTTATGTTAAAGAGAATAACAATAGATTTCAAGAAACAGTATTAAGATAAAAAATTAATGTTTCATAAATGTTTAAAGTTGGGATTATGGCGTGGCTTCAATATCATAATTATGATTCAGCTTTAAAAATTTTTTGGATTCAAAAGAAATCAACCGGAGGAAAGATTTATGATACAAAATAAAACAGATTTAAAGGAATATCTTGAAATGGACAGAATTGCATTAGGCAGACAAGGTAAAAGAATAAAACTGTTCGGAGATGAAATCTGGAAATTTGAAATAATTCTCAGAAAGCATGAGTATTACACCAATTGTTCTAAAAATATATTCCAAAAACTTATGAAGAAAATATATGGATTCAGGCATCATTATTGGGGATTAAAACTTGGATTTGATATACCATGTAATGTTTTCGGGGGGGGGCTACGTATTAATCATTTAGGTCTGATAATTATTAATAAAGATGCAAGAATAGGTGATTGGTGTGATATTCATCAAGCTGTTAATATTGGGCAGAACATTGAACCGGGGTCTGTTCCTGTGATTGGAAATAACGTATGGATAGGACCAGGTGCAAAGCTATTCGGAAAAATAGAAATTGGCGATAATGTTATGATTGGAGCAGGTGCTATTGTGAACAAATCCTTCAAGGACGGGAATTGTAGAATTGCAGGCAACCCTGCGAGAGTGGTTTCAAATGAACCGAATGTATATAAAAGATGTTTATATAACTGAAAACCTCCGTGCTTGTCTTTGGCACACCCCAAAATTAAAATGTGTCCGCTTGTGAACGAACTCAAGTGACACAGCGAAATAAATATCATCGTCTGTGTGATCGGATAACATCGATAGATGCTCGAACAGGCATTCGAAGTATTCGGCAACGTGTCAAATATTGATTTGTCAATAATGAAGGACAAGCAGACATTGTTCGATATTACGACAAATATTTTAAATTACATTAAGGAAGTTCTCGAAGAAATCAGATCGAACGGGGTACTCGTCCATGTTGACACCACGACTACTTTCGTAACTGCGCTTGCCTGTTTCTACCTGCAAATTCCAGTCGGACACGTTGAGACCGGGACTGCGCACTTATAAGATTTACAGACCATACCCTGAAGAATTCAGCTGTCAGGCAGTCAGTATAATAAGTCAATATAATTTTGCACCGACCGACATCTCAAAACAAAATTTATTGAGTGATGGCAAGCCGGAGAGCATCATTTTTGTGACCGGCAACACTGCGATCGATGTGTTGATTTTAATATCATAATTACGGCAGGATATTGTAAGTGGCGGTATTAAGTAGAGCAATTAGTAATTGGTGGTTGGCGTTGTCCGATAGTGGAGAAATATAGAAGAAAGTATCGAACTTCAGTAATTTTTCTCTTGTTATTCACAACCCTAAAGAGTACCCCGAGAAAATCAAAGTGGGAGTACTGAAACTTGTAGAAACGGATGCGAAGACGATTCACACAGAATTTAAGTACTTGTTGATTAATAAGAAAGCATATAACAGGATGGAAAAAGCAAGAAATCTGTAAGGTGCTAATTCGGTGTGTTAGAGGATAGTAAATGTTTTGTTTGGCACAATGATATAATTGAAAACATAATTTTGAAAGTAGTGGTATATATAAAATGAAACTAAGTATTATTATTCCGGCATATAATGCTGAAAACAACATTAGGGAAAGTGTAATGTCGATTATTGATCAAAACGTTGATAATTTGCAGATAATTATAATTGACGATTATTCAACAGACAAAACATATACTGTCTGTAAGGAGATTCAAAGTGCTTTCCCGTTTATTGAAGTTTATAAGTCTATTGGGAAAGGTGTTTCTGACGCAAGAAATACAGGACTTAAATTTGCGTGTGGGGATATCATAGGATTTTGCGATGCTGATGATTATTTTGAAAAAGGTGTTTTAAAAAATGTAATAGAAGAATTCCAAAATGACTTGCGTTTGGAACTACTGTGCTATGGTTATAACCGAAGAAATACAGACGGTGTGTTATTGTGTCAAAAAAGAGCGAAAACAAAGTATGTATCTTCCAACCAAATGCTGGATAGAGTGTTAAACGATTCGAGAATAATGGGAAGCGTTTGGAATAAGTTTTACACAAAAAAAATTATAGCAGACACTTTTTTTGAAAGTTCATTGTCATATTGTGAAGACACAGCATTCAATGCCGTGTTGCTTATGAATAACAAGGATGCAAAGTGTCTGATAAAAGATACGTGTATATATAATTATGTCAGTAATATGCTAAGTGCAACCAATAATAGTGAGCGTTTGTTTAATGATTCCGGAATACTAAAATATAACGAGAGTATGTACTATATTCGTAACATTAGTGAAAACGTAAAACAAAGGAATTATGTGGATTGTGCTATATATCGTCTGTCAGTTTCAGAATATTATAATAATTCGCTTAAAAAAAGACAGGAAGAAATTCTGCGCTTTGAAATATGTAGACACTTTTGGGTATATTTTGCTTCGTTTTTAAAATTTGAGCCGATGAATAATTTTAAAATTCTTATAAAAGGACTTATTATCATTTTAGACGGAGGCAAAGGTAATTTGTATAATTTTGTTGATATGGTTTTGAAGGCTAAAAGAAAGTTCGTCAAAGATAATGAGTAATAAAGCGTATTACTGTTACCTTAAAATGGAGGTTTTGAAATGCGAAAAGTTGCCATTATAACTATTTATGATGATGAAAATTTTGGAAATAAGCTTCAGAATTTCGCTGTTCAAACATATTTTAAAAGTATGGGTTTTTGTGGCACTACAGTGATTGACAAATTGCATATTAAGCCCTCGGAAAACATAATTAATTGTTGATAAAAAAAATAATGAAATTTATTACTATACATATTTTTAAATATGTATAGTATATATAATAAATATTTACTTCACTGCTTTGAAATTACAATGCTTGATGACATAATCGTAGTTATAGACTGCTAAGTGGAAAGAGATAATTAGATAAAAAAGATTAGTTTTGTTGTAACAAATAATATTTATGTTATTTTAAAATGAGGTATAAATGATATGATAAAGAAACTTAAAGAAAAGCTAAAAAATAATGACAAAATATTTGTAATATATAAAAGCATTAAAAATATCAAAGACCCCAAACTATGTGCTTTATTAAAATCTTATTACCAATCGGAGTATGAGGGCTGTATTTATATGATAGAACATCATGGTACCGCAATGCCACATGATATCATATATGATATTCCTGCTACGCATGGAGGATTTTGTGCAGAGATGCATCATCTTTTATATAGATTAAAATTTGCAGATGAATATGCCTTGGTTCCGAGAGTAGTCTGGGGAAAGGGCAGTACATATTATGAACCCGAGCTTGATAAAGCCACTCAAAATGCTTTTGAATATTATTTTAAACCTATATCCGAAGCCTCAAAATTTCAGTATTCGGATTTTAAAAATATAATCAGTTCTGATATTAAACATATATTGAAATACCAAAATATGCTGACGGAATCATATTTTCCAAATGATAATAATATTAAAATGCTTGCGGATTCATTTAAAAAACATATTTTTCTTAATGACAAGACTCAAGACTATATATCAAAAAACAAAAAAAATATATTATCAAACAACAGAGTTTTGGGGATTCATGCCAGAGGCGGTGATTTTAAACAGGAATTCAAAAAACATCCACATCATGTTTTCCCGGAAGAATACTTAAAAAAAGCAAAAGAAGAGTTTGCCTCCGGAAAATATGAGCAAATATTTTTAGCTACAGATGATGAGAATATTTTAAAAATATTTATTGATTGTTTTGGGGATAAACTTATCTATTACAATGATGTACCAAGGGTTTCCGGCAACATTGGTATTCATGTTAAAGAATCAAGTCGTCCACTGCATCATTATAAACTGGGGCTTGAGCTTTTAAGAGACGTATATACTCTTGTATCCTGTAGCAGTTTTATCTGTGGATTATCACATGTAAGTTTTATGGTGAGGTATATAAAAGAATCTTTAGATGAGCAATTTGAAAAAGTTATAGTTCTCGATAAGGGAATTAATAAATAACCTACACTTATTTGTGTTTTATTAAGGATGAGAAGTGATGACAGCTACTAAAACTCTTAAAAATAGCGTAATATCTGTTATTGGACAAATTTTAATGCTTGTGTTGCAATTTGTGAACAGGCGAATATTTGTAATGTTTCTTGATATTGAATATCTTGGATATCAGAGTGTATTCGGAAATATTTTTTCTATTTTGTCAGTGGCTGAACTTGGCATAGGAGGAATAATTTCTTTCCACCTTTATCGCGAAATAGTTACGAACAATACAAGGGAAATAGGTAAACTGATGTACCTATACAAATGGGTATATCGGCTTATTGCCTGTGCTGTTACTGTGCTTGGTCTTATTGCCTGCATATTTGTACCATATATTGTAAATGATGCAACAAAAGATATAAGTTATCTTTATATTGTGTATTTTTTACAGTTGGCCAGTATGGTTGCAGGATATTTTCTTTCATATCGCCGTACAATTCTTGCAGCGGATCAGAAAGAATATAAGACCATACAGATAGATTTAATTACAAATGTGGCAATTGAGGTCATCAAGCTTTCAACATTGGCAATATTCAAAAATTATATTTTATATCTTATGATTCAGCTATCCACAGCAATTGTTGCAAATGTAATTATTTTAATAGTTACTAACCGTGAATATCCGTATCTTAAGGAAAAATATAAAATTACCCGAAAAGATATCGAACGCAGAAATATTATTCCCGATGTTAAAAATTTTTTGGTACATAAAATTGCTTATGCTGTATATGGAGGTACAGATAATATAGTAATATCTGCCTTATGTGGGATAAAAAATGTTGCCCTATATGGAAATTATTTTGTTTTAAAAACAGGTGTTCTGAATGTTTTGTTTTACAGACTGTTGAATCCCGTTCAAGCGGCAATAGGAAATATCATCTATTCAGACCGCAGCAAAGAAGATTTATGGGAACAATTTGAAATGTTTGATGTTTTCAGTTTTTTCTTTGCTGCCTATATAAGCGTAGGATTTCTCACTTTTTTTCAGCCTATTATTCGCATATGGATGGGAAGTAGCGAATACCTTCTCTCCTATTCTTTTGTAGTAGCATTTTCTTTGACCACTTATCTTACTTCGGTTTGGGAGATCGTATACAAATACAGAAGCGTATTCGGCGACTACAGACAGGACAGAAACTGTATGCTTCTGTCGGCAATTTTAAATGTAGTTATCTCGGTTGCCCTTGCAAAACCCTTTGGTGTTACGGGAGTTCAGATAGGCACTTTTTTCGCTTTTCTGCCTATAGCATACGGAAGGATACGGTTTGTAGTCAGAGGCTTTTTCGGAAAATCCGTTTTTAAATACCTTATCAAGCATACTGTACTCCTTGGTGTAGTATTTTTTGAAGGTATTTTGGTTTATATTATTACAAAAAATATGCCTGTGACAATAACAGGTATTGCCCTTAGATTTCTGATATGGGGAATAGTTCCTTTGGCAATAAATATTCTGATTTACATAAGAAATCCGCACTTTAAGGATATGTGTAATTATTTTAAAAATCTTTCGATAATAGTTATGGATAAATTCAAACATAAGAAATGAGGTACATTTATATGAAAACTGCTTTGATTACCGGTATAACCGGTCAAGATGGCTCCTATTTAGCTGAGTTTTTACTTGAAAAAGGCTACGAAGTACACGGTATTACTCGCCGTGCATCAATTTCAAATACAGGGCGCATTGACCATATTAAGGACAAGCTTACATTGCATAACAGTGACTTGTCAGATTCATTATCACTTGTCAGGATAATAAAAGAAGTCCAACCTGATGAAATTTATAACTTGGCAGCACAAAGCCACGTTCAGGTTTCTTTTGATGTTCCGGAATATTCGGGAGATATAGATGCTTTAGGCTGCCTTAGAATACTTGAAGCTGTACATACACTTGGCATGGAAAAAAAGACAAAGATATATCAAGCATCTACATCTGAACTGTACGGAAAGGTCGAGGAAATTCCTCAGAATGAGAATACGCCCTTCCACCCATACAGTCCCTATGCCGTAGCAAAACAGTACGGCTTCTGGATAACAAAGGAGTACAGAGAAGCCTATGGAATGTTTGCCGTAAACGGTATTTTGTTCAACCATGAGTCCGAAAGACGCGGTGAAAACTTTGTTACAAGAAAAATAACTCTTGCTGCAGGCCGTATTGCAGAAGGCTTACAGGATCATCTGGCTCTTGGCAATCTTGATTCTCTTAGGGACTGGGGCTATGCAAAGGACTATGTTGAGTGTATGTGGCTTATTATGCAGCAGGACAAGCCCGATGATTTTGTTATTGCAACCGGTGTACAGCATACCGTAAGAGATTTTACGGAAAAGGCCTTCGCTGCTAATGGCATTACACTTCGCTGGGAAGGTAATGGCATTAATGAAAAAGGATATGATATCAAAACAGGTAAAATGCTTGTATGCGTAAACCCACAATGGTTCAGACCGACCGATGTGGATAACCTTTGGGGCGACCCTACTAAGGCTAAAACTGTTTTGGGTTGGGATCCGCAGAAAACAAGCTATGAAGAACTTATCAGAATAATGGCTGAACACGACAGAGTACTTGCTAAACAGGAAAAAGCAATGCAAAAATTATAGTAATACATAAAAGAAGGTAAATATTATGATGGATAAAAATTCTAAAATATATGTGGCAGGACACAGAGGAATGGTAGGCTCAGCTATTGTAAGAGAACTTGAAAAACAGGGATATACAAATATTATTACAAGGACTCATTACGAACTTGATTTGTGCAGACAAGCAGATGTCGAGAAATTCTTTTCTAAAGAAAAGCCCGAATATGTTTTTCTGGCTGCCGCAAAGGTAGGCGGAATTATTGCAAATCAGAATGCATTAGCAGACTTTATGTATGACAATATGATACTTGAAATGAATGTAATACATTCAGCATGGCAGAATGGGTGTAAAAAACTGGAGTTTTTAGGATCCTCCTGTATATATCCTCGTATGGCTCCGCAACCTATGCCGGAAAGCTGTTTGCTTACATCGGAGCTAGAAAAAACAAATGAAGCCTATGCTCTCGCAAAAATTTCCGGTCTTAAATATTGCGAATTTCTCAACAGACAGTATGGCACCGATTACATAAGCGTTATGCCTACTAATCTGTACGGTCCCAATGATAATTATCACCCTGTTCACAGCCATGTACTTCCGGCTCTTATACGTCGTTTCCACGAAGCTAAGGAACAGAGACTTGGATCTGTAACTTGTTGGGGTGACGGTTCACCATTAAGAGAATTTTTGTATGTGGATGACCTTGCTAATCTCTGCGTATTCCTTATGAATAACTACAGCGGAAATGAAACTGTAAATGCAGGTACGGGCAAGGAGCTTACAATAAAGGAGCTTACGGAGCTTGTGGCTGATGTTATAGGGTACAAGGGCGAGATCAAGTGGGATACTTCAAAGCCCAACGGTACTCCAAGAAAGCTCTTGGATGTTTCCAAAGCTACTAAATTAGGCTGGACATATAAGACAGAATTAAAAGATGGAATAAAGCTGTCCTATGAGGATTTTCTCAATAATCCCATGAGGGCAGAGAGATAAATATAAGGAGAGAATGAATATGAACATTATATTGCTGTCGGGAGGATCGGGGAAAAGGCTATGGCCTTTATCAAACGATATACGCTCCAAGCAGTTCATAAAAATATTCAAAACAGATGACGGTACATATGAATCCATGGTTCAGAGAGTATATCGTCAGATAAAAAGCATAGACAAGAATGCAAATATAACAATAGCTACCTCAAAAACACAAGTTTCCGCTATACATAATCAGCTTGGCGAAGATGTAGGCATATCCGTTGAGCCTGCAAGGCGTGACACGTTTCCGGCGATCGCTCTTGCAACATCATATCTTTGTGATATACAGGGTGTTTCTGAAGATGAAGCTGTTGTTGTATGCCCTGTTGACCCTTATGTTGAAAAGGATTATTTCAAGGCTCTAAAAGCTCTTTATGAGCAGGCAAGAAAAGGCGAAGCTGCTCTTGTGCTTATGGGTATCGAACCAACATATCCAAGTGAAAAATACGGATATATCTTACCCGAAAGCAGTGACAGCGTAAGTAAAGTTTCTAACTTTAAGGAAAAGCCCGACAGCGCAACAGCCAAGAAGTACATAAGCCAAGGAGCATTATGGAACGGCGGCGTTTTTGCCTACAAGCTTAAGTATGTATTGGATAAGGCTCATGAGCTTATAGATTTTACGGATTATGAAGATCTGTTTTCAAAATACGACACTCTGAATAAAATAAGCTTTGACTATGCTGTTGCGGAAAAAGAAAAAAGCATACAGGTAATGCGATTTTCCGGACAATGGAAAGACTTGGGTACATGGAACACACTCAGCGAAGCTATGGGAGAAAGCACCGTAGGCAACGCTATTATGAATGATAAATGCAGCAATGTACATATCATAAATGAACTTGATGTACCCGTACTGGCTATGGGACTGAATGATGTTATCATATCAGCCAGTCCGGAAGGAATACTTGTATCAGATAAGGACCAGTCCAGTTATATAAAGCCCTATGTAGATGATATAGATCAGCAGATAATGTTTGCCGAAAAATCTTGGGGCAGTTACCGTGTGCTTGATGTTGAGGAAGGAAGCCTTACTATAAAAGTAACTCTCAATGCGGGCAGTAGTATGAATTATCACAGCCATAAAAACAGAAACGAGGTCTGGGTAGTTATTTCCGGCGAAGGCCGTACTGTTGTAGACGGCATGGAACAGGAGGTCAGCACAGGCGACGTTATAACTATGCAGGCAGGCTGCAGGCATACTGTTATTGCTGCAACAGAATTGAAGCTTATAGAAGTTCAGCTTGGCAAGGAGATAAGTGTTCATGACAAAAAGAAATACCCGCTTGAGCAATAAACCCTTCCTTCTCAAGCCATCAGGCAAGGATTATATATGGGGAGGCAGCAGATTAAACGATGATTTTGGTAAAGAAATACCTATGTATCCTCTTGCCGAAACATGGGAATGCTCTACACATCCGGATGGTCCAAGCATTGCAGCAAGCGGAGAATACAAAGGAATGACCTTAACGCAAATTATCAAGGAGAATCCCGAATATCTGGGAACACACCCGGTAACAAAAAACGAGCTGCCAATACTTATAAAGCTTATAGATGCAAAGGAAAATCTTTCCGTACAGGTCCATCCCGATGATGAATATGCGAATAAAAATGAAAATGGTCAGCTTGGTAAAACAGAAATGTGGTATGTACTTGATGCGACAAAAGACACAAAGCTTATATATGGTCTAAAACACGATACAACTGCAGAAAAATTGAGAAAAAGTATTGAAAAAGGCACTATTGAAAGACATCTGCAAAAAATCCCCATAAAAAAGGACGATGTTTTTTTTATAGAAGCAGGAACTATCCATGCCATAGGTGCAGGCGCTCTTATAGCGGAGATACAGGAAAATTCCAATATAACCTACAGACTGTATGATTATGACCGTACAGACAAAAGCGGAAACAAACGACAGCTGCATATAGATAAAGCACTTGACGTTGCCGATCTGAAAAGCAGTAAGGAACCTGTACAGCCAATGAGAGTGCTGAAATACAGGCAAGGCTGTGCTTCCGAGCTTTTATGCAGATGTAAGTATTTTGAGGTTTACAGAATGCTATTGAATACAGAGAGATGCAGACAATATGTGGGCTATCAGGCAGACAGCACATCATTCCGAGTGCTTCTGTGTGTAAACGGCTGCGGAACAATGCTTTTGGAGAATAATGAGGCAATAAGCTTTTTTAAGGGCGATTGTATATTTGTACCTGCGGATTCCGTAAAAATGAGATTACATGGCAAGGCGGAGTTTTTGGATATAAGAGGATAGAATATAGCAAATGAGATTTGCAATAAAACAATACTTTAATGTATTGAATATAATATAAAAATAAATTCTACATAAGTGAAGGTATAGTTCTTATTTTATTTATAATAATATAATTACTAATCGGCATAAAAATTATACTTTACCCTTTATTAAGCAATTAAAGCTGCATGATAAAACAAAAGCTCACAGATATGAAATGATGCAATATACATAAAATTCAGGAAGGAGAGTATGATTTAGATAAACTATATCATGAAGAAGATGAAAAAATACAACTATCTCATAGTAGGTTCCGGCTTATATGGTGCAGTTTTTGCGCAGCAGGCTAAAGAAGCAGGCAAAAAAGTTCTTGTTATAGACAAGCGCCCCAATATAGGCGGAAATATTTACACGGAAAAAATTGAAGGAATAAATGTGCATAAATACGGTGCTCATATTTTCCATACCAACAACAAGGAAGTTTGGGATTATGTGAACCGCTTTGCGGAATTCAACAGATTTACAAATTCTCCTGTAGCAAATTACAAGGGTGAGCTTTATTCTATGCCCTTTAATATGTATACCTTCAACAAAATGTGGGGCGTTGTGACTCCCGAAGAAGCGGCTGCAAAAATAGAAGAACAGCGCAAGGAAATAACCGGAGAGCCTAAAAATCTTGAGGAACAGGCAATTTCTCTTGTAGGCAGAGATATATATGAAAAGCTTGTAAAGGGCTACACCGAAAAGCAATGGGGACGTGACTGCAAGGAGCTTCCTGCTTTTATAATAAAACGCCTTCCTGTAAGACTGACATTTGACAATAATTACTTCAATGCGCTCTATCAGGGAATCCCCATAGGCGGATATACAAAAATGATAGAAAATATGCTTGATGGAATTGAGGTAAAACTTAATACAGATTATCTTGAAAACAAAGCAGAATTGGACAAGCTTGCGGAAAAGGTAGTTTATACAGGTGCAATAGATGCTTACTTTGACTATAAGTTGGGCTATCTTGAATACCGTTCCGTAAGATTTGATACGGAAGTACTGGATAAGCCCAATTTTCAGGGCAACGCTGCCGTAAACTATACTGACAGAGAAACTCCGTGGACAAGGATAATAGAACATAAGTGGTTTGAGTTCGGCAAGGACGAAAATGGTAATGATTTGCCTAAAACTGTAATAAGCAGAGAATACAGCTCCGAGTGGAAGCCCGGCGATGAGCCCTATTATCCTGTAAACGATGATAAAAACAATAAGCTTTACGAGGAATATAAGACTCTTGCAGAAAAGGAAGAAAATACTATCTTCGGCGGCAGGCTGGGAGAATATAAGTATTACGATATGGATGCCGTTATAAGCAAAGCTCTAAATATGTGTATAAAGGAAATAAAATAATGTATACGGATTTGAGCATAAGTTATTCAAATAATGTTTCAACAAAGAAAACTGTAAACAACCTTAATACATTTTTTTATAAAACTACATTTGGCTTTTATAATGCGTTAGAAAATAGATGGTAGGCTGATATATATGAATAAATCCATTTTTAACCGGTGGGGAATTGAATTATGCAATATAATGATATTTATTTAATAGCTTTGCTTAAAGCTTCCATATATGATAAAACGCCTGATTTTCCAACAGAAGCAGTTGACTGGCAGTATATTTATAACAAGTCCGTTGAACAGAATATTGCAGGCTTGGTTTATAATGCTCTGAACAAAATAATTGACAAAATCAATATCCCTTCCCAACTTGTTGAAGAATGGAATAAGCACACAATAGCTTCCTTTATGCATTCCGTAAAGCAATTTAATGAATTTAAAAGCGTAAGTAGTATTTTAACAGAAAAACAAATTGATTTTATTGGACTCAAGGGATGTGTACTTCGCAGCCTATATCCTGTTCCCGAGTTAAGGACTATGGGCGATTTTGACATACTTATAAAAAAAGAGCAGCTTACTGCTATAAAAAACATCTTTTCGGCAAAAGGATATTCAGCAAAAAATGATTATACAGGCATTATCTACAGCAAAAACAACATAGTTTGGGAAGTATTTTTCTCACTTAATGAAGAATTTAAAATAAATACAGATAAATGGGATAAATTGTTTGCAGAAAAAACAACCGAAATAAATAGTATAGTGTGTCCCGATTTTACATTGTTTTTCCTGCACCTTATAATACATACCGGAAAACATTATATTACCGAAGGAGCCGGAATAAGAAACCTCTGCGATATTACCTTATTTTTAAATAAATACAAGAAAAAAATAGATTTTGATTATATAGAGGAAACATGCAGAGAACAGGGATATTACAAGTTATATTGCCACATTATAAATGCAGTAAATATATGGTTTGACGCAAATGTTAAAGGTGTAGATACAATACAAACAAATATAGATGGATTTGTGGAATATATGCTTCTTAATGGTATATATGGCAAACACGACAATGTGATGCTTTCTCAGCTTACAAAGAATGAAAATGCAGGCGAAAACACAATAAGGAAATTGTTTTTTCCGTCTGCCGGGTCTTTAAAATACAGATATAAATACCTCATGAAAATGCCTTTTTTGCTGCCTATAGCTTGGATACATAGGTTTTTGTCAGCAATATTCAGATTGAATTTTTCCACAAGAAGAATGATTAAAGACACAAAAGGAGCAATAGACTATGCCAAGGTCAGAAATACTTGGTTAAAAAAGCTTGATTTAATTGATTGATACATAAGGGCGATATGCAGACTTACTGTATACCGCCCTATATTATCACACTATATTCAACTCCCCATCAAACCTATATACATTATCATTCAGCACCTCTTGCCTGGCAACAATGCTTCTATTCACATTACTAAGCATAGTTTTTGTATATTCAGTGCTTATTGTATTGCAAGATACAATAACGACTTCGTTTATTGACGAAAGAATTTCAATAACTTTTCTTTCCATTCCTGCCACAAGATAAGAGAAGTAGCGCTACTTGGTACCATATCAAACCACCTAAATTTATTTTCAAAGTTTATACGGCTATTGTCGCTATATTTATAATTGAGAAATCTTCCGGAAATCCCATCAGGTAATATACATACAAAATTAGAATCAAAATCTGCTGTATTTAAAAAATAAATATAGTCTCCATCTCTTGTAAGGTTAGTGTTTTCATGCTTATACTCTACCAGAGTATTAAATTTTATATATACTTGTTCAGATGTAATGTTTAATTTTATATAAACAAGTAATTGTGGTTTACCTCCTTCTACTAAATTTCTGTAAATATAAATTATTTTACATTCATCAATATTATTATTGTTTATATTTAGTTCATCTTTGGCTTCTTTTTTTATTGCGTTATAAATACCATCCTTTATATCTTTAGCTTCGTTTATGTATTTATATTTAAAAGATGCTTGAACACCTAGACCTAAATTATCTTTTTCTACGGAAAGATTTTTAGAGCGTTTTACAAATACAATTTTTTCATCAATTGTTTCTACCACTGCATTAAAACCTAAATGATTTGATAATTTAGAATCTCTTAATGAACCTACTGAATTATCTAAAACAAACATACTTCTAAGATTAATGTTTCCATTAATTCTGAAATCCATAGCTCTGTTTGTAATAAGGGAATAAAAATATTGTGTTTCTCCTAAGTATATTTTTATAAAGTTATTGTCTTTGTCAATATGATTTACCCTATATAATTTGTTGTTATATTTTATACATTGCGAATGAGCTGAGAATAAATAATTATGATTTTCAATTGAAAATATGGGTGGTTTGTATTTTTTGTCATTTTCAAATTCAAATAATAATTTATTCTCGTCTAAAATAATATATTCCGCTATAAGAGGACTTTTAATTTCAATTCCATAGGTACAATTCAAAACATTATTTGTGTGCTTTTTTGCCAACTTAAGATTTCTTTTACTTACGCAATTCTGATTGTATTTCACTAATTTATCTTTACAATAAATTTCACATAGTTTGGTATAATTTTCTGAAAGCTTATCACTATCTTCTAATATTTTTTTAAAAAAGTTAAAGCAAAAAATATATACTATCAATGCAGCAAACAAAGTTGCTATAATGTTAATAGTAAATGTATAAACTATACTATTTTTATAGGCACGAAAAAAATACATCGCCAACGCTGTAATTATGATAACTATAGCTGCGAGAGCATATGTGTATTTTCCTTTTTCACTAAATTTTCTAAGAAATCTATACATCTTATTTTTATTTTTTCTTCTCATAACATACCCTCCTTTAACTAATATTATAACATATTTTTTAACTGAATCAATATATATTTTAAAAATACTTAGGAATTTAATTTAAATACTTAAAAAGTTTTAATGTTGGCATATTTATTTTAAAAATATCAATATTTTGTTCATTTAGATAATATGCTTGTCTGCGATATCCAATTAATAATTTGATAGTATTTTATAAAAAAATTTTGAAAAAATTATTGTGTTTTTTATGATTTTAAATTGTTTTTTCATATTATTCCCAAAACCACGTCAGTAATTATATCACAAAACTCCCAAAGCGCTTTATATCTATTGATATGTAAAGTCTAAGTGCTATAAATAGTTCCATTATTAAGGCTAATAAAGAGGCGTATATAAAATATTTTGCTTAAACATATAAGGTCGGTATACAGCGGTTTAACCCGTATACCGACCTTTTTATTTACACCATTCTCAACTCCCCATCATACTTATAAACTTTACTACTCAACACCTCCTGCTTAGCCACAACGCTCCTATTCACATTCCTAAGCATAGTTTTTGTATATTCTGCATCTATAGTGCTGCATGGCACGATGATGACCTCGTTTATTGATGAAGGGATAATATAAAAATCATCTCCCAGTTGCGTTCTTATATCCTTAAGTATATCCTCATACAAGATATAAGAAGCACCTTCAAGGGCTATTTCATTTGACAGTATATACATAGGCACAGCTTTATTATCTGGTATGGGGTCATTGGGAGAAAGGCGGTTGACCAGATCAACAACATTTTCAAATCTCGGCTTATATATACGCTTTGTGTTTGCCTTTGCTATATCGAAAAGCTCATCTGCTGTGAGCTTGTACTTGCCGGCTATTTCGTTAGTAATGATAGTTCCCATAAACTTCTCATTATCTCTTTGAATAAGCCATCTGAACACCACAGCCAAGTCAAGAAATCTCTTATGCGGTACAGCTGACAGCATAGCCTTGTTGTCCTCGGCATTCACCAGTACAAATATCGTGTTATCTTTAAGATTTTCGCAGTCTAATGTTGGGTTGATGTCAACATGGGTGTTTGAAATAGTTTCAGCAGCTGTCTTGAGTACATCGGGCAGGCTTTTGTCTTTCGTGTATTCCTCATACATTTGGTTGATATAAACAATAGGCGAAACACCTATCTTAAGGTCAGTATTTATAACACACAAAGCATCAAGCTCCTCATTTATCTTATTGATCTTATGCACTTCGATAGAGTAATTTTTATATTTCACCGGAAGGTAGTCTCTTATCTTATCAACGACTGTTTCCTTGAATTCATCATATCTCATCATACAATTCCTCCTCGTGTAATGAATAATACATCAATGCCGGGTCGTAAATCATTTCCTCAATG
>CANROO010000018.1 GCA_947632235.1 uncultured Clostridia bacterium
ATCCTGCTCTTTGCAACGCCCCTTATGAGATAGGCGTTTCCGTCATCGTCCCAGAAGGGACAGGTGTCTATCCAGCCCTTTGCCTTGGCTATACATACGGTATCCTCCCACTTGCCGAAGGGATCTTTTGTCTTTGTCATAAATACGCCCTCATCAGGATCGCCGAAATATATATAAAATTCATTGTTATGATACCTTATTGAGGGCGCCCACACTCCCATGCCGTGCTGAGGCACGGAAAATTTGTCGAGGGGCATCCTTTCAACGGCATAGCTTATAAGCCTCCAGTTTACCATATCCCTTGAATGAAGTACGGGAATGCCCGGGAAATATGTAAAGGAGCTTGCTATCATAAAGAAATCCTCGCCCGCTCTTATAACATCGGGATCGGAATAATCCGAAAAAAGTATGGGGTTTTTATATTTTCCGTTTTTAAGGTCAGCCTGCCATTTTCCGTTTACTTTTTCGTACATATTTATATCTCCTCTATCTTGTCTCTTGTCATAAGCTCTATAACGGCTTCATTAACATTTTTGCCCTCATAGAGCACGCTGTTTATGGCATGAGTGATAGGCATACTCACATTGAGCCTCAGTGAAAGCTCATAAGCCGCCTTGGCGTTTATAACGCCTTCGACTACCATATGCACCTCGTCAAGGGCTTCTGAAAGGCTTTTGCCCTGTCCGAGAAGTATGCCTGCCTGCCTGTTACGGCTGTGCTTGCTTGTGCAGGTGACAATAAGATCGCCTACTCCGGCAAGACCCGAAAGAGTTTCGCGCCTTGCGCCCATTGCCACGCCCAGCCTTGAAATTTCATGAAGTCCTCTTGTCATAAGCGCCGCCTTGGCGTTATCTCCGTAACCGCAGCCGTCGGCAATGCCTGCCGCAAGCGCTATAAGATTTTTGAGTGCGCCTCCAAGCTCAACGCCGATAATGTCGGTATTGGTATATACTCTGAACATGGAGCTCATAAATGTGTTCTGCACTTCTTTTGCGGTCTCTATATCCTCGGAAGCGGCAACAATGGCAGTAGCCATATTTCTGCCCACCTCCTCGGCATGTGAGGGACCCGAAAGCACGGCTATCCTGCAATGAGGTATCTCTTCCTTTATGACCTGCGAAAGGCGCAGAAGACTGCCCTCCTCAAAGCCCTTTGCAACATTCACGACTATGGCGTCCTTTTTTATGAGGTGCGCAAAGCGCCTTGCCATTGACCTTGCAAACTTTGAAGGGCTTGAAAATACAAACATATCTGCCTTTTTGACAGCCTCATCATCGGATGTGACAAAAATATCCTTATCGAGCTTTATGCCCGGCAGAAATTCCTTGTTTTCGCCGTCTTTTATTATATTGTCGGCCTCCTCCTTCTTAAAAGACCAGAGTATTACATTATTGCCTGCTCTTTTAAGCTGTATGGCAAGGGCCGTGCCCCAGCCTCCGGAGCCTATGAGTGCAACTGTTTTCATAAAAACACCTCTCTATTTTTTGGCGGAGCCGAACTTGTTTTCGGTGCCGTTCAAAAGTCTTTGTATATTCGTCCTGTGCTTTATATAGGCGAGAACGCAGAGAACAAACATAAGTATTATTTCCTCCGCGCCGAAGCCGAATGTATTTTTCAATATCACCATGAGTATGGGATACAAAAGCGCCATTGTGAGCGAAGAAAGCGATATATAGCGCTTTGCAATGAACACTATGAAGCCTATTAAATATGTAATGAGGGCTGTCTGCCAATTTGCAAGGAGCATAAGCCCGAGCGTGCAGGCAATGCCCTTGCCTCCTCTGAAGCCGAGATAAAACGGGAAGTTATGTCCCAGCACTGCACCAAGCCCGCCGTAAAGACCGGGAAGAAGGCTTGTACCGCTCATGAAGCTTCCTGCGCCGTCAAATATGGCAGAGCAAATTATATAGGCTATTATGACCTTTGCAACATCCAGCACAAACACTATTATGCCCGCTTTTTTGCCGAGCACCCTTGTGGTGTTTGTAAAGCCTGCGTTTCCGCTGCCGTATTCTCTTATATCTATATGCCCGACTGCCCTGCCCACAAAATAAGCAGACTGTATACAGCCCAAGGCA
The DNA here is from genome assembly GCA_947632235.1 of uncultured Clostridia bacterium. Taxonomy (GTDB): domain Bacteria; phylum Bacillota; class Clostridia; order Lachnospirales; family CAG-274; genus Gallispira. The sequence continues at coordinate 2,079 of CANROO010000018.1, forward strand.
TAACCTATGACCAAGCATATAATTCTGAACATAAAAGCTTATTCCTTTCTGTTTCTGGCAATAAAGTGTATGGGCGTACCCATGAAGCCGAAGGCCTCTCTCAGCTGATTTTCGATATAGCGCTTATATGAAAAATGCAGAAGTTCCGTATCATTCACAAAAAGCACGAAGGTGGGAGGCTTTACGCTCACCTGTGTTATATAGTATATCTTAAGCGGTCTGCCCTTCTCTGCGGGAGGCTGATTCATGGCCATGGCCTCTATGAGAACATCGTTGAGCATGCCCGTTGAGATCCTCAATGAATTGTTTTCATTCACAGCCCTTATAAGCGCAAAAAGCTTTGTAACTCTCTGACCCGTGGCCGCAGATATGAATATCTTGGGAGCATATGAGAGGAACTTGAATTCCGCCTCTATGTCCTTTGTGAATTTATTGAGGGTCTTGTTGTCCTTTTCTATCTTGTCCCACTTGTTGACGGCAATAATAACTGCCTTGCCTGCCTCGTGAGCTATGCCTGCGACCTTTGTATCCTGATCGGATATGCCGTCCTCGGCATTTATCATCATTATGCACACATCTGCCCTTTCAACGGCGGAAATAGCCCTTATTATGGAATATTTTTCAACATTTTCTTTTATCTTGGATTTTCGCCTTATGCCTGCGGTATCTATGAATACATACTTCTGTCCCTCGTATTCATATTCGGAGTCTATGGCGTCTCTTGTAGTGCCGGCAACATCGCTAACTATAACTCTTTCCTCTCCAAGTATCCTGTTTATGAGCGAGGACTTGCCTACATTGGGCTTGCCTATTACGGCTACCTTTATTACATCCTCGTCCTCCTCGCCCTTATCGCCCTGAGGGAAGTGCTTTACTACCTCATCGAGAAGGTCGCCCAAGCCGAGCATCTGAGAGGCGCTGACGCCGAAGGGATCGCCCAGGCCGAGCTGATAGAACTCATATACGTCCATGCCGAACTTAGCAAGGTCGTCCATTTTGTTGACGGCAAGCACAACGGGCTTGCCCGATTTTCTCAATATATTGGCGACCTGCATATCAGCATCCACCATGCCCGAGCGCACATCCGCAACAAAAATTATGACATCGGCGGAGGAAATGGCTATCTCCGCCTGCGAATACATATTTTTAAGCATTTCGTCATCGCTCTCGGGCTCCAGACCGCCCGTATCTATAAGAGTGAAATTATGATCGAGCCATTCGGCATCCGCATATATCCTGTCGCGTGTAACGCCCGGCGTATCCTCAACTATAGAAATTCTTTCGCCTGCTATACGGTTGAAAAGCGTAGACTTGCCGACATTGGGTCTGCCTACGATGGCAACTATGGGTTTAGACATATTTTTTATCCTCCGCCTTTAAAATTTCATTCAAAAACTCTCTGCCGTCACAGCCAACGGGAACCACATTAACTCTTAGCTCCTTCTCTATATCCCTTATATCCACATCGTCAAGAAGCACGGTCTCATCGGCTCTTAAGCAGTTGTCGGGTATAAGAAGCGCCGAGCCTAGCTCTTTATCCCTGAGCTGGGCTATTATATCCGTGCCGGTCATAAGTCCGCTTACGGTTATCGTTCTGCCGAAGAAATCATTTTCTATGGCATAAACATTTATTTTGGTATTGGGATATTTTTTCATTATATCACAGGAAAGAGAATAAATAAAGTCAAAAGCTATTTTTCCCGTGGCAATGCTTAAATCCCTTTTTTTATTGTCGCCCGAAAGAGCGTCAAAAGCCTCATAAAACTCTTTTTTATATAATGTCACCATGCCCACGCCGTTTTCATACTGCGGATAGCCCTCATAGCTCTCGTCATCGGGCAGAGGCATATCTGCGGAAATGTAAAATTCATCGCTTAAAAAGCAAAAACGCGTGCCGTATTTTTTTAAAAGCCTGCTTTGGTGAGCTTCGACCTGCGCAATTATTTTGGAGCAGTCCTCTTTATCAAAAAGCTCTATATCCATAAGTCCCTCTCTGTGGGCAGACTTGCCGAAGGGCACAATGGACATGCTCCTTGCGGCAGGTATGAAAGCGGAAAGATCTTCAATGCTTTTGTCAAGATATTTGCCGTCGTTTATATTTTTGCAAAGCACTATCTGAAAATTCATCTCTATATGATTTTCGGCAAGCTTTTTGATGTGCTCCATAACATTAACGGAAGCGGGATTTTTGAGCATAAACTTCCTAAGCTCCATATCCGTTGTGTGTACGGAGATATTTATGGGCGAGAGATGATAAAATATTACCCTGTCTATATCCTCATCGCGCATATTGGTGAGAGTGACATAATTACCCTGCAAGAAAGAAAGCCTTGAATCATCATCCTTGAAGTAGAGAGTTTCTCTCATGCCCTTGGGGAGCTGGTCTATAAAGCAGAATATACACTTGTTTGAACAGCTCTTTGCCTTGTCCATGAGTCCTGTTTCAAAAACTATGCCAAGGTCCTCATATTCTTCCTTATCTATCTCAAGGAGCCACTCATCGCCGTCGGGCTTTATTATGCCGACCTCAATATATTCGCTCTGTATAAGGTATCTGTAGTCAAATACATCCTTTACGGGCTTGTTGTCTATATCGGCGAGTATGTCGCCCGGCTCTATGCCCATTTCCTCGGCAATGGAGCCCTTTTCGACCTTTATTATAACATTGCTCATATGTCATTCTCCAAAATCAATTATTCCACTCATATTCGGATGTAAAGCCCTCGGGTATATCGGTCACATTTTCTTCCTTCATAAGCATAGGGCTGTCCATTTCTCCCGAATTATAACAAGATATTATCCACTGCTCAACGGGAAGCCCCTTGGCTTCATATACTCTGTCATTTTCATCGCCGTTTACAATGCCTATCCGGTTTCCCATATCGGAATTATCGACTGCGGTATAGGGCACATATACTCTGCCCTCCCACTCTATCGCCGTGCAGTCGTCTCTCTGCGTATAGGACATATCGGACAGCGTTTTTGGGGAACAGGAGCATAATATAAGCAGAAGCAACAATAAAGCTATTTTTTTCATATATTCCTCCTAAAGGCTTATAAATCCTGCCATGGAGCCTCTTTCATTGCCCATGAGCCTATGGGTGAAAAAAACATCGGGATGGCACTTTGTGCATATCCTGCTGTTTTCTATATTTTCTCTCGCTATGCCCGCTTTTACAAGTATTTCCTCGTTTATGCCGTGGAGATCTATATAATACTTGCCTTCGTTTTCTTCGTCAATATTTATGAAGGGAGCACACCACGAAAAGGCCTTTTCAAATTCGTCCGCAACAGGCTTGTCAACCTGGAAACAGCACATTGCTATGGCAGGTGCTATACCGCAGAGTATATTTTTTCTCTCACAGCCGTAATCGGACGCCATTCTGTCGACAGTTTTTGCGCCTATGGAAAGCACAGTGCCTCTCCAACCGCTGTGCGTTATGGCTATTACCTTTTTAAAGGGGTCATAATAGAATATCAACACACAGTCGGCAGAAAAGCCTGTGAGGACAACATCCCTGCGGTCGGTAATTATGCCGTCGTAGCCCTCGGCTTCTCTTTCTCTGAAAAGACCCCTGCCTCTGTCAGCCTCCGTTACGTTCAATATTCTGTCCTTGTGTACCTGTCTTGTCCAGACGGTGTTTTTGCTGTCACAGCCTATGGCGGAGCATATAAGCCTGTAGTTTTCGACTACATTTTCCTTTTTATCCTCTCTCCAGCCCAGATTCATGCTTTCATATATGCCCTCGGACACTCCGCCCTTACGGGTGGAAAAGCAATGCCTGATGTCCTTTAAAATATCGAATGTATAATATTCTATACTGCCCTTTTTTACTAAATTCATATTAACTCCTTAAAATGCATTTTTGATATGCTCTATATGGTTTCCCAGTATTTCTATAACATCGAAGCGCATATCGCAGTCAAGCTTATTTTCTACTATATACATCTGCGCAGTCCTTCTTATCTGCCTTTGCTTGAAGGGCGTTACGGACTCTCGGGGGAGTCCCTTTGAGGTACTGCTTCTGTATTTTACCTCCACAAAGACAACATAGCCGTTCTTTTTTGCAATTATATCTATCTCACCCGTTTTGCGGGCGTAGTTGGTTTCGAGTATGCCGTAAAATCTATGTTTAAGATATTTTACGGCTCTTTCCTCGCCCATTTTTCCCGTTTGTCTGTTATTCATAGAATTTATGTGTAAAGCTCCTTCTGTGTATGTCGCAGAGACCGTATTTTTTTATGGCCTCCTCGTGCTCCCTTGTGCCGTAGCCGACATTTTTTTCAAAGCCGTATTGAGGGTATTTTTTGGCATATTCATACATCATTCTGTCCCTTGTGACCTTAGCTATGATGCTGGCAGCGCCTATGGATATGCTCTTGGCATCGCCCTTTATTATAGCCTCCTGAGGTATGGGCACATCGGGAACAGTAACGGCGTCCACAAGGAGCTGCTGCGGCTTTACGGGCATATTTTCCAGAGCCCGGCGCATGGCCTTGTAGGTAGCCTGCAGAATATTGAGCCTGTCTATTTCGTAATTGTCCGCAATACCTATGCCTACGGAAACGGCTTTTTCTTTTATTATGTCAAAGAGCTCATCGCGTTTTTTGCGGAAAGCTTTTTGCTGTCGTTTATGCCCTCTATTAAACAGTCCGGAGGAAGTATGACGCAGGCTGTAACTACGGGACCGGCATAAGGTCCCCTGCCCACCTCATCTATACCGCCTATATATTCCAGACCCATGGAGCGGTATTTTCTTTCATAGAGCGTTATATTGTACAGTCTTTCAAGCTCTTTTTTATGCTTATCCATAAGCTTATGCGCGCTTGAAACAAGCTTTTGTACGCCCGAACGGCTGTCGGAGGAGTATTTTCTGCAAAAATCCTCAAGCCCTCCGCAGGCTGTATTATTAAGTTCCTGCTTTATTTCGGATATGGACAACATAGACTGCTCCTTATACATAAATAATCAGTTTAATTATACTATAAAATGTAATTTTTTTCAATAGAAATGGGCAATAAAAACAAATTAACATAAAAAAATAAAATGCATAGATTAAATTATAGCTTAACTTCGGTGAGAATGATGGATGTTATATTAAAAAGATCCGCCAAAACAGCGGAGGGCAGAATAAAATACAGACTGGATATAATAGACAGCGTGGTTGCGGACAGGCAGACAGCGGCAGGCGCTTCATACGACAATCCTATGGTATATACTCAGATAAACAATGCCAAGAAGGCAGTCAGATGCGTAGATATACCCTACGGCGGAAAGGGAGTGGGCATTGCCTTTCTGGATACGGGCATCTGCCGTATACCCGACTTCGGGAACAGGATAGTGTGCTTCAGGGATCTTCTGAACGGCAAAAAGGGAGTGTATGACGACAACGGCCACGGAACGCATGTTTCGGGAATAGCCTCGGGCGGAGGTTATTACAAGGGAATGGCTCCGCAGTCGGATATTATAATGCTTAAGGTGCTGAACAGCAGCGGACAGGGAAACGCCTCTGATGTAATAGCAGGCATACAGTGGATAGCAAATAATTATAAAAAGTACAATATAAGAATAGTCAATATGTCGATAGGGACCTCATCGCCCGTGAATAACGACCCTCTTGTGGAAGCAGTGGAAAAGCTGTGGGATATGGGCATAGTTGTGGTGACGGCGGCAGGAAACAACGGGCCTTCCCCGGGGAGCATATCCTCGCCGGGTACGAGCCGAAAGGTGATAACCGTAGCTTCATCCGATGACGAGAAGGACAGCGGTATATTTTCGGGCAGAGGACCTACAAGGGAATGTATAGTAAAGCCCGATATACTGGCGCCGGGGAGCAATATAACATCGTGCAGGCGCACAGCGGGAACATACAGAAGACTGAGCGGAACATCAATGTCCGCGCCGATAATAAGCGGAGCAATAGCGCTTTTGCTTGAAAAGGAGCCTAAGCTAAGTCCCGATGATGTGAAGTATATGCTCAAGCTTTCATCGGACACGCTGAATATGCCTAAAAACAGGCAAGGCTGGGGTATGCTGAATGTAGAAAAGCTGATAAATATGGAGGCTGTGTATGTCAGAAATAAGGGATAGATCAATACATGAGGACGGTATATATGATATTGACAAAAGCTGCAGGATGGGCATATTTGCCATGGATGCAGAGGATAGAGTGATGTTTGCGCTGATGGCTTTGTTTTTGATTGTGAAGTAAGAAAACAGATATAACATTATTTCTGTATATAGATAAGCATTTACTATTATATATTTTTTACGGGCGAGCAATGCTCGCCCCTACAGACCGATATGTAGCTAATCACTTGTAGGGGTGTGCATTGCACGCCCGTTTATAACATACTTCAAAATTACATTTTTCAAAATAATAAATAACAACAAAGCCGTTATTTTTTAAAATTCATCCATACAGCTGCCATACCATCTATGCATGCCGCTGCAGACATTTATTTTAAGCTCCTTATCAAAAAGTCTGCAGCACTTATTGGCTATTTCGAGCTGTTCATAAACGCCGTCTATGCCTCTTGTGCCGTTGAGGTTGTCGTCCCTGCCCGTTTCAATATATACATCCTTGGGAGCGCAGAGCGCAAGTATATCTCCCATGTCGGCATAAAGCCACATGAGAGGCACAAAGTTGCAGCCGCAGCGGTTGGTATATATGAGCGTATCCTTATAGCTATGCAGAAAACCGCTCACTACTGCTCTTGATATTCTATCGTCCATAACGGCAAGCCAAAGAGAGGCTTGTCCGCCGCCCGAAAAACCGCAGCAGCTTATATCCTTGAAGCCAAGAGTGCTTATATATTCGCAAAGGCGCATATTTTCAAAGAGTATAACACCCTGAAGACTCATGCCCAGGCTTATGAGAGCATTATTTATATCGTTGCACTCGGCTGTGGTATCATCATATATGCCTAGAGTTCTCTCGCCGGCGCCCAGAAGATCGGGTATAAAAACTGTATAGCCCTTGTCGGCAAACTCGAATGCATAGGTATATGAAAATCTCTCTATATTGGGGGTGCAGTCTACGGACGCCTTGCCCGCAAGCCCCTCCTTGCCCTCGCTTCCGTGGCCGTGCAGGGCTATGACAGCCTTGCCGTTGTATTTATCGGAGCTTAGTATATAAAAGGGCATTGTAAGCCCCGGCGTAGTATCAATGGTGCATCTTTGGAGAACATAGCCGTTTGTGGTCTCGGGCTCGTTTTTTTGAACATTGAGGGGAGCTCCCTGCATTTTGTCTGTGCCCAGTATTGCGAGCAGAGTTTTTTTTGCGTCCTCGGCATATTTTTTGTATTCCTCCTGCGTTTTTCCCGAAAATCTGAGCTTGGGAACGGCAGGAATTTTATTTTCTATAAATTCAAATCCGTTTATTGCTGACATTATCATTCACCTCGCCGACTAAAAAACCTAAAAAGAGCTTTTGCTAAGCAAAAGCTCTTTTATAGGTTATGTATTACCGAACATTATTCCTTAACAGCACCCATAGTTACACCAGTCATGAAGTACTTCTGGCAGAATGGGTAAATAAACATGAACGGAACAACGGATACGATAACGGCTGCACTCTTAAGAGTGTTAACGTTGATCTTAGTACCCTCGCTTGCGTCCTGCTTATCCTGGAAAAGGTCTCTCAGCTTGTACTGGAAGTTGTACTTGTCACTTGACTTGATGTAAATTACATAGTGGAAGTACTCTGACCATGCAGCAACGGCGAAGAATAAGCCGATGGATGCAAGAGCAGCCTTTGAAAGAGGAAGAACTATCTTGATGAATATACCCATAGGAGTACAGCCATCTATCTCTGCAGCCTCAAACAAGCTGGCAGGGATACCCTCGAAGAAGCTTCTCATAAGTACAAGGTTGTAAACATTCATTGATGTAGGAACGATAACAGCCCAGATAGAGTCAAGTAAGCCTACTCTCTTCATAACAAGGAATGTGGGGATAAGACCGCCGTTGAATATCATTGTGAAGAGTAATAAGTAACCAAATAACTTAACGCCGGGCATATCTCTCTGGATAAGAACATATGCGCCAAGAGTAGATATTAAAAGTCCTAAGAATGTTGTAAGCAATGTTGTGTAAACCGATACCCAGAACGGATGATAAAGTGCGGGGTCGGTTATGATCCTCTTGTAAGCTATAACATTGAACCATGCAATCTCGTTTGTTTCGGGATCTAAGCCTCTGGGTAAAAGATTAAGACCGTAAACAGTCTGGTTTACCATAGAGTCGCAGAAGATCTTGTAAATGGGTATAATCATTACAGCCATTAAGAGAATAAAGAATATCGTGTTGAACAATACGAACCAAGAACGGGCAGCGTACTGTGGATGAAATAAATTAAATTTTTTCTTCATAATTCCTCAAACGCTCCTTTCTTATACGATACCGTAGCCTCTTACCTTCTTGCTGATAACATCAGAAGCAGATACGAGAACAAGTGATACTACAGACTTGAACAGACCGATAGCAGTTGAGTAACCATAGTCGTTACCAACGATACCGACACGGTAAACGTAAGTCTGGATAACATCAGATACATCATAAACAAGTGAGTTGTAAAGTACGAAGACTGACTCGAAGATATTCATGATCTTTGCAAGATTGAGGATGAATACAACGAGGATAGTATCCATAAGTGAAGGAACAGTTATGTACCAAGTCTGCTTGAATCTGTTTGCACCGTCGATCTCGGCAGCCTCATATAAATCGGGGCTTATGCTCGACAGAGCCGCAAGGTAGATAATGGTACCCCAGCCTGTCTCCTTCCAACGGTTCATAATGTACCATACTACTCGCCACCACTTACCTTCTGTAAGGAAGTCGATGGGTACATAAGGATCGTTGTGGAATAAGTTGTAAATCTTAGCTACGATAGCATTAACGAAGCCCATGTTGGATGTGTCGGCACCGGTTGCATCAGTACCTGCCGATAATATCAGCATGAAGATAGATGCTGCAACAACCCATGAAAGGAAGTGAGGAAGATAAAGCACGGTCTGTACTATCTTCTTGCCCCAGGCATTGCCTATTTCGTTAATGAGAAGAGCTATAACAACTGTAAGAACAGTTGCAAATACTAAGTTGAAGAAGCTCAGCACGATAGTATTTCTGAAGGCTGAGTGGAAGGGGTCTGATGTAAACAATCTCTGGAAGTTGCCCCAGCCTGTTGAATAATCGGGACCCAAGCGGAGTGTGATCTGCTTTAACTTATAGGTAGACCAAGCATATCTTACACCAAGCATCGGCCAGTAGAAGAATATGAGAAGAACTACTGCTACCGGCAAGAACATAAGGTAAAACCATCTGTATTTAAACATACGTTGACCTATGCTAGGCTTATTTACTATAACATGGTCAAAGTTATCGTTATTATTTGCCATTTTTTAACCATCCTTTCGGGTAAAATTTTACTCAGCCTCGTCAGCTGCGCCTGCTGCATCATCAGCTGTATCCTCGGATGAACTTGACTTAGCCTTTGCCTCAGCTTCTGCCTCAGCCGCAAGGTTAGCCTCACTGTTAAGGTCATCAAGGATAGCGTTTGCATAGTAGCCGCCCTTTTCCTCGTAGTACTGCATAGCCTCGTCTACAGTCTGCTTGCCTGTAACGGCATTTGCAACTACAACGTTTCTTACTACGTTAAGATCGGCAAGGTTCTGAGAAATAGTATCGTTTACAACAGGAACAGTAGCAAATGTTCTGTGCTGTCTGTAGATCTCAAGAGATTCCTTAACCATAGGATCAAGAGGAATAGGATCGTTCCACTCTGTGATAGTAAGCTCGGGAGCGAACATAGACTTCTCAACCTTGTTGTCGGGGTCTACGATGTAAGGCAGAGCCTCGCATGAGCCGTCGGGATTATACTTGTAGTGAATGTCCTTAACGCCGTGAGTGAAGAGCATCTGGCCTTCGCCGCCGTCATGTGAGTAAAGCAGGAAGTACTTGAATATAGCTGCCTTCTTGGGAGCGTAAACAGACATTGCAAGAGCGGTTGGAACTCTCTCTGTGTAGCCGTTTGCTTCCTCGATGGGAGGAATTGCAACAAGCTGACCCTCGTTCATTGAACGCTGGAGCTTAAGTGACCACATACCTGCCCAGTAGTTGAATGCACCAACTAAGCCTGAACCAAGCTTATCTCTACAGGTAGATGTCTTGTTTGTAACTATCTCGGCATCGATAAGACCTTCCTGATATGCATCGATGCCAAGATAGTTACAAACAAGACATGCGGGCTCGCCGAAACCGTCAACATACTTGCCTGTTGTCTTGTCCTTATAGATATCGGGAACTGCATCCTGATAGAACTCTCTTAAGTAGATGTCGTAAGGAGTCTCAGTGTTAAGAAGACCTGCGGCAGTGATAGGAATAGCGCCGCCGCCTCTTGACTTGAAGGCTCTCAGCATATTGATGAACTCGTCATAGTTCTTGGGAGCCTGAAGACCTGCTGCGTCTAACCAGTCCTGTCTTACATAAGTGATAGTACCGTTACCTGCTGCCATCGGGAAGCCGTAAAGCTCGCCGTTGATCCTGAGGGCGTCGATATAATCCTCGTCGATTATATTAACGCAGTTTACGCCCTGTGCGCCCTGTGCAGCCTGCTCTTTAGACTTTTCCCATGCTTCCGTCATATCCCAAAGAGCGCCTGAGTTGGCAAGCTCGGGATAGTAAGTGGAACCCATCTCGATGATGTCGGCAGGCTCCTCGCTTGCGAAGGAAAGCGTAACCTTCTCATAATACTTTGCATGATCGGGCTTTTCAAATGTAAGCTTGATGCCCGTCTGCTTTTCGTATTCATCACAAACAGCCTGAAGTCCGTTTTCCTCTGTGATGGTGGTATCTACCATCATTGAAATTTCGTCGGGCTTATCATCGGGGTCGCCGTATTCAAGGTCTATTTCCGCACTGTCTCCGCTGCCGTTGCAGCCGGCGAGACCGGCAACCATGACCATTGATAAGCCTAAAGCTGAAACACGCTTTAAAACGTTCTTTTTCATGGAAATCCTCCTTTATATATTATATGTTAATTATATATAGCTTATTGTCTGCACTCACTCACCCTGCAGACCCTTGGTATGAAATAATGCTCTCACTTGTGACAACAGCCCTCTGTAACTTATCTAAAAAACTTCCAAACAAGCCACCAGATGACCCCCGTTTATTGTGAAAAACGCCTAACAGCATTATTCCTGCCCGACAGGTAAACTATATTATTAATCTTTGTAAAGATATTATAGCACATTTTATTATCAATTGTAAAGGTTTTTTTCCAAATTTTTTAGCAATTTTAACAAGAGATTTTTAGGCGCTGCACTTAGAGTGCTTAATTTTACCAATATAAGCGTTGTTTTATTGTAAAATTTGCATATTTGTGCAGTTTTGATTGTTAAAAATATAACAAAATTTGCGGTGTATTACACTATATATAGTAGAAATTTTAAAAATCCGCACAACATCTGTGCGGATTTTATGTTAAAACAGTGTGAGCTGGTCGGTCTCGCGCATGCTGCCGAGTATGCCGGAGTCCTTGAGAAGCTGAATGTTGCTTGTGCCGAGCCCCGTCCTTTTGCGTAGCTGTTCTATGGTGTCAAATTTGCCGTCGGCTCTGGCGCTTACAAGAGCTTCTGCGGCGGTAACTCCGAAGCCTGCGATAGTGCATAGCGGAGGGAGAAGAAGCTTTTCTCCGTTTTCGCCGTCTATCACCTTGAACTTGGTTATTTCGGAGCTGTAAAGGTCGAGGGGCGCAAAGTCAAGTCCTCTTGCATACATTTCTATTACAAGCCTCAGAATTTCGGCTACGGACTTTTCCTTTCCGCTTGCATCCTTGCCCAGGCTTTGTATACGCTCGTAATTGTCCTTTGCCGTGTTCATGCCCGAGCACATTATCTCATAGTCGAAGTCGTCATATTTTACGGAGAATATGGCGGCATAGAATGCATGGGGATAATTTATCTTGAAATAGCCTATCCTGAATGTATTGGTGCAGTATGCAACGGCGTGTCCCTTGGGGAACATATACTTTATTTTTTTACAGCTGTCTATATACCAGTCGGGAACATCGTGTCCGCGCATAAGCTCCTCCTCATCGGGAGTAAGTCCCTTGCCCTTTCTGACATGCTCCATTATTGAAAATGCATCCTTATTGGGCACTTTGTGCAGTATGAGGTACACCATTATATCGTCTCTTGTGGGTATTACGCCGTTAAGGTCGCATATGCCGTTTGCTATGAGCTCCTGTGCGTTGCCGTTCCACACATCTGTGCCGTGCGAAAGTCCCGATATTTTGACAAGGCCCGAAAATGACTTGGGCTTTGTTTCCATAAGCATACCTATTACGAAGTTGGTGCCGAACTCGGGAAGTCCCAGAGAGCCCGTGGGACAATTTATATCCTCGGGCTCCAGTCCCAGAGCCTTGGGGCTTGTGAAAAGCGACATGGTCGCCTTATCGTTCATGGGCACATCGAGCGGATCGAAGCCCGTTATGTCATGGAACATCTTAAGTATGGTAGGTACATCGTGTCCGAGCATATCCAGCTTAAGAAGACAGCTGTCTATGGAATGATAATCAAAATGTGTTGTTGTAACACCCGTTTCAGCCCTGTTGGCAGGATGCTGAACGGGGCAGAATTCGTGTATATCCGTATAGTCGGGGACTATTACAAGTCCGCCGGGGTGCTGACCCGTTGACCGCTTTACACCTACGGAGCCTTCAACAAGATAGCGCCTTTGAGCGCCCGTCATATACACGCCCTTTTTCTCGCAGTAGCCCTTGACATAGCCGAACACCGTCTTGTCCTGCAGCGTGCCTATGGTGCCCGCCTTGAAAACATGACCCTCGCCGAAGAGCTCCTCGCAGTATTTATGCGCCCTTGTCTGATCCTCTCCCGAGAAGTTGAGGTCGATATCGGGCTCCTTGTCGCCGTTGAAGCCCAAGAAGGTCTCAAAGGGTATAGCCTGCCCGTCCTTATTCATATCGGCTCCGCAGTGCGGACACTTTTTGTCGGGAAGGTCAAAGCCCGAATTACCCGCAACCTTCTGCACCTCCTCGGATGTGAAATCCGAATATTTGCAGTTGGGGCATACATAATGCGGATCTAGGGGGTTGACCTCGGTTATTCCTGCCATGGTGGCGGCAAAAGAGCTTCCTACCGAGCCTCTGGAGCCTACTATATAGCCGTGGGCATTCGAATCCCACACGAGCTTCTGAGCAATGATATAGAGTACGGCATAGCCGTTGCCTATTATGGAGTCAAGCTCCTTGTCAAGCCTTTCCTTTATATGCCCGGGGAGAGGATCGCCGTATATGGACTTGGCTTTGTTTGTGGTTATTTCCCTGAGCTGTTCGTCCGCTCCCTCTATAACGGGGGGACATTTTTTATTGGGCACGGCATAAATGCCGTCATCTATCATATCCGCCACAAGGTTTGTGTTTGTAACTACAAGCTCATAAGCCTTTTCGGGCGGAAAATAATCAAATTCCTTAAGCATTTCCTCGGTAGTCCTGAAATAGAGCGGAGCCTGATTTTCAACATCCTCTACTCTGAAGCCTTCGCCGTATTGTATGATGCGTCTGAAATCCGCGCCCTCGGGATCCATGAAATGCACATCTCCCGTGGCTGCGACAGGCTTGCCGAGCTTATCGCCCAGCTCAACAATACGCTTGTTTATCCTTATGAGGTCATCCATGCTTTGCACCGTTTTGCTGTTTTTATGAGTATTGCCTATCATATAGGCATTGTTGCCGAGAGGCTGTATTTCAAAATAATCGTAAAAATCGGCGATCTCCTTTATATCATCGTCCGACATATCGTTATATACAGCCTCGAAAAGCTCGCCTGCCTCGCAGGCAGAGCCGAGTATGAAATTATCCCTGTATTTCATTATTTCGGATTTGGGGAAGTGAGGGCGTCCGCCTCTCTTGCTGTAATACTTTATATGAGCATCCGAAACAAGACGGTAAAGGTCTTTTATTCCCGCCTGATTTTTTGCAAATATAATGATGTGATATCTCTTGCGGATCTTGGATTTATCTATCTTTTCCGCGCCGAGCTCGTTCAGCCCGTCTATATTCCTTTCGCCCAGCTCCTCCGTCATGGACATGAGCTTTATGAAGCAGAGAGCCGTTGCCTCGGCATCGTCCACCGCTCTGTGGTGATTTTCAAGAGAAACGCCGAGCTTATCGCAGACGGTATCGAGCTTATAATTGGTAAGCCCTGCAAGAAGCATCTTGCTCAGCTCAACCGTATCTATGACCGTGTTTTCAAGAGCTATGCCGTTGTTCTTTGCATAGCGGTTTATAAAAGCCGTGTCAAAAGAGGCGTTATGCGCAACAAGCACGCTGCCGCCTATAAATTCCAGAAATTCGGGGAGTATCTCATCCTCCTTAGGAGCACCCCTTAACATATCGTCATATATGCCCGTGAGCTTTATTATCTTTCCCGAAAGATATTGCTCGGGATCCACGAATGTTGAAAATCTGTCAACTATTTTTCTGTTCTTTATTTTGACTGCGCCTATCTCTATTATTTTGTCGCTTCGTGTATCAAGACCCGTTGTTTCAAGGTCGAATACTACAAAGGTATCGTCTATTGTCTGTCCCTTGGGACGCTTTACAACTGCGCTTAAGTCATTTACAAGATAGCCCTCGCAGCCGTATAGTATCTTTATGCCTTCTTTTCTGCCTGCGGACATGGCCTCGGGATAAGCCTGAACGACTCCGTGGTCGGTTATGGCTATGGCCTTATGTCCCCATTCGGCGGCTCTGTGAATATAGTCTGAAGCAGGATTTATGGCGTCCATCATGCTCATATTGGTATGGAGATGGAGCTCTACCCTCTTTACCTGAGCATTGTCCATTTTTTTAGGCGGAGCCTGTACCGAATTGACGGCAGATATTCTTATATTGGGGTCGTTATTTTCATGCTCGTTGAGGTAAACGCTTCCCTTTACTCTGACATAATTGCCTTTTTTGAATATATCGGCAAAGTCCTTCTCATATGCCTCGGGCGTGCAGAAAAGCACTACCGCTATGGCTGTGCCGTCATATATATCGGTCTTGACGACATAACCGCCCTTTTTTGTGGTCACTATTTCGGGCTTTATGGTTATCCTGCCCTCCACGACAACCTCTCCGTTCATTTTTACGGCTGAGCTTATGGGCACGGTATCCTCGGTTATGACAGCTTTCTTGCCCGATGAAGCTCTCTGCGGTCTTCCTTCCTTTTTGGCGGAGGAACGGACGGGAACGGGCGCAGGAGCCGTGCCTTCGGCTGCGGGAACGGTGTCGTCTTTTATCCTTTCCTCCGCAAGCCTTTCGTACATTTCCTTCTGCTCATCGTCAAGAGGCATATTCTCAAATTTTACTTTGATATTCAGCCTGAGCCTTTCCTTTATTATCCTTTCAATAAGCCGGTCGATATACAAAAGCTCGAATGTCCTGTATGTATTGTTGGCAAGCTCTATAACAAGGCTGTCATCCGTTATGCGCCTGTGCGCTTTTTCAAGAAGCGGAGCAATGTACATATTTCTTTCGGAAACGATGCTGACAAGCTTATCCCAGTATTTTTCTATCTTTTCCTCGGGTGAAAGAGCCTCCATGGGATAGCATATCTCTGCCTTAACATCGTCTATGCCCGGAAATGAGTCTATTATATCCTGTCTGAGGTCGTCAAGACATCTTTCGTCCACAAAGTCATCCGAGCTTAAACGGACCTCCATGGACCTTGTATTGAGCCTTATCTTTATATCCGAAACTATTGTATTTTTTAAATTGCTTTTGACATTGGCCGAAAGAGATATATTTCCGAATACATCCTCAAACCGCTGATCATTCATACTATCACCCTGTTTAAAGCTTTTCTATTTCCTCCATGAGGGCGTCAAGAAGCTCGGCTTCGGGGAGCTTTTTGACTATCTCGCCCTTTTTGAATATAAGTCCCTGACCGTTACCGCCAGCGATACCTATATCCGCTTCTCTTGCCTCTCCCGGGCCGTTTACGGCACAGCCCATCACGGCTACCTTTATATTTTTATCTATGCCTGCGCATCTTTCTTCTACCTTCTTGGCAAGACCTATGAGGTCTATTGACGTTCTTCCGCAGGTGGGACAGGACACAAATTCTATGCCCGACTTCCTCAAACCGAGAGCCTTCAGAATTTCCTTTGCCGCCCTCACCTCGTCAACGCAGTCGCCCGTGAGCGAGACCCTTATTGTGTCGCCTATGCCCATGGCAAGTATTGCGCCTATGCCTACGGCTGACTTTATAGTGCCCGAATATACCGTACCTGCTTCGGTTATGCCGAGGTGAATGGGATAGTCCACGGTGTCTGAAAGCAGGCTGTAGGTCTCAAGCGAAAAAGGCACGCTTGAAGCCTTTATAGAAATAACTATGTCGTGAAAATCATATTTTTCAAGTATTCTGACATGACCGAGGGCGCTCTCCACAAGTCCCTGAGGAGTAACACCGCCGTATTTTTCGAGTATGCTCTTTTCAAGTGAGCCCGAGTTTACGCCTATCCTTATGGGTATATTTTTTGCCTTCGCCGCGTCCGCAACTGCCTTTACCCTGTCCTCTCCGCCTATGTTGCCGGGATTTATCCTGAGCTTATCCACTCCGTTTTCTATTGCCTTCAATGCAAGCCTGTAATCAAAGTGTATATCGGCAACAAGGGGAATGTGTATGCGTTTTTTTATCTCCTTTAAAGCCTCTGCCGCCTCCATATCGGGAACGGCAACTCTTATTATCTCACAGCCTGCCTTTTCAAGCTCAAGTATCTGGCTGACTGTCGCCTCGGCATCGGATGTCTTTGTGTTGCACATGGACTGTATGGCAATGGGATTATCTCCGCCTATGGCAACATTTCCTATATTTACTGTTCTTGTTTTCTTCCTCTTTATAAAATCCATGGTATACCTCCTCTATATGAGCTTTAGTACATCGTTATATGCTATATATATTCCAAGCGCCATAATAAGCGCAAAGCCTATGAAATGGATGAAGCCCTCCACATTGGGCGGTATTTTTCTGCCCGTTACAAGCTCCAGAAGGCCTATGACTATCCTTCCGCCGTCAAGCGCGGGAATGGGGAAAAGATTTATAACTCCCAGATTTGCGCTGAGTAATACCGTAAGCTGAAACATAGACAAAATGACTGCGGTCATGCCATAGCTTACGCTGTCGGTATATACCTCGCCCACGGCGGATGTGACACCTATGGGACCCGAAAGCTCAGTGACGGCTATTTTTGAGGTTATAAGTCTTACAAAGCTTACAACGGTTATTTTTATGAGCGCTATTACAGACCAGAATCCGCTTAAAACATATTCCCAAAGACTGCCCTTTTTCATATCGTCCGGAATATCATAGCCCATAATATTTATATAGGGCGCCTTGACGGAAAGCCCCATGCCGTATATATATCTGCCCTGCGAAAGCACGGGCTTTACGACATAATCAAGCTTTTTGCCGTCCCTTTTGACTGTCAGAGTATCCGGAGCAGAACCTCCGTTTTTATAAAACTCGAATTCTTCTCTTGTGTGTATGGAATGAGAATTTACGCCCGTTATAACATCGCCTGCTTCAAGTCCTGCGCTCTGCGCAGGCGAGCCCTCGCTGACGCTTATGATATGAGTATCGGTAAGCGGAGTGCAAAGGCCTATGGAGACCATGAGCAAAAAGGCAAGCACAAAGTTCATGAAAGGGCCTGCAAAGGATATTATTATCTTCTGCAGAGGCGTGGTGTCGTTAAAGGCTATGACATCCTCCCTATCCGTAAATTCCTCCATACGGCAGAATCCGCCTATAGGAAGTATTCTTATGTTATAAGCCGTATCGCCCTTTTTGAAACCGCAAAGCCTGGGACCCATGCCCACGGAAAATTCCGTGACAAGCACGTTGAACTTCTTTGCGGCAAAAAGATGCCCCGCTTCATGTATAACAACTATAACGGTAAAAATAAGTAAGGTCAGTATGACGGACAAATTATTTCACCTCTATGTTTTTGGTATATTCCCTTGCCCATTCATCGGCCTTTAAAACATCGTCAAGGGAATAATTATACTTAACAGTATATGCGTTCATTGTCTTTTCTATTAACAGCGGGATATCCGTAAAGCCTATTTCTCTGTCTATGAATCTGCCTACGGCTATCTCATTTGACGCATTAAGCACGGCAGGCATGGTGCCGCCTGTTCTTATAGCCTTATAAGCAAGAGAAAGACAGGGGAATTTGTCCGTTCGCGGTTTTTCGAATGTAAGGTCGTTATGCTCGAAGAAATCTATCTTGGGGAATGAATTTTTTACCCTCTTGGGATAGGTGAGAGCATACTGTATGGGTATCTTCATGTCGGGAAGTCCGAGCTGTGCTATCACTGCTCCGTCCTCATAGCCCACCATGGAATGTACTATGCTCTGAGGATGAACAAGCACCACTATCTGTTCAAGCTCAACGCCGAAAAGCCACTTTGCCTCTATGACCTCCAGCCCCTTGTTCATAAGTGTAGCAGAGTCTATGGTTATTTTTTTGCCCATATCCCAGTTGGGATGTTTAAGAGCTTCGTCAAGGGTCACCTTTGAAACATCCTCCCATGTTCTGAAGGGACCGCCCGAGGCTGTGAGAAAAATTTTATCTATTTTATTACCAGCATTGCCTTGGAGCGACTGGAATATTGCGGAATGCTCGCTGTCAACGGGGTACATATTCACATTGTTTTCCTTAAGAAGCTTCATAACAAGCTCGCCCGAGGTGACAAGTGTCTCCTTGTTGGCAAGGGCTATGTTTTTCTTTGCTTTTATGGCTGATACCGTGGGGACAAGACCTATATTGCCCACAACGGAGTTGACTACCGTATCGGAATCGTTCTTTTCGGCTGCGGCTACAAGACCTTCCATTCCCGTCATTACCTTGACGGGCATATCGGCTATATTTTTTTTGAGCTCCGCAGCCTTTTCTTCATTCATAACGCAGACAAGCTCGGGCTTGAATTCCCTTATCTGTTTTTCAAAAAGCTCTATCCTTGTGTTGGTGCTCATGGCCTTAACGCTTATACCGCCTATATCCCTTATGACATCGAGCGTCTGAGTACCTATGGAGCCCGTTGAGCCGAGTATAGATATATTTTCAGTCAAAACATTCACCTCATTTTAAAATAACATTATGACATAATAATAATGCAGACATACACAAAAGGCAGAGTGAAAAGCACGGAATCGAACCTGTCCATAACTCCGCCGTGTCCCGGCATTATATTGCCGTAGTCCTTTATGCCCACATATCTCTTCACGGATGACGCCGCGAGATCACCGAGCTGTCCGAAAACAGAGCCTACGGCGCCCATGAGCGCAAGTAGCAATACTGCGCTTTTGGGCATATCGAAAAATTTGACGCACACAAGAGCGTATACAGCCGAAAGAACAGCCGTTGTCACTATACCGCCCACAGCGCCCTCCACAGATTTTTTGGGGCTTAATACGGGCGTGAGCTTATGCCTGCCGAGCTTGGAGCCCACAAAATACGCTCCCGTGTCGCTTGCAAAGGCAAATATGAACGGAAGCCATGCGTAGAGTATGGAGCTTTCCCTCACATCGTTTATAAGGCAGATTATAACGCCGAGATATAAAAAGCCGAATATCGTCACCGCACCGTCATGTATATTGTTTGTGGAGTGGAATACCACAAGTATAAACATTATGACTATCACGCTTAATGCAAGAAGCTTTATATCCGTAAAGGGATATACATAGCTTGATATATAGGGATAGCAGAAGTACAGCGCATTCAGCAAAAAGCCGACAATGTGAACGGGCTTTATACTGCCCGATACTGCCTTATAAAGCTCATACATACCTATTGCAGAAACGATGAATGACGCTATCCTCAGGGGCAGACCGCCAAGTATTATAAATATAAGAAGTATGGGTATTGCCACAACGGCGGATATTATTCTTATAAGCATTATTTTTTCTCCTCATTTCTTCCGCCGAAGCGTCTGTCTCTCTTGCAGTAGCTGTCTATAGCAAGCTTAAAATCGTCTATTGTGAAATCGGGCCAGAGCTTGTCGGTGATATAGTATTCCGCATAGGCTCCCTGCCAGATAAGGAAATTGCTTGTGCGGAGCTCTCCGCTCGTCCTTATTATAAGCTCGGGATCGGGAGTGGGCGCGCTGTCAAGATGCGCAGAAATAAGCTCCTCCGTTATGTCCTCGGGCTGCAGACTGCCTGCCTTTACCTCCTCGGCAATTTTCCGGACTGCCCTTTTTATCTCGTCCCTGCCTCCGTAGTTCATGGCTATGGTGAGATGTATACCCGTCTTATCCTTTGACGCCTCCTTAAGCTGTGCTATATCCCTTTGCAGATCGGGCGAGAGCCTTGAAAGGTCGCCTATGGAGTCCACGCGGAAATCGCTGTCGGCATATTCTCTGAAATATTTGTTTATGTATTCGCGCAGAATACCCATTATTCCGCTTACCTCGTCCTCCGCTCTTTTCCAGTTTTCGGTGGAGAAGGCGTAGACCGTGATGTGCTTTACGCCGAGTCCCTTTGCCGAATTAAGGAGGTTGTCGAGAGCCTTGGCTCCCTGCGAATGACCCATGACGCGGGGGAGAAGCCTTTTCTTTGCCCATCTGCCGTTGCCGTCCATTATTATGCCTATGTGCTCGGGCACCTGTTTTTCTGCCATAATTATACCTCATTTCATGTGTAAATATAATAAACGGGCGAGCAATGCCCGCCCCTACAAAACGCCGTCAGGACCAACAAAGCGCAGGGCGTATGATGCCGTCCGCTAAATTGGCGCAAAACTAAATATATTGACAAGCTGAAGGCTGTCAATGACAGCCTTATTAAATTAAATTGACATTATCTCTTTATTTTTAGCTTCTACAGCCTTGTCAACAGCTTCTATTTTCTTATCCGTAAATTTCTGTATTTCGGTCTCGAGGTTCTTTCTGTCGTCCTCTGTGATGTCGCCCTTCTTTTCGAGCTTCTTAACATTTTCCATGGCATCGCGCCTGATGTTTCTGACAGCTACCTTGCACTCCTCGCCGAGCTTCTTGACATCCTTTGAAAGGGATTTTCTTCTCTCCTCGTCAAGCTCGGGGAAAACAAGCCTTATGACCTTGCCGTCACTGTTGGGATTGATGCCTATATCGGCAGAATTGATGCCTCTTTCTATAGCCTTTATCTGTGAAACATCGAAGGGCTGAACTGCTATAACTCTTGCCTCGGGAACGGAAATGTTCGCCACCTGATTGAGTGGCATCTGTGTGCCGTAGGCCTCTACCATTACCTTGTCCAGCACGTGGGTGTTGGCTCTGCCCGCTCTGATACCCAGAAGATTGCTCTTTAAATTGTTAAGGGATTTTTCCATTTTTTCTTCAAATACCTTTGTTTGCTCTGACATAATAAATACCTCCGTTTTTTTATATTATACCGTAACTACAGTGCCTATCTTTTCGCCCTTTGCCGCCTTTATGATGCCGTTTTCCTCCGCAAGCCCGAATATTACTACGGGGATCTTGTTTTCATAGCAGAGGCTTGCCGCCGCAATGTCTATGACCTTGAGATTTTTTTCGACTATATCCCTGCAGGGTATTTCATCGAATTTGACGGCATTGGGATTTGACGCAGGATCGCTGTCATAAACTCCGTCTACAGCCTTGGCAAAGAGTATGGCATCCGCCTCCAGCTCACAGGCTCTTAAAGCCGTTACCGTATCAGTCGAGAAGAAGGGGTGACCTATGCCTGCGGCAAAAATGATGACCTTGCCCTCATCAAGAAGTCTGTTTGCCTCGTCCTTTGAAAACTCCGTTGTTACCGTGCCTATTTTTATGGGCGTCATAACGACCGCGTCCATGCCTCTTTGTCTGAAGCAGTCAGAAAGATAAACGGCGTTCATGACTGTTGCGAGCATACCTATCTGATCGGCCTTTACCCTGTCCATATCGGGGTTGGCGCTTCTTCCGCGCCAGAAATTGCCGCCGCCCACAACAAGCGTTGTCTTAACGCCCATGTCTATTATTTTTTTGATCTGTTCTACTATTGAGAATATGGTTTTATTGTCAAAGCTCTGCGCCGTATCGCCTGCGAGAGCTTCTCCGCTGAGCTTTAAAACGACCTTTTTGTACATTGCTACCGCTCCTTCCGAATTTACAAAATAATTGTAACATATTTTTTAAATTTTGGCTATACTATTTTAGCATTTTTTGAAAAAAAATTAAAACCTCCCGGCAAGAGAGGCTTTAACAAATTATTTCGGTTCTGCAATTAGGGCGACCGCAGGTCGCCCCTACATTGAAGACAGTACAAAAATTTTATTTTAATTCAACAATTATTCCGGACTGCGTTATGCTGTCGGTGATGTTGACGGGGT
Source organism: uncultured Clostridia bacterium (assembly GCA_947632235.1). Lineage (GTDB taxonomy): Bacteria > Bacillota > Clostridia > Lachnospirales > CAG-274 > Gallispira. The sequence continues at coordinate 24,460 of CANROO010000018.1, forward strand.
TTATTGTTTTTATGTCGAAATAGGCGTTATCCTCGTTTTCTTGGTTTCCCGTCTTTATACAGCTCAAAAGTATTTCAATAAGTCTGTCGCCGTCCTTTATGTCCGCAAGTGAAAAGGCATTTTGGAGCATATCTGTATTATGCGCGCTCAGCTCCTTTCTCTGCCCTTCTATATCGGCATACTTTATATAGAGCTTTGATATTCCCTTTTCGTCTTTATATATCGTGAGCGAAAGGGGCAGATTGTCGGAAAACATCTCCACATTGTCAAAGGACAAGCCGAACATTTTGTCCGGAACGGCGGAGAGCAGATATTCTTCATTTGCAAAGTCCAATCTGTCATATTTTCCGCCCGTGAGCGCACCGCAGAAAAGCCAGTCGGCGGTATTGAAGCCCTTTATAAGCTCTTCATATCCCGAAGGTATATATAAGTTATCATTATAAAGGCTGTACCAGTCGCCGTCCTCGGCTATGAGCATATCATGAACGGTATCTCTGCGGACATTGACCCTGCCGTTATGCTCGCTCCCGTTGTTGTGCTGAACAAGATAGACATCCGAAAGAGGGAGCGTATCGTAAAAGCTCTTTATGCCGTTTTTATATTCATTATATTCTTCTGCCGTGTATTCTTCGTTTTCACCGCGCAGAAAACCGGGAACATAGCCTTTGTTGAAGTCCACATATTTTTGCTTGCCTTCTATTACGATGTCTCCCGCACTTACCATAAATACGCTTTTTATTTCCTCCGGCTTTGCGCAGCCGCAGAGGGCAGCAAGCGCTATGCATATGATAAAAAGCTTTTTCATACTCTCACCCCCTGTTTTTTAACTATGAATGTTGATACGGCAAGGCCTACAGCCGCAAGTATAAATGTCATTACAATATTTATAGCAAATGTCGCGTGCATGGAATAGCCTGCCAGAGCAAAACACAGCACAAAGAGCAATTTGAAAACAAGGGAAGTGTTCTTCAGTGAGAAGGCTCCCGACTGCTCGGAAAGCTTGGGCATAGCCGAAAGCTTTAAAGCCAAGGCAAAAAGCCCTGCCGAAAGAACGGAATAATATACAAGAGCTGCCGCGGAATATCGACCTAATATGTCGCCATATATATATAAAGACATATTATCGGGAGCACCTGTAAAGCTTCCGTAGGCAGATAAATTGAAATATCCCGGATATATAAAGGGCATTATTTTTTCTATGGCTTCAAGGGATATGTTCTCAAAGCAGGTGACTGCAAGAAAGGGAATGAATATCATCACAGCCGTTATGACTGTGCCCGTAAGAGAGCTTCCCATGACATAGCTCATTATAACCGACAATAGATATATAAAAACAGTGACCGCAAAAAGTGAC
>CANROO010000019.1 GCA_947632235.1 uncultured Clostridia bacterium
GTATAGGTGATTCCCTTGTAGTCGGCACACTCATCCCCATACTTCTGGGCATAGCTCTTGGCTTATCGGGCGGCGGCTCACCTCTTGGCGCAATATTCTACATAGTTGTATGGAACCTTGTTGTGACCTTGGGTATGAGATTTCTCTATTACAAGGGCTATGAGCTGGGCGGAAAAGCTGTTGAAATTATAGTCGGCGAAAAGGCAAACGCCATAAGAGAATCGGTAGTTATGCTCGGTACCATTGTTATAGGCGCTGTTGCGGCAAGCTGGATAAATATCACGACATCCTTCAAGATGCTCAACGCAGACGGCGGTACCATTATAGACCTTCAGAGCACACTGGACGGAATATGCCCCAAGCTTCTCTCGGCGGCAACGGTTATTCTGTGCTGGTGGCTCATGAGCAAGAAAAAAATATCGCCGACGATAGTAATGCTTATTCTTGTAGTAATAGCATTTGTAGGCGTTCTTCTCGGCTTCTTTGATCCGGGTCTTTCATACTAAAACAAATAACAGGAGGGCAATATCATGAAAAAACTCAGCAAAAAGGAGCTTCTGGCAGAGGCGGCGGCTCAGAGCAGAGCTCTTAACACAATAAAAAAATGGCTTGCCGCCGCCATAGGCATATCGACCGTAAGCACTGCGCTTATAGTGCTCGGCTTCATGGGAGAAGGCGTGCATATGCTGATAGGTATCACAGGTATTGTCCTTCTTGTTTTATCCGTTACGGCGGCCCTGCTCATAAATCTGGGGCTTAAAAGAGGCAGTGAAAATGTAAAAAACATATTGACTGCGGCAGAAAATATGTGAGGGCGTGAGAATATGAAAGCATCGCTTATATGCATGGATATTGACGGAACACTTGTAAATGACGATAAGATCATTCCTTGTAAAAATATCACTGCCCTTAAGAAGGCATCGGATATGGGAATAAGGCTTGCCCTTGTGTCGGGTAGGTACCCTGCCGGAATAAGACACGTGGAAGAACAGCTTGGCAAAAGGTGCATTAAGGCGGCCATTGCGGGAGCTTATATATTTGATGATAATAAATGCCTTTATTCCCGGCACATAAGTACGGAGACAGCCCATTTGGTGCATGACATTGCGAAGAAGGCAGGAGGCGACTGCTGGTTCTTTTCGGGCGAAAGCTGGTATGTTACCGGCATGAACAAGTGGGTTCGGGCCGAAATGCAGTATGTGGCGGCAAGCCCCGATATAGTTTCAATAGACGAGCTTGACAATATCATACTTGATAAAAATGCAGTCATAAACAAGGCTCTTGTCACGGGCTCCTGCGATACAGTCAAAAAAATATACGGTATTCTCGGCGGTATGGAATTAAACGCGCAGCTGGGCTTTTCCTCCGATACATATCTGGAGGTAATACCCAAAGGTGTTGACAAGGGTACGGCTCTTGAAAGACTCTGTGAGATATACGATATACCTATTGAAAATACCGTGGCATTCGGCGATGAGGGGCTTGATATACCGCTTATAGAAAAGGCAGGTATAGGCATAGCCATGGGAAATGCAGTCAAAAAGCTTAAGGATAAGGCTGATTATATAACGACAAACAATAACGAAGCAGGCATAGCATACGCCCTGCAGGATTTAAAAATAATATAACAAGGAGAGGATAATTATGGTATCATTTGAATTTACAGTACAGGATCCCAACGGACTTCACGCAAGACCCGCCGGTCAGCTTATAAAAGAAGCCATGAAATGCAAAAGCAAAATTACCGTCAAAAACGGTGATAAAACGGCGGATGCCAAAAGACTTTTCAATGTAATGGCTCTCGGAGTCAAGGGCGGAGATATTCTCACCGTGGAGGTAGAGGGAGAAACGGAAGCACAGGATGCCGAAAACTTCAAGGCATTTGTTACTGAAAACATATAATGCTCTGTTTGTAAGGAGGAGATAATGTGTATGTTTTAAAGGGAAAAACGGTATTTGCGGGAATTGCAGTCGGCAGAGTGGAGGTCCTCAAAAAGGAAAGAAGCAATGTCAGAAGATACAGAGTCAAAGATACGGCGGATGAGCTTGAAAGATTAAAGACAGCTTTGGAGACCGCCGACAAGGAGCTGGAGGCTCTTTATGAAAAGGCGCTCAAAGAGGTCGGAGAGTCGGGAGCAATGATATTTGACGTACACCGTATGATGCTCCGGGATCAGGATTATATCGATTCCATAGAAAATATCATAACGGGACAGGAGGTAAATTCTGAATTTGCCGTTGCAGTTACGGCGGATAACTTTGCGGAAATGTTTTCTGCCATGGATGACGAATACCTGAAAGCAAGAGCTGCGGATATAAAGGATATTTCGGAAAGGCTCATATCCGTACTCAAGGGAGAAAACGGCACTGCGGAAGGCTCGGACGAGCCCGTCATACTTGCTGCGGATGACCTTTCTCCCAGCGAAACGGTACAGCTTGACAAAAGCAGGATACTTGCATTTATAACAAAATACGGCTCATCTAATTCACATACTGCCATACTTGCAAGGACCATGAGCATACCTGCGCTTATAGGCGTGGACTTCAGCGAGGATATAGACGGCGTTACAGCCATAGCAGACGGCATAAGAGGAGAGATAATAATAGAGCCCGATGCCGATACCCTTGCAAAATACAGCAAAATGCAGAAGGAAGAGGAGGAAAAGAAAAGGCTCCTCAAGGAAATGAAGGGCAAGGAAACCGTAACCCAAAACGGCAGAAAAATAAGACTTTACTCCAACATAGGCGGTACGGGAGATCTGCCTGCGGTGCTTGAAAACGATGCCGAGGGAATAGGACTTTTCAGAAGCGAATTTCTTTATCTTGAAAAGGACGACTATCCCACCGAAGAGGAACAGTTTACGGCATATAGGACAGCAGCGGAAACCATGGCAGGAAAGCTTGTTATAATAAGAACTCTAGATATAGGCGCAGACAAGCAGATAGATTATTTCAAGCTGGATAAGGAGGACAATCCCGCTCTCGGCTACAGGGCGATAAGGATATGCCTTGACAGACCCGAGGTCTTCAAAATACAGCTGAGAGCACTGTTAAGAGCAAGCGCTTACGGCAATATAGGCATAATGTTCCCTATGATTATTTCCGTGGACGAGGTTAAGCGTTCCAAAAAATACATAGAGGAAATAAGCGCCGAGCTTAAGGCAAGCGGTATTGCCTGCGGAAATCCCGAAATAGGGATCATGATAGAAACACCTGCATCGGTAATGATAAGCGATGAACTTGCGAAAGAGGTGGATTTCTTCAGCATAGGCACCAACGACCTTACGCAGTACACTCTTGCAATAGACAGGCAGAACCTGAAGCTTGACAGCATAAACGATACTCACCATCCTGCAATATTGAGGATGATAAAAATGGTCGTTGAAAACGCTCATAAACACAATACCTGGGTGGGCATATGCGGTGAGCTCGGAGCGGATCCCGAGCTTACGGAAGCATTTGTAAAAATGGGAGTTGACGAGCTTTCCGTATCGCCCAACTTCATTCTTCCTCTGCGCAAAGCAATAAGAAGCTTGAACTGAAATATGTAAAAGAAAAGGCAAAAAATGAGAAAATATCGGTCGTTTTCGGGCAGACCTCATAGTCTGCCCGAGGGGGACCGGAAAATAATGCAGAATACATGGTCATGCTTATGCAGACCATAAATTTTAGCAAAAGCTTGTGAAAAAATTATCAAGTAATTATTTGTTCCGTTTTGGAATAATAAAAAATAAAACAAGAAAGGTGACAAAAATGAAAAAAACTATCATCGACAATGCAGATGCGCTCTATGCCAAAATAGCAGAAATGAAAAAAGCTCAGAGCGTGTTTGCGGAGTTTACTCAGGAGCAGGTGGACAAAATATTTTTCAAGGCTGCCATGGCAGCCAACAAGGCAAGGATACCACTTGCAAAAATGGCTGTTGAGGAAACGGGAATGGGTATTGTAGAAGACAAGGTGATAAAGAACCACTATGCCTCGGAGTATATCTATAATGCCTACAAGAACGAAAAAACCTGCGGTATCATCGAGGAGGACAAGGCATACGGCATAAGAAAAATAGCAGAGCCCATAGGCCTTATCGCGGCTGTCATACCTACTACCAATCCCACATCTACTGCTATTTTCAAGACACTTATCGCTCTTAAGACCAGAAATGCCATAATCATAAGCCCTCACCCAAGGGCAAAGCAAAGCACCATTGCGGCGGCTAGGGTGGTCTATGAGGCGGCTGTGGAGGCAGGAGCGCCCGAAAACATAATAGGCTGGATAGATGTGCCGTCCCTGGAGCTTACAAACGAGGTAATGAAAAACGCAGATATAATACTTGCCACGGGAGGCCCCGGCATGGTAAAGGCTGCTTATTCCTCGGGAAAGCCCGCTCTCGGTGTAGGCGCCGGAAATACTCCCGTCATTATCGATGATACTGCGGATATACGACTTGCGGTAAACTCCATAATTCATTCCAAGACCTTCGACAACGGTATGATATGCGCTTCGGAGCAGTCCGTTACAGTCGTGGGAAATATATATGATGCCGTTAAAAAAGAATTTATGGAAAGAGGCTGTTATTTTCTGAAACCCGATGAGCTTGACAAGGTGAGAAAGACAATTATCATAAACGGCTCATTGAATGCCCGTATCGTAGGACAGAGCGCGCATAAAATAGCGGAGCTTTCGGGAGTAAGCGTACCCGAAAACACAAAAATACTCATAGGCGAGGTAGAGTCCACGGATATTTCGGAGGAATTTGCACACGAAAAGCTTTCTCCCGTGCTTGCCATGTACAGGGCGGACAGCTTTGACGAGGCTATTGAAAAGGCTGACAGGCTTGTAAAGGACGGAGGCTTCGGCCATACATCATCGCTTTATATAGATATAAAGGAAAAGGATAAAATAGAAAAGTTTTCGCTTGCCATGAAGACCTGCCGTATACTTGTAAACACACCCTCATCTCACGGCGGTATAGGCGACCTCTACAATTTCAAACTGACGCCCTCCCTTACTCTGGGCTGCGGCTCATGGGGCGGAAATTCAGTATCCGAAAATGTAGGTATAAAACAGCTTATAAATATAAAGACAGAGGCGGAGAGGAGAGAAAATATGCTTTGGTTCAGGACGCCCGAAAAGATATATTTCAAGAAAGGCTCAACTCCCGTGGCTCTCAGAGAGCTTGGAGAAATGGGCAAGAAAAGAGCATTTGTAGTAACTGACAGCTTTCTTTATAAAAACGGCTATACAAAGCCTGTCACAGATGTACTTGACGATATGGGTATAACTCACACCTGCTTTTATAATATCGCTCCCGATCCCGATCTGGCAAGCGCCAAGGAAGGCACAAAGCAAATGGCTTCATTTGAACCCGATGTAATCATAGCCATAGGCGGCGGCTCGGCTATGGACGCGGCTAAAATAATGTGGGTGCTTTATGAACACCCCGAGGCAGATTTTCTGGATATGGCAATGAGATTTTCGGACATAAGAAAGAGGATATATAAATTTCCGCAAATGGGCAAAAAAGCTTACTTTGTAGCAATCCCTACAAGCTCCGGCACAGGCTCCGAGGTAACGCCCTTTGCAGTCATAACAGATGAAAGCACAGGCACAAAATATCCCCTTGCAGACTATGAGCTTTTGCCCGATATGGCAATATCCGATGCCGACAATATGATGTCTCAGCCCAAGGGACTTACAAGTGCGGGAGGTATAGACGCTCTTACACACGCTCTTGAAGCCTACGCCTCCGTTATGGCAACGGATTATACGGACGGAATTGCACTTAAGGCCATGAAGCTTATATTTGAATATCTGCCCTCGGCATATGAAAACGGCGCCGACGATATAAAGGCAAGAGAAAAAATGGCAAATGCGGCTACTCTTGCAGGCATGGCATTTGCGAACGCCTTTCTGGGCTTGTGCCATTCCATGGCTCATAAGCTGGGAGCATTTCATCATCTTCCCCACGGTGTCGCAAACGCTCTGCTCATAACACATATAATGAGATATAACGCCGACCCCGTGCCGGCAAAAATGGGTACCTTCCCTCAGTATGAATATCCTCATGCTCTGGAAAGATATGTGGAGTGCGCCGAGTTCTGCGGAATAAAGGGCAAGGACAACAACGAAATTTTTGAAAACTTCATCAACGCCATAGAGGAATTGAAAGCCAAGGTAGGCATTAAAAAGACTATAAAGGATTACGGTATTGACGAAAAGGATTTCCTTGACAGGCTCGATGATATGACGGAGCAGGCATTTGACGACCAGTGTACGGGAGCAAATCCGCGTTATCCTCTCATGAGCGAAATGAAGGAAATGTATTTGAAGGCATACTACGGTGAGTAAGGAGGGTAATTATGAAAGTTGATAAAATTTTAGCCGAAAGAAAAAACAAAAAAATATTCAGATCGGGAAACTATGTTGTGAAGGAATTTGACAAGGACTTTGCCAAGTCCGATATTTTGAACGAAGCCCTTAATCAGGCAAGGGTCGAGGAAACGGGACTTCGCATCCCCCAGCTCATAGAGGTCAGAAAAATAGACGGCAGCTGGGCTATAGTTTTCGAGTATGTAGAGGGCAAGACCCTTGCCTCCATGATGGAGGAGGACAGAGGAAACCTTGAAAAGTATATGGAAAAGTTTGTTGAAATACAAATGGAGATACATTCCAAGCGTTCTCCGCTTCTTAATAAGCTCAAGGACAAAATGAACAGAAAAATAAGTCAGACCGACCTTGACGCCACCACAAGATACGAGCTGCATACAAGACTTGAGGGCATGCCGAAGCACAATAAGGTATGCCACGGAGATTTTAATCCAAGCAATATAATAATATCTCCCGAGGGCAATTATTATGTTCTGGACTGGTCGCATGCCACACAGGGCAACGCCTCCGCCGATGCCGCAAGGACATATCTCCTCTTTTCGCTCAAGGGCGATAAGGAGGCAGCAGAAATGTATATGGATATGTTCTGCAAAAAGAGCGACACCGCAAAGCAGTATGTCCAGCAGTGGCTCCCCATTGTTGCCGCCTCTCAGTCCGTAAAGGGCAACGAAAACGAAAGAGAATTCCTGCTGAATTGGATAAATGTGGTGGATTATGAGTAGAGAGAGTGTGTAACTTAAAAGCCTCATAACCCGAAGGTCGGTGGTTCAAATCCGCCCTCCGCAACTCAAAACCTGTAAACATAGAAGTTTGCAGGTTTTTTGTTTAAACCCCGAAATGCGGACAAGGGGACTTGAACCCCTACTCCGAAGAACCGGATTCTAAGTCCGGCGCGTCTGCCAATTCCGCCATGTCCGCATAAGTCTGTGTGCATTGCAAAAATATGAGTATTTAAGCCCTCTCTGTCACCCTTCGGGCTGACCGAAATGACGGGCGTGCATTGCACGCCCCTGCATGTGCTTTAGGTTTTGGGGACAACTCCCGCTTGTCGGTTATGCAGAGGCTCCCCAAAGCCGAAAACAATCTGACACCCTTGGTTGCAGAAAGCGCATTGCCCGACCGCCGGAAATTTTATATAAGCCTTACTGTCTGTTAAAATAATCTATACCATCGCTTGGGTTGAAGTAAGTACGGATATAACCCTTGCCGGAAACGATAACAAATTCGTTTGTGGCTTCTATATAATAAACATCGTCATTATCCTCTTTTTCGAGCTTATGAAGGGCTTCATCTGAATTTATAACGGCATTTGCCGCCTCGAGATATTCCTCCGGAGAGGAAAAACCCATTTCTGCGCCGTGTTTTTCGTAATGCTCATTCAGCTGTTTTTCGGTACGGAAGGTGTAATGCTTATCTTCATTGTGATATACGGCGGTAGGTCCGTCATCCTGCTGTACTATTTCGGAGGCAATATCGGACTCATCGCCGTTTCTGTCGCTTGTGGCATAGTCGAGAGCATAGTAGCCCGCTATAAGTATAATTGCGATTATCAAGCCTATTATGTGTCTTTTTTTCATAGCTTTTCTCCGTAAATATTCATAAAGGAACCGCAGGCGCGGTTCCTTTGGGTGTTAATAAAGTAATCAATAAAGCGGATACTTTGAAACAAGAGCCTTTACTCTCTTTCTTGCTTCTTCCTTATTGCCCTCGTAATCCTTGGCAATAAGTGTGATAATGTCGGCTATTTCAACCATATCTTCCTCTACCATTCCTCTTGTGGTAACGGCGGGAGTACCAAGTCTTATACCGCTTGCAATACCCGGCTTTTCGGGATCGAAGGGTATAGCGTTCTTATTGCATGTAACGCCCACCTCGTCAAGTCTGGCTTCAAGCTCCTTGCCCGTTATGTGCATAGGTCTTAAGTCAACAAGCATAAGATGATTGTCAGTACCGCCCGAAACTATATTGAAGCCGTTTTCTATAAGTCTTTCGCTCAAAACCTTGGCATTTTTTATAACCTGCTTAGCATATTCCTTAAATTCGGGCTTTAAAGCCTCGCCGAAACATACGGCTTTGGCAGCTATCACATGCATAAGCGGACCGCCCTGTATACCCGGGAATATAGACTTGTCTATAAGCTTTGCGTTTTCTTCACTGCAGAGTATCATACCGCCTCTGGGACCTCTGAGGGTCTTATGAGTAGTTGTGGTAACAAAGTCTGCATAGGGTACGGGATTGGGATGAAGCCCTGCTGCAACAAGACCTGCTATATGAGCCATATCTACCATGAGATAAGCTCCTACTTCCTTGGCAATGTCGCTGAAGGTCTTGAAATCAATTATCCTTGAATAAGCGCTTGCGCCTGCAATTATAAGCTTAGGCTTATGCTCGAGCGCAAGTCTTCTTACCTCGTCATAGTCTATAGTGCCGTCGGATTCCTTAACGCCGTAGGGTATTATATTGTACTGCTTGCCGCTCATATTTACGGGCGAACCGTGAGTAAGGTGTCCGCCGTGAGCAAGATTCATGCCAAGAACGGTATCGCCCGGCTTAAGTACTGCAAAAAATACAGCCATATTTGCCTGTGCGCCCGAGTGAGGCTGAACATTGGCATGCTCTGCGCCAAAAAGCTTACAAGCTCTGTCTCTTGCAATATTCTCCGCTATATCCACCTTGTCACAACCGCCGTAATATCTCCTGCCCGGATAACCTTCGGCATATTTGTTGGTAAGCGGTGAACCCATAGCTGCCATAACAGCCTTTGAAACAAAGTTCTCCGAAGCTATAAGCTCGATGTTGTTCCTCTGCCTTGTAAGCTCCGCGTCTATCGCTTCGGCAATATCGGGATCGGTATTTTTGATTTCGTCAAAATCGTACATAGTGATTACCTCCATAATTTTATATTACTATTTACATAGTATAACAATTTTGGCTCAATGTCAAATATTTTATATTTTAGTCTTTTCATAACCCGTAAAATCCACACCCAAAAATTCAAGCGTCTTAAGGGAGAAAAACTCCACAATCATGTCCACAACCTCGCCCGTGGTAATATCGGAGCTGTTTACCCACCATCTGGCAAACACCATGAAAAGATAGAAATAAGCCTCCATGAGAAGCTCGGGCGTAAAGTTTGTTCCTCTTGTTTTTTCCGTTATATGTGTCTTTGAAATTATATCGTAATTGAATTTTTTCTTAAGTCTGTTTGCAAAGTCACTGTTGGTATTGTCGTTTATGAGTACATTAAAATCTCTTTTATATTCCTTGAATTTATCCAGAAGATGCTCTATGTATCGTCTCTGCATTTTTCCTTTTAAACGGGGAATATCCTCAAGAGTGGGCGAAAGCACTTCAATAAATTCATCCACAATGGTATTATAAAGTATTTCCTTGGTTTCATAGTGTATATAAAATGTCTTTCTGTTTATCTGTGCTCTTTTTGCTATGTCCGTAACGCTTACATTGGCATAGCCCTTTTCTTCCATAAGGTCTAAAAAAGCATTTTTAATGGCATTTCTACTTTTTACCACTCTCATATCCGTATTGTTATTCAAAGGCTATTCCTCCCTTCCGTAATAATTTTAACACATTTTGGGGCAATTTTCAAGTATTTGTGTAATAAACAACATATAGGCTAAAAATGAGTATTATTATACATTGTGTATAATACTGACCATTGAATTTTACAAAAAAAAGTAATAAAATAGAAGGTAGAATAAAATTATCGGGAGGTTTTACATATATGAAAAAGAGAATACTGCCCATAGCTGTGATAATGTGCATGGCGCTTGCTGTAAGCGGATGCGGAAAGTCAAATGACAACGAAGAAAAGGAAGCCGCAGCAAAAATAGTGAAGGCTGAACCCGTTGCGGAGCAAAGCGTTATGTCGGGCTACAGCTACATAGGCATTGTAAAGGCAAAGGAAACCAAGAATTATTCATTTCTTGCGCCCGGAAAAATAGCCGAGATATGTGTTGAAAAAGGTCAGCAGTTCAAAGCAGGCGATGTGCTTGCAAAGCTTGACACCACTTCTATGGAGTATCAGGCTTCCATAGGCGGAAACACAAGAGATCAGGCTCAGGCAACTCTTGACAAGACAATAAGCACATATGACACAAATATTGCAAATGCAAAATCACAGATAAGCTCTCTTGAAAAATCCATTGCTGCGGGAGAAAAAGGCATAGAGGCTCTTGAAACTGGACTTGAAGCCGAACAGGTCAATATAGATGCGGGAAAAACAGCTCTTGACACTCTCGAAGGTGAACTGGAAGCCGCAAGAGAAATTAATGCCGTAGGCGGATATGCCGACAAGGATCTGGAATCACTTGAAAGCACATTCAAAACAAAGTCCGCCGAACTGGAAGCGGCAAAGGCTACATACGAAGGACACAAGGCGGAGCTTGAAAGCAAGAAAGCAGAGCTTGACGCTGCAAAAGCGCAAAAGACAGAGGCTGAAAAGAGCCTTGCAAACCTCAACACATCAAAAACAAAGGATGTTGAAACCGCTCGCGCGGCACTTAAAAGCGCAGAGGCTTCAAATGCCATAACAGCCAAAAGCATAAACGACGCCGTTATAAAGGCGGACAGCGACGGCTATGTAATGGAACTTCCTTTCAAAGAAGGCGAAGTTGTATCGGCAGGCTATCCCGTAGTAGTGGCAAAGAGCACCGAGCTTGTGGTGACCGTAGGCGCAAGCGATGAGGAATACAAAAATATAGCCGTTGGCGGAACGGCAATAATAAACGGCGACGGCAGAGGAACTATACAGACGATAGCGCAATATCCCGATGAGCAGACTAGGACATATGCCGTGGATATTGGACTCACGGGCGATTATACAATAGGTGAAACCGTAAATGTTAAGATAGTGACGGGAAGCATAGCAGGCTGTTATGTGCCTATTGACGCTGTGTTCAATTCAGACGGCGTAGACTATGTTTATGCAATAAACAATGAAAGCAGAATATACAAAAAACAGGTTGTTTTGGGCGACTTCAACGGCGATAAGGTCGAGATACAAATAGACGATCCTGCTGCAATTGTTGTTACTGAAGGTATAAAAAATCTCAAGGAAAACGACCTTGTAAAAACGGAGGGCTGAAAATATGAAAGGCAGTAATTTTTTTAAAGCTCTCATAGAAAGAAAATCACTTGTTATAATGCTTATGCTCATGATATTCTGCGCGGGCGCTTTTTCGTACTACAAGATGCCCAAACAGCACTTCCCTAAGGTAGTCCTCCCTGTTGCAAGCGTCACCGTCATATATCCCGGAGCATCGGCAGAGGATATGGAACAACTTGTGTCGGAGAAAATAGAGCACGCATGTATGGAGCTGGATGGTTTTGACAAATGCGACACTACGGCGGGCGACAGCTTCAGCGTTACAAGTGTTAATCTGAGTATGGACCTTTCTCAGGATGAAGTTGACGAACAGTTTGACGAGCTGAGAAAGAAGCTTGACAACCTTAAGCCCGAGCTTCCATCGGGAGTTTCTTCCATTACCGTTGACGACGACATAATGGACACGGCAGGACTTATACTTGCGGTTACGGGCGACAATATTTCAAGCGATGAGCTTTCCGACAGAAGCAGAGAGATAAGCAACAGATTAAGGCTTATAGACGGCATAAGAAAGGTAGATACCTACGGAGATGTGCCTTCGCAGATAAAAATAAATGTAAACATTGAAAAACTCAACGACATAGATGTATCACTTGCCGAGCTTGCACAGCTCATAGAATATCACAACACAACGCTCCCCGTAGGCTCCGTTACGGCGGACGGCAACAGCATAAATGTAAACACATCGGGGCAGTTTGACAGCATTGACGAGATAAAGAATATAATTGTCAGCACAAACGACGACTATATTGTAACAAGGCTTTCGGACATAGCCGACATAACAACCGAGGTCCCCGACGACGAGGGATATTTCATATATAACAATCAGCGTTCAACAGTTCTTGCTGTATATTTCCAGGAAGGTCTTAATGTTGTGAGCGTAGGCGATGAAATAAACCGCACTATAGACGAGTACAACGCTTCCCTTCCCGTGGGCATAACTGTAAACAAGGTATTTTTACAACCCGACGATGTTCAGGACTCCATAAACGACTTTGTTATAAATCTTATAGAGTCTATAGTACTTGTAATAATAGTTATAATGATAGGTATGAATTTCAGAAATGCACTTGTTGTTTCATTTGCAATTCCCCTGTCTATATTTGCAAGCTTTATATGTACATATATAATGGGCTTTGAGATACAGTTTGTTTCTCTTGCTTCGCTCATAGTCGTGCTGGGTATGCTGGTTGACAATGCCGTGGTTGTAAGCGATGCAATACAGAAAAACATAGACAGCGGTATGGACAAAAAAGAAGCGGCGGCAAAGGGTACGGCTTCCGTTGCCCTGCCCGTATTCATATCCATGCTTACGGCAGTGCTTGCATTCAGCTCTATACTTACGCTTCCCGGAGCATACAGACAAATTGCCATAACATTCCCCGTTGTAATAATATGCTGTCTTGTGGCTTCATATCTGGTGTCGATATGCGTTACGCCCGTAATGAGCTATTTCTTCCTTGACAAGACAAAGGAAAAGAAAACAGGCAAAAAGCCATTTTCACAGAGAATATATGACAGTCTTTTTGAACACGCTTTCAAGCACAGAAAAACAACTATATTGTGCGCAGTCATATTTGTGCTTGTGCTGTTTTCATCTGTATTCACGCTTGAAAAACAGATCGTGCCTATGGCGGGCAAGGACATTATAACTATTGATGTGCAGTGTGACAACGAAGACAGTCTTGAAAGAACAAGAGAGATAGTCAACAACATAGAGGCTGTGCTCGATGAACAGCCTGAAACTCAATATTATTTAAGCGGTGTAGGCGCTGTTATACCGAGATACGACTACTCCATACTACCAAAGGGCGCAGGAGATAATGTTGGCGATATTCTCATGAGGGCTGATTTTTCAAAGAGCGACAGATTTAAAAATGCAGGCGAAATGGTAGATTTCCTGCAAGAGGAGCTGAACAGTAGAGTCGGCGGAGCCTCCATGCTGGTCGAGGAGCTTGGCATAATGACGCTCAATTCAAAGCCTGTTGAGATGAAGATATATTCGGACAATACCGAGGATCTCAACACTGCCGCAGAGATGATAAACGATATGCTTGTGAACATAGACGGCACAAAGGGCGTAAGGAACAATAACGAGCTTGCAACCTACAGCTACTATGTTAATATGGATTCGCTCAGGCTCAACAGTCTGGGACTTACCGAAGCAGAGGCGCAGAACGAGCTTAATATAGCTCTTATGGGAAGAACGGTATCTGCATACAGAAGCGGAAACAAGGAATATGACATAGTGCTGGATACAAATGTTGACTCGCGCGAACAGATAAAGGAACTCAAAGTGAAGTCTTCCATAACGGGAAACAAACACAGCGTATCTCAGTTTGCCGATGTTTCATTAAAGCCACAGATAACCTCGCTTTCGCGTATAGACGGCAGACGAGGAAGAATAGTCGGCTGCTACAACAGTTCAAAGGTCAGCGATCTGGACATACAGACAGAGCTTGAAAAGCAGATTGAAGAAAATATCGACCAATTCCCCGAAAGCGTTACTATTGAAAAATCGGGCAAGAAAAAGATATTCTTCGAGGAAGTGCTTGCAAACATAGGCGTTGCGGCTCTTGTGGCAATTATATTCATACTTATAATACTGCTTATACAGTTCGGTTCATTCAGAAAAGTAGGCATAGTATTCATATCAATGCCCTTCGGACTGGCGGCAGGATTTACGGCGCTGATGATAACCGGACAACCGTTGAGTTTATTTGCTCTTATAGGCGCAGTCAGTCTGCTGGGCTGCGTGCTTGCAAATGCCATAGTGCTTATTGACTGCATAACCAATGAGGTCGACAAGGGACTTGACATCGAAACAGCGTGCAGAAGCGCGGGAGGTCAGAGGTTAAGACCTATAATGATGAGTACAATGACTACCGTACTCGGACTTATGCCTCTTGCCCTTTTCGGCGACGCATTGTTCGTGCCTATGGCAGTGCTTATGCTTTTCGGTCTGCTCATAGCTATGATAGTAAATCTTGTGCTTGTGCCTATAGTTTATTATATGGTATACGGCAGGAAAGAAAGCAAGGCGTAAATATAATAAATATAATTTGAAAAGGACAGCGTGAGGCTGTCCTTTTTGGTGTCTATAAATACTTATTGTATATATTTTTCGGGCGAGCAATGCTCGCCCCTACAAGCTTCTATGTGAACTAATCACCCATATAGATGTCGTTATTTTTTTAGAATATATCCGAAAGTTCGCTGAATTTGTGTATTATATAATCGTAGCCATCTGGTTTGCCGAAGCCATAGGCGGCGTATACAAAGGGTATGCCCGCGTCGTCCGCAGACTGCTTATCGCCTTGGGTGTCGCCCACATACACGGGGCTTTTCAGCTTATTTCTTTCAATAATGAGCTTATTGTTTTCACCCTTTGAAAGTCCTGTTTCGCCTGCGGAAAGGTAGTCGGTGAAATACAAGCCTACATTATGTCCCTTAAAAAAGCTTTCAATATAACCCTCCTGACAGTTGCTGACCACAAAAAGGCGATATTTACCGCTGAGATATTCCAAAGTTTCCTCCAGCTTAGGATATAGATTGCCCCCGTACTTGGCAAGGTATTCGCACTCCAAAGCACAGCATTTGTCCATAAGCTCAATTCTAAGGTATTCGGCAGTATTGGGAAAAAGTCTTCTGCCGATAACATCCAGCTGCAGACCCATGCAGTGAGTAAGCTCCTCCACCGTAATGGGCTCACGCTTAACCTGCAGATATTCATTAAGTATTATATTCCATGTTTTGCATATCATCTCCGTGGCATCCCAAAGCGTGCCGTCAAGATCAAAAATAAGGCTGTCAATCATAATATTTTCTCCCGGGTAAATAGTATTTAATAACGCATCAAAGTCCGCCTACGGTCATATTTTTCACGGCAACGGACGGGGAGCCTACAGAGGCAAAAAATTTAAGGTCATCGGCAATAGCTGTTATATTATTAAGCATATCGTAAAAATTACCGCCAATCGTTATCTGATCCACAGGAGATGTTATAACGCCGTTTTCTATTCTAAAGCCCTCAGCGGCAAGAGAAAAATCTCCTGAAATTCTATCGGCTCCCGAATGAAGTCCCGCAACATCGGTTATGAATAAGCCCTCGCCCGTTTTTTTCATCACCTCGTCAAGCGTTTTATTGCCTTTTTCAACAAAGAAATTTGTGGCAGAGGTCATAACGGCGCTTTTAAAGCTCGCCTTGAAGCCGTTGCCCGTAGAACGCACATTGTCCCTTGCAGCCGATTTGAGATTATAAAGCAGGGTTTTGAGCACGCCGTTTTCTATAACATTCTTGCCGTAAGACGCCGTTCCCTCGCTGTCAAAGGAGCAGGATGCAAAGCCTCCGTCAATAAGAGGGTCGTCCCGTATCGTAAGAATATCGGAGGCTATCCTTTCGCCCGTCTTATCCTTAAGTACAGAAAAGCCCTTATGCGCCTCCTCGGCATAGAACACGGGCAGGAAACAGCCTAAAATATCCGCAAAGACCTCATTTGAGAGTATGATATTCATGCTTCCGCTTTTGACCGGCGAACCACCCAAAGCGGATACCGCTTTTTTTGCTGCGCTAATGCCAAGACCTGCAGGATCGAGATCTTCAATATCATTTCCGACAAAAAGCTCATATTTGCTCTTTGTATTTCCGTTTTCCTCTGCCATTACCGAAACGCTTGCCAATGCATAATTGCGTTTTTCGGAAAGCTCCAGTCCCTTTGTGTTGGCAATATATACACTGCCTTCTCCCGTAGATACCGAAGCCCTTTCGGGCCTTATCCTCTTGTCATAGTCCAAAGCCGAACGCTCCATTTCAAGCGCCGTTTCAAGCTTTTGTTCCACGGTCAGTCCGTTAAGGGCGTCATTGTATATTTTTACACTGCTGTAGCTTTTACTGCCCTCGGATATAAATTCCTTATTATCCGTGTCTGTTATGTCCGCATTTGCCATGGCATTGTCAATAACGCTGTCAATGTCGATATCCGTTGTTTCGCTGAAATAATAGCCCATACTGCCGTTATATGAGCCTCTGAAGCAGAAGCCTCCGGTTTGGCTGTTCTGATATTTTTCCAATTTGCCCTTGTAAACGCTCACGGATGAGTGGGAATTTTCGCTGTAATACAGCTCACAGTCCTCAAAGCCCTTTTTTCGTGCTTTTTCAAAAAGCTGTTTTTTCAAAGCATCTATGTCCATCATTCTCTGCCTCCCACCGTTATATTCTGCACTCTTATCATGGGCTGACCCACGCACACGGGTATGCTGCCGCTGGATGCTCCGCACATACCCTCGGCAAGCGCCAAGTTGTCTGATATTCTGTCTATGTTGAGAAGCACATCACTGCCCTTGCCTATGAGAGTTGCTCCGCGCACAGGCTCGCATATTTTACCGTTTCTTACTATATAAGCCTCGTTCACGGCAAAGTTGAAATCTCCGCTTGCGGGGTCTACTGAACCGCCGCCCATATACCTTGCATAAAGACCGTACTCCGTATCGGCTATAATATCCTCTTTTTTGTCCGTTCCCGGCGCTATATATGTGTTTGTCATTCTGGAAACCGGCATAAATTTATAGCTTTCGCGCCTTGAAGAGCCCGTAGGCTCCATGCCTATAAGACCGCCGTTGTATCTGTCCGTCATATAGCCCTTTAATATGCCGTTTTCTATTAGTATATTTTTTCTGCTTTTCACGCCCTCGTCGTCTATGTTGATACTGCCCCAGCTTCCGGGTATGGTGCCGTCGTCTATTGCCGTGAGCCTTTCGCAGGCTATTTTTTGTCCTATTTTGCCTGCAAATACGGAGGCATTCTTGCTTATTGCCGCAGCCTCAAGTCCATGACCGCAGGCCTCATGGAATATCACTCCGCCGAAGCCGTTATCCATTATGACCGACATTTTTCCGCTCGGGCAGTTGCCTGCCCCGAGCATGGTAACGGCAGAACGCGCCGCCTCCTTGGCTATATCCTCTATGCTTATGGTATCATAAAATTCAAAGCCCTTTAGCGCGCCGGGTCCGAAATAACCCGTCTGCTTTTCATTGCCGTCGGAAGCCACCGCGGAAACGGCTATCCTTGTTCTTACTCTTTCGTCCTCTGCCCAAAGCCCCTCCGTATTGGCTATTATAACATTCCGGCAGGAATCCGTATAGCCCATACGCGTCTGCGTTATAAGCTTATTATAGCCGTATGCCGCATTACTGCCCGTCTTAAGCATATCTACAATATCGCTTTTCTTAACGGAATCGGGCATAATTTCGGGCGTATAAAGCTTATCATATTGCATGGCGGAAAACACTATGTTTTTAAGCTTTGTATTTCCGTGTATAGCCTCTGCGCCCTCGGATGCAAGCCTTAAAAGATTGTCCTCCGCCATATTGTTGGTATAAACATATACTGTTCTTTCCTTGTTTATTATTCTTATTCCGCAGCCCCTGTCAATGCCCGAATTGGCGCTTTCCACCTTTCCGTTGACAAGAGATACGGAATTTTTTGCATTGTTTTCAACAAAAAGCTCCGCAAACTCCGCTCCTCTGCTCACTGCGCAGAGAAGCACAGCCTCAGCCGTTTTTTTGCTTATCATGTCAAGCTCTCCTTTCAATACCGTATCTATATATTGTAACATCATTTAAAGAAATTTACAACCTGAACAATGAAAATATATCGTCCATACGCAGTATTTTATCATCTATATACATTTTTCTGCCCTGTCTGTCAATTCTGAGCACCTCGCCCTCCGCGGAAATATATTTTCCTCTGTCAAAATATACGGCTTTGGCTCTGTCGCCCTCCGAAAGCGAATTTAATGTGCGGTCAAGCTCCGCCTTCATATCCTCGGAAAGCTCTCTTCGGGGAGAGTACTCGCTTTCTATCCTCCTGACTGCCTCGTCATAGCCCTTAAGCGCGGCGAACGCCATAAACTGCTTTGCCCTTTCCGCCCTGTCCATTTTCTGTCTTTTCACCGCTTTTATGCCCTCCTATCTGTCTGTTTCTTTCAATGGCTGTGCCTGCTTCCTCCAGATTCATGCCTCTTATGACGGCATTTTTGCCAAAACGGCTCTTAAGCTCCAGCACTGCATTCTGCATTGCCCTTTCCCGTTCTCTTTCGGCAACGGACGAAAACAAGTCGAGCTGTCCTCCGTCAGTATCGTTTACAACGGAAAAAGCTATATTAAGCCTGCGTATGGGTACTTTTCTGTCGGCTATCCTATCGTAGAGCCTCAGCATATCGGAGGCAAGCTTTTTTGAGGAAGCATAAGTACTGCCTAAGGAGCAGGAAATATTGTCGCTCTTTTTGGCCGCATATTTGGTATAGCCCAGATAAAGAGATATGCCCGTTGCCTTAAGCCTCTTTTTGGAAAGCTCCAGACAGAGATTTTCGGTCATTTCCTTTACTATAAGCCGGCAATCGGTATAGCTGTAATCCCTGGGCAGTACCTGTCCGCTTGTTACGGATCTGCTTGAGGGTCTGTAGCTTTTTATATCGGCTATAGTGGTAGGCTCTATGCCCCACGCATGGTCTATTATAAGCTCCGCATCTATGCCGAACAGCCTGTAGAGCATTTCCTCGTCTGCCGCGGCTATCTGTCCCATGGTAAGTATTCCGCTGCGCTCCAGTCTTTTTGCCGTGCCCTTGCCTATCCGCCAAAAGTCCGTAAGCGGTCTGTGATCCCACAGCTCCAGCCTGTAGCTTTCTTCATCGAGCTGACCTATGTTGTCGGGCGAATGCTTTGCCGTTATGTCAAGCGCTATCTTTGCAAGATAGAGATTTGTGCCTATACCGCAGGTTGCCGTTATGCCCGTGTTTTTATATATGTCATCAATTATACGGCGGCTGAGAGCTCTGGCATCCATGCGGTACATATCCATATAATTGGTGACATCCATAAACACCTCGTCTATGGAATAAATGTGTATATCCTCCTTGGCGATGTAGCTTAGATATATGGAATATATCCTGACGGAATAGTCTATATACAGCTTCATTCTCGGCTCTGCCATGATATAGTCTATGTCGGACGGTATCTGGAACACTCTGCATCTGTTCTTTACGCCAAGCTTTTTCATAGCAGGCGACACGGCAAGGCATATGGTTTTTTCACTGCGCTCGGGGTCTGCCACTATCAGATTTGTATCAAAGGGGTCAAGCCCTCTCTCCACGCACTCCACCGAGGCATAAAACGATTTAAGATCTATACATACATACTGCCTTTTCATGTCGCTCATCTCCTTTATTATATTGTATCGAAAATTTATTCGATTGTCAATAGAACAAATTTGCTAAATTTTGGGGATGTGTTTTCGGGATATGAAGCTTATACAGCCATACGGTCGCTGTATTGTTATAAGGTATTGAAAAAATGTGTACAACAAAAAGGAGCGGAATTTCCGCCCCTTTTTCGTGCTGAAAGGATAGTCCTTTATTATTTATTACTCTGCGTCTATTATCTGCTTTGCCATATCTGCAAATTCCGCTTTATCGATTTCTGCGTCCATATCGAGGAGGCAATATTTTATGTCGCCGTCGGTCCATATTAAGGACTGTGTTTTTTCCTCGCTCAATTCCGAGGCGCCGTAGCCTATCTGGAGTTCGCCCTCGGCTTCGAGCTTTGCATCCTCTGCCGTCTTTTCATATTCCGGAGGAACAGCCTTATAAATACAGCTGTCATAATAGAGCTTTATGCCATTATAATCCATAGCTTCGTCATAATGTCCTACGTCGGCATCGCCGTAAGCAGGACCTGCGCCCAATGTAAGAGTGCCCTTGCCGGTGGTATAGAAGAAGGAAATATCCTTGTAGGAATGTATAACATTTCCGTTCTCGTCCTTATCCTCGCTGCTTGCGGGGCTTGCGCTCTCAAAATCATAGTTGCCGAGCTTCTCGGTAAACTTTACATCATAGCCCAATATGTCCTTTACCTCCTGATGCGTGGGAAAATGCTTTATGGTATCATTCGTATAGCTGTGGGATTCCGTGACTGCTATTTTGCCTGCGCCTATTGCCGCAGTAGCAAGCGCAAGAGTGAACACAACGGCTATGACTACCTTTGGTGTAAGCTTGATCTTTTTCATATTTTTTATCTCCCTTTCCTCATTTAATCTGTTCTTTATACAGATAAGGAGGTCGTCTGAGGGCGATATATTTTCTGCTTTTTTATTAAGCGCTTGTTTTATTTCGCTGTCAAGATCTTTCATTTCAGTTCCTCCTTACCGATAATTTTTTTGAGCCTTGACTTTGCCGTAAACAGCCTTGATTTTACAGTTCCCTCACTGCATGACATTGCGCGGGATATGTCCTTTACTGACATTTCGTTGAAGTAAAAAAGTATTATCGCCGTTCGCTGTTTGTCATTGAGGCTTTTTATGGCGCTGTAAAGCGTATCATATTTTTGATCCGCAAAATACTCATCGCTTGAAGAGAAGTCCGCGTTTTCATATATCTCCTCTACGGGAACACAGGGTCTGTTTTTCTTTATGTATCTCCACGCCTGCCTTGTGAGTATTCTGTAGAACCATGACTTGAAGGAGCTTGGGTCCTTGAGAGAATGAAGGCTTTTGAGGCACTGTATAAAGCTTTCCTGAAATATGTCCTGCGCGCCGTGAATATCGGAGCATATAAGATAAGCCGTTCTTACAGCCTGACCTGCGTATTTTGAATAAAGCTCGTCTACGGCGGAATTGTCTCCGCGCCTTATTTTCTCTATTATTTCATTATCTCCCATTAACTCAACTCCTTTTTGATGCGCATCTGTATATAAGAGGCAGGATTTAAGGGAAAGGTTCATTTTTTTTGCAAAAAGCCCCTCAGCCAATTCGCAGAGTTGACTGAGAAGGCGGGCGAGCAATGCTCGCCCCTACAAGCAAGTATATTGGCTTACCGATACTGCCCACATTGCTCAGCTTGGAGCAATGCTCGCCCCTACAGACAAGTATATTGACTTTCGTTATATATAAAATTACCGAAACGCAGAATAACAAAACAGTAAATGTTCCGCTCAGGCAAATTCATTATCGCTTGAATTTTGGACCGATGCGGTAATATTAATTGTATTTATATCGCCGTTAAGGTGTTTTTTGAGTGTTTTTCTGACTGCTCCCCTGCCCTCTATTAGCTCCTTGAACATGTTTTCAGTTTTGTCGCCTATACCGCTGTCATAGAGGTCTGTGCCGAATATATTTTTGTCGGAGAGTATAAAGCGAAGCTGTCCCCTGCAGGAGGAGGGATTACCTATTTCAATGCCGTTAAGGTGTTCTCTCAATTCGTCAAGAAGAGGATCGGGAGAAAGCTCAAACGGCTTAAGCTCATCGTCAACGCCAAGTAGATAACGGCACCAGCCGGCAATGGCAAGAGGTATGCCCACAAGAGAGGACGCCGTGCCGAAACGGCGCACATATGACTTTATGGTCTCGCCGTACCGCACGCTCACCTTCTGTGAGGTATCTGTGGCTATCCTCTGCGGTGTGTCGGGTATATAGGGATTGGGTATCCTTTCGTTTATGACCTCTGAAAGAAAGGCTTCGGGCGAAAGTATATCGGGGGCCTCCGCAACGGGCAGTCCCTCGTTGAAGCCTATTGTTTCCGCAAGTGTTTTAAGCTCCTTATCCTGCATTTCCTCGGATATGGAAGAATAGCCCAGAAGACAGCCGTAAACGGCAAGAGCGGTATGAAGGGGATTAAGACAGACTGTGACCTTCATTCTCTCAGCCTTCATTACGTTATCTCTGTCGGTCATATATACTCCCGCTCTTTCAAGAGGCGGTCTGCCGTTTGGAAATCTGTCCTCTATGACAAGATATTCGGGTCTTTCGGCATTGACAAAGGGCGCAATATAAGTGTTCCTTGATGTGACTATGGGGCGCATAGCCTCAACGCCCAGCTCCTCAAGCTCACGCGCCGTTTCATCGGCAGGTCTGGGGGTGATCTTGTCTATCATTGTCCAGACGAAGGACACAACATCCTCATCTCTTATATAGTTTAAAAATTCGCCCGGCACAAAACCATTTTCGCACCATCTGTCGGCTATCTCCGTAACGGCACTTCTGGGCCTGTCGCCGTTGTGAGAGCAGTTGTCCATGGACACAAGCGCTATTGGGTATCTGCCCGCATTAAATCTCTCATACAAAAGAGCGCACAAAACTGCCATAACGGAGACAGCCTTTTCAGGGCCGTTGTCTATATCCTTCCGAACAAAGGGCAGGAATTCATCATTACCCGAAAAAATGTTATAGCCCTTCTCCGTTATTGTAAAGGACACAAGCTGTAAAGAGGGTGCGGAAAATATTTCTCTCAGCCTCTTTATATCCTCGGGCTTGTCCGTTCTTAAGCCCTCCGTGACGGAGCCGTAGACCTCTTTTTTGCTTGTGCCGTCCGAGCCTAGAGTGACGGAAAGCGTGAGATTGTCATAGGGCTTATAAATTTTGTCTATAACATCATAATCGAAGGTCTCCGCACATATTATGCCCTTGTTCATGATACCGCTTGATATGAGCCTATGGGCAATGCCACCTATGAATATCCTGAAAATATTTCCTCCGCCGAAATGCACCCATACGGGAGAGCTCCTCGTGTTGTTCACAAGCTTCGTGATGTCATAGCGCGGAAGAGCTATACCTGCCCTTTCCCACGCTTTTTTATCCTCTGTTCCTTTTAAATTTAATATCATAAAAAGCCACACTCCTTATAAAATATATAGATATATTTTTATCCGAAGTGTGGCTTTATATGCATTTTTATTCTATTCGTTTTCCGTTTACGACCACTCTGTAGCTGTCGTTGCGGTCATCGCAGGTGATAAGCGTTGCTATGGCTCCGCTGCCACTTATTATGTCATCGCTCACCTCTATGTCATAGTCCGAAAGCGCCCTTATCTCGTGATAGAGATCTACTACATTCACATTGTCGTCCGTATAGGCAACATGAACATCCGAGGGAAGCTTTTTATAGACGGAGAAGATCTCGTATTTTCTTCTCTCGGCGGGCGTATATATGTAGAAATAAGGCATGGATGTTATATAGCTCGGTGTTTTGTAGGACATGAGCCTTGCAAACATTGTGCCGTTTCGCATACAGTGACCGAAGAGTATGCTGTTGTAATTATTGAGGTCATTATCTCTCATATCCGAGAATACACAGCCCGAGCCGTTGCGCCTGCCGTTGAAGGTGGTGTGCAGATAGTCATCATTATCACTGCTCTGCACCAGAGGATAGCTTATAGCGCCGTTGCAGGCGTATATCCAGCCCACTAGGTCGGGATTTATGCTTCTGAGCGCATCAAAATCAACGCTGAATTCCTTGCTTTCCTCGGTGTTTTCGGGCTGCGGAGCTTCCTCCACATAGTCGTTCAGCTCCGTATATTCTTCTTCCGCCTCGTTATATTCCCTCTCATTGTTGAGGATATATATAACGGAGCCAATAATGACAAGCACGGCAACGATTCTTATTGCCCACAATGCCTTTTTGTTCATAAGTCTCACCTCTATGAGCCTTTTACTCTACCTTTTCTATTTCGTCTATGGACTGTGCCTCGCCTGTGGCTGCGTCCGAATTAAGGATGTCATATACATTGGCGAATACGGCATATGCAATGCTTTGACCTAAAGGAGCCTTTGGATCCGTAAGCGCCGTAAAGTCGCTGTTTATGCTGTTGAACATAACGGCTGCGCCGTCCTCGGCATAGGCGCTAAGGCTGTCCTTGCCCTTATAGCCGTCAAGAACGGCTTTATCCTTGTTTACGCTGATGCCCTTTGCCTCCAGAGCTCTGGCTGTAACGACTGCCATATCCTCAAATGTTATAGCATCATCGGGGTGAAATTCGCCCTTGTCATCTCCCGTTACTATGCCCATGTTCTTGGCTGTATATATAGCCGTTGTATCCTTTTGGAGTGCGGCAACATCCGGGAAGCTGACCTGTGAATTGTCCTTGTATTCCTCGCCTATGAGCCTGACAAGAGAAGAGGTGTAATCAAAACGGGTAATGCCCTTTATTTCTCCGCCCGAGAAGGCTATATATTCGCTTATGTCGTTTCCGCTCTCTCTGAGAGTATTTGCTATAAGACTTGCAACGGTCTTTGCGCCGAAGTGGTTAAGATGTGTATTGTCGTGCCCCTTATCGCCCTTTTCAACGCTTGTATAAATGGCGTGGAGAGCCGCAGTGCCCTTCTCGCCCAGTTCGTTGTAAGCGTCAGCCGTGAGCTTTGTGGCGTCTATAACGGTTATGCCGAGCTCCTCGAGCTTTTCCTTGACCTCGGGAGCGTGGCCTATCATCGTTGACTGCACCGCCAGAG